>NZ_JBBJUL010000003.1:0-367609 GCF_037725245.1 Sphingobium anseongense | reverse complement strand
TAGGCGTTAGCAATTTTGGCTTAGAGGAAAATCTCTCGGGCTGGGTTGCGGAATTAGCGTCGATGATTCATAAGGGCGACATAGTTGAATAGCCTCAGGGAGACAGAAATGGCTGACCAGACATTCCTCCGTCAGGCGCAGCAAGATGCTGAAAAACTGAAACAATTATCCCATGATGCCAAACGTCGGTTAGACAGTGAAACTGACTGGAATGGATATAGAATGCGAGGCTACGAGTTTCCTCATCGTGTCATACGAGCAGGGTAAGGCGCACCCTGCGACCTGCAACGGTTTCGGACTGCTGACCGCCAATATAACAAAATGACATTCCGAGAATGTTAGCGAGCCGCATTAATCCAAGACATTTAGAAATACCTGGTCCGCTCCTAGATGGGTAAAATCAAGGCTGCCCCGCCAGCACGTTCCCTTAGCCTCCTTGCGGATCACCCTCCCGATGCCCCTCTCTCATGGTGGACCCAACCACGATGGCCGGCCTGATGGCTGCCATCGCGAACATTCCAGCACCGTATCGAATGGCTATTGAACCGGAACGCCCGGCCAGGCCGCGCCCTCTGCCTTTGACGTGGCCACATGACCGAACAGCCCGGTCTTGGCCTGTTTGCGCGACACCCTCACCAGCCCGTCAATTTCTGCCTGCCGATCTTCTAGCGGCAACTCGGTCCAGCCCGGCGAACCAACTAACTGCTGGATTCCGTTGTAGCTGAGCGCTCCCGCTTCCTCCCTGAACTGCCCGTATTGCTGCGCCGTCATGTCCTTGGAGCGCGCGAACCCCGGCACCCGCAAGCCCTGATCGAGTAGCGCGTTATTGACGGCACCATTTCCGCGCGTCGACTGCCAGATAGGCGACAGGATGTCCGGGCCTAGCCCGCCCTCCCCCGTAATCGGCTGTCCCCACATATCGCGGCGAGGCGGCAATGACTTCGACATGCCGGGAATGCGAGCGCGAACAGCATTTAGAATGCCCTCGGCCTCCCGCAACGTCGGATCAACGGTGCGAGCGACCTGCGCGATCCCGGCTGGGACCGTAGCGGACGCGACCAGCTTTTTAATGAAGGTTCCAGCAGACCGCTCAGGCTCTTTGGCCGCCTCGATCGCATCGCTCAATCCAGACAGCCAGGTCTTATCCGACATGTTCTTGATGACGGACGCAACCAGCAAAGTAGCGATGTCCTCCTGCTGCTTCTCGGTCATATGGCTCTGCAAGTCGACCAGATTGGCCGCAACACCCATGGTGGTCGCGAACGGATCAAGCCGCTGATAGCTGATATACTTGTTGCCGATTTTGATGCTGTAGGGTTGCCATCCATCAGCTTGGAGCAGCGCCCTGGCTTTCTCGTCAGCGGGACCGTCGCCGGTCACGAGCCCCTGCGAAGCAAGTTGAGCCACAAGCGCGCCAACGCCGGTCCCGGCCATCACGCGCGCCAATGCCAGATCGCGGCGCGCTCCCCCGGCTTTGAACTCAGCCCTGACTTCACCGAGCAGCGGCGCGGCGGGCGAACGCTCGATCGCGAACTTCAAAAGATTGGTCGGCGTCCGGACAAAGGGAATAACGAACTTCAGCCCCGGCGCGCTGTTCGTTGCTGCGGAAACAAACCGACCGAATGAACCAAGCGGGCGCTGGAACGTGACGTAACGGCCATAATCGAAAGCCTGATCCAGCATTTCATCGGTGGGATTGGCCAGTAGCTCGCCTGCGCGCAGCTTAGCCTCCTCCCCGGTCAGGCCTTCGGCATCTGCCTTCCTGATCGACAGCCCTGCCAGTTCCATCCGGCGTGCCATTCCCTTGAACAGTTCGTCCGATGCCGACAGCAAGCGCGTGGGTGTCCGGATCACCTTACCCGCAACCCCGCCTATCGCGTCTTGCGTGCGGGTCTCAACCTTGCCGCCAAAGTCAGAGGATTCACCGGTGCGGAAAGTTCGCCCTGCCTGCCGCAGCCCCTCCCGGGCCCCCTGTAACAAGCCAATCGATCGCGCGCCCAGTTCGGAGAACAACACCCGGTCCACAACTTTGCCGCGCCCGGCCGCATTCCGAACGCCGCCAATACCCGCCGCGAGGGCATGTTCGGGAATCTGCGCCAAACCCGTCATCGTGTTCGAAAGCAAATTGACCACATGCGTTTGCGGGCCGGAGAGCAGGCTATTGATCCAGTATTCATTCACCTTGTCGAGCCACTTGGGCCGCATCATCTTCTCAGCTTGGCGGTTCATCCTTCCCAGCGTGTCGCTATGCTCAATGATAATGTCAGCGGCCTTCTTCAGCCGATCACCGCCGCCCGATCCTTCCAGCAGGCTCGACAGCACACTGCCCCGGACCCGCCGACCATCAGCCATCATCCGGAACTGCGCCAGTGCCCGTCCCGCCTCTGCCGTCGCCCCGGCGATCTGCTCCTGGATGGCGACATGGCGAACCCATGCTTGGCGGAACGCAGCCAAGGCCTCGTCCCCTGGCCGCTCTTCGCGCTGAAGCCGACGGGCGATGTTGACCAGCTCATTGCCGGACTTCGCGAGTATCTGCCGGGCGGCTAGCGCCTCTTCCGCATTGAACGCCTGACCCTTGCGCCGGGACAGAAGCTGCGCAGGGGTCATGCCCAGATCATCGGCCAGCGATTGCGTCTCTGCCTGCCGGATGCGCCCGCGCCGTGCAGCGTCGAAACCCCCGGCGCGCTGATCGGTGACGGCCAGCGCGCGCTTGATGTTCTGAGGACTGTCCAGATTGCCGAGGCGGATATTCCCCGCAAAGTCAGGCGCGTTCTCGCCCCATTCTTCATATGCCGACACGGGCGGCGCATTGGCTTCGATGTCATCCAGCGTTGCAGGTTCGCTGCGATCCGCCACAAGGGGCGCGCCATCATCGCGGGCCTTCTCCACGGAAAGACGCTGACCACGCGCGGCATTGAATGCATCCACTTCCTCGAGGTCGTCGGGCCGGAAGGCGCGGCTTACGCCCCTGTTCGTATTGTTTACGGTGTCCAGAAACTCAGAGATCGTTGGCCGCTCCACATGGTCGGGGAAATAGCCTTCCTCCCACGCTACCCGCGCCGCATCTTCCAGTGTCATTCCGCGCTCATCATCAACCAGTTTGCCAAAGCGCTGTTCACCCTTGGCAAAGTCGAGGTCGCGCCCGGCGTTGTCGATGCCCATGGCGCGTAACTCTCCGCGCTGGTCGATCATGCCACCCCTGGTGCGCAGGAACGTCAGCAGGTCGAGCGGCCCCCGCTTGGGCAGGGTGCGCGTGCTATCCACGGGAGACGGGACGGAACGGGCTGCAAGCTCATCCGCTTCGTTCAGCGGCTTGACCGGGGCATACATGCCCTTGGCAATGCCCACAGCCTCATCGATCGACGCAACCACATTTGAAGGGAGCGGCAGCACATCAGTTGGGTGCACACGCTCCGCCCGCGCCATGCGCTGCATATCGCTAGCGGGATCAAGCATAGGGCGGGCACGATCGTTGATCCGATCCACGACGCGCGGTGACGAGATCGAGGGCACCACATCTGCGCCTGCGCTGGCCATTTCCAACAGATGCGGAGGTGTGGCCGAGGGAGCCTCCAAGCCCCGCACAGGCACCGCACCAACCGTCTCATCCACGCCCAGTCCCGGAGCCTGATCCAGCACCGTCTCAGTCGCCTTACGACCCCGAACGCGATCGATGGCGGAACGCCCCACCGGCCCGAGCGCCTGGGTCAGCGCCGCCGAACCATAGCCCAGCGCTCCGCCCGCGGCCGCGCCGACGCCAGCACCGGGAAGACGGTCCAGCGAACTGCCCTCGCCCGCCCCGAACCCCGCCAGCCCGCCTTCCACAGCACCACCAGAAGCAAGTCGCGATCTGACCGCCGCTTCCGCCGCCTCTTTGGCAGCAAGGCGCGTGCCACCCGCCTGAAGGACCTTCCGCGCCGCAGCCAGGCCGACGCCCTGCATCGATGCGCCGGGAATTGCGAGCCCGCTGGCAAGCTGACCGCCGAAACGGGCAACAGGATGATTTTGGTCATCATAAGCGAGGATAGCCCGGTTCTGGTCGATGTTGTTCCAGAGGACATCGCCAAAGCGTCGATCGCTATCCCAGATATTTTCCCGGCCTTCCGTCAGCCCAAGCGAGTCCACCAGCCCGCCCATTTCGTCCAGCATGTTGATCGGGTCCGCGAGCCCGCGCCCCGCAGCGCCCACAATACCGTCCCCCGGATCAGTAATGACGCGGGGAAGCTGTTTGTAGGGGATCGACTGTTCTACTGTGACGCCTGGCTTCGCCCGATCCGAAAGGAAATCGGCGATGTCGCTTTCATCAATCTGGAAGCCATTGCGCGCGGCATAGGCCTTGATGTCTTCCGCCGTGCTGGAGGGGTCCGACACGACAGCCAGATAGCCCTTCGCGATCTCCGGGCGAAGGCCTTGAAACGGCGTGGCATCATCGAAGAACAGCGCGTCCGCATTGCCATATTCGCCGAGCTGCGCCTGCGCCCAGGGGTCAGGCTTTCCCGCGCGATGGTCGGCGGGGTCCTGAAACTGGCTGGCGTGAGCGCCGCGGCGATTGAGGCGCGCGAGCCGTTCCGTCTCCATATACGCGCCCAGCCGGGCATCACCCTGGAGATACTGCGGCGCTGCCAGCCCATTGCCGGTATAGATCAGTCCCCTCGCCACATCGTTACCGCGCGTTTCAAGAGACGTTACAGGGCGACCATAGGTAAAGCCCCCCGTCGCTTCGACGTTGCTTGAGGGGCTGATGTTGGCCTCAAGGTAATCGCGGGCGTCGCGGCCGAGCGGGAGCATCTGACCGCCCTTACGCCCCTCCTGATCCAGCTCAAAGGCATCGACGCCGTAGAGCCGGGCATTCTGGCCCGTGTTCAGACGGAAAGTGTCGCCGTCGTGGGCTTGGCCCGTGGCTTTCAAGGAAGCCGAGCCAGCCTTGCTGACCTTTCCGAACATGCCAGGCGGTGGTATCGCGATAGTGCTCTGCGCATCTTCCCGTCCCGGCCACTCGGCCCCCGCCGGAGACTCCGGCGAGAGGGTGCCGGGCCATTGTTCCCCTGCCATCTTAGCGCTCCATCACTTTACCATCGGGCGTGCGGTATCTCGTCCCCTTTGGTAGTCGGTTTGCTTCACCCGGCGTTTTCATGACGGGCAGGCCGACAGTGCCCGCCCCGGTGCCGCCCCTGCCGCTTCGCCCACCACGCCCATAGAAGGACATCACCTTCTGTTCGGCAGGCGTGAGCGTCTGACCAGCAGCCATTTTTGCAAGGATCGGCGCATAGACATTCCCGGTAGTGCGCGGGGGACGACCACCTCCGCCGCCGCCCCCGCCACCAGCCGGGGCGCGAGGAAGCAGGTTGCTATAGGTAGGCGTCTGCCGAAGAGCCATCCGGTTACCCTGCCTGACACCCTCCAACCCTACGCGATTTTCCTGCCTCACGTTTTCCAGATCGACGCGGCCATCCTGCGCAGTCGGGCCGTAGGACCTCAGGACATAATCCTGCACCGCCGCGTCATATTCGTCGGTGCCCGGCGCTAGGCCAAGCAGGTCGGCATAGATCTGGAAATCTTCAGGCGCATCATAGACGACCTTAGCTTCCCCAGTGGTCGGATTGAACGACACACGATCCTTGCCCGAATTGAAATAGTCCGGCTGCTTGGCCTTCCAGTCGCGATCGTCGGTTTGCCACTGCCGGTCTTGCTGACGGATAGAATCCTGCCGCTCCCATTCCGACTGCTGCTGGCGTTGGCGCATTTTGGCAGGGCCGTAGGTCGGTTGCATGCCAGCAGCGCCAGCCAAACCATCACTAATTGCCCCGACGAGATCACGCCAACCGCCCTGCGACGAAAAGAAGCCTTCGCCCTTGGTTAGCGAAGCATCGACGGGTTGCACAGACGGCATGCCGGGCCGCTGAAGCTCGGCATGCAACGGCATCAGTGAAACAGGCGCAGGGCCTTCATCCGATCCGATGTCTGCGCCCGCCGTGGAACGCGCAAGGGAACCGCTTACCCCTTTGCCGAAAAAGCCGGTCGGGATGCTCTGGCGCTGTGCCCGAGGCAAGTCATCGCCAATACCCGGTGTGCCGTAGTAGGGAGGTGGATCGAATAGGCCGTGACGCCCTGCTTTAACATCCAACATCGACCATCTCCCTTGCATGCTTGAGGATATGGGGCGCGACCTCGCCCGCTATAAAGTTGAGCGCGCACGCCGCATCCTCACTGCCATTGGAGGCAACACGATCAATGATCGAAAACGCTTCGCTCAGCATGTCATTTCCAAGCGGCGCATCCTCCTGATCGAATCCCCAAAACTCAGCGAGATAGGCAAGCGTAGCGGCCAGGAGCATGGCGTCGTCGTCCGTGCCGTGACTGGCGACCAACCGCGCCCAGAACATCGCTTCAAGTGCATATGCGTGAGCTTCCGCTATTGAGCCCTGTGCGATGCTGCGCCTCATGGTTTCCAGGCAATCATCGCGCATCTGGCGTTGCACAGCGATGTCGCCTGCCGCCGCCGAGCGGATGGCGTTGGACAGATCAACGCCAATCGCAGCGTTCGCGTCAATTGGGAGGGACACCACGTTCATCACGCGTCGCGCAATTCGTTGCGCACGGCATGGCGCAGCAGTTCGGACAGACTCATGCCTTCCCGGCGAGCCTTGGCCGTTGCCGCTGCCAGCAGCGCATCATTGACCCGAAAACGAACAGCGCTGTTGTGGACATGATCACACATAAGCAGCCTCCTGACAGGTATCATAATACCACTTTTGGAATACCGCACCAAGGATATTCGCTCAATTCAGGATGGACTGCTCTAGCCGTTGCAGGCACAGCCGCCAGGTGTACGGCGGACGTTGTCTCGCGATACAGGTGTTGCCGCACGCTTCCCCGGCGTGACATATCTTGCAGCATGGTTGCCCGTAACAAACAGGTGAAGCCGATCCGATTGTCAGCAATAGCGTCAGCCCCGCGACTCGTAGCATGCGCCTCTCCCTCGAACGAAGAATGCGCGCGCGACACCGGCGCAGGTCGATCAACTTCCCGTCAGATAGGATTTATCTCGTAATGCTCTTAGCCCTTGCCGCAGCCGTCATCGTCTCGGGTCAATCGTTCAGTTGCACGCCAATTCGCGTTTGGGATGGAGACGGGCCAATATGGTGCGCGGAAGGACCCAAGATCAGATTGGCTGGAATCGCGGCGCGCGAAATCGATGGCACATGCAAACCCGGACATCCCTGTCCGAAGGCAAGCGGGATCGAGGCGCGCGATCGACTGGTGCGGTATTTGGGAGGGGCGAAAGGCGAAGCGCGCACCGGCCATGTCTTAGTGGCCGCGCCTGCCATGCGCTGCGTGTCAAACGGCCCTGCCCATGGCGACAGAACAGGTGCGTGGTGCGACTTGCCGGGCGTGGGCAATCTAAATTGTGCGATGAGCCGAACGGGCGTCGTGCTCAGGTGGGATCGCTACGCCGGGAAGCGCTGCCGCTCGTGAGGTGGAGCGGGCGACTTTCAGCTGCCGCCGCCCGCTCGGTGCGAATTACTTAGCGCTGATCACCAGCGAGGGGTCCACTAGAGAAGCGGTGGTCGGCTTCGGCGTGATGGGCGCGGCTGATGGTACGACCATCGTCGGGGCGGCGGGAGTCGCAGCGAACGCCACGGTGATATCCTCGTCAAGGAAGCCGGTCACAGGCGAGCCGAGCGGTATTTTCGCGCTTGTCCCGGTCGTGACGAAGCCAGCAATGGGGATGAACGCAATCGCCGCGACCACGCCGGCTGTTCCGGTCGTGCCCTTATCATCAAACTGGCCGGTCAGCCTGATCTGAACGCCATTTGCACGAACAGACAGAACCCGTGCGTTGATGCGGCCGGATTTCCCCCACATGCCCTTGTTGCGCACGTCCGTAACTTCCCCAATCGCGGGGCTTCCCGCGGGGATCACAACCTGTCCGTTTAGCGAGACCGCTTCTGCTGTTTCGAGCTGGATACGCTGGCCGATGCGAAGCTTCTTGCCTTCGGTTGTCAGCGGCTCGCTCGTGCGCAGACTGATCTGCGTACCCGAACGAAGGACGTTTCCGGCAGGCGTTACCACGATGGTTGCGACCGGCCCGCTAGCCGTTGCCACGGTCGACTGAGCCTGCGCGCCGGACGAGCAGGCGAACAGAGAAGCGCCCAGAATGGCGCTGGAAAATACTTTCATGGAACCCCCCAAAGAATCAGCAACCCCGTGCCGATCGTTGCAGATGGGAGCGAAACTATTAACAAGTCAATGTACGCATTCGATTTTCAGCGCTGACATCTTGGGTGTTATGGCGCGCCAAACAAGTTGCTAGATCAGAATATCCGTGTTCGGCGGAAGCTCCGGCTTCTTGGCCCATAGGTTTAGAGTCGCATCCACCAGCATCCGCTCAGCCGGATAGGGACGATCGAACTGATACAGTTCTTCCAGCGGCGCATTGAGCCCCAGATCCATGCCTTGTTTTTTGCCTCGGCCACTTACGCGTCTCCCGAATCTTGCTCCGCTCGATGCTCAATCGAATATAACGAGAATTGGCTCACGTAGCCTGCGCCGTCATTCCCAGGCGCATAAGTGTGCGAACCGCCTCAGGCCGCGATGGCTGATCGCCCTGCGCCGCGATCCACGCGTCCAGGGCTGCGAGGTCGGCGGGTTGCAGGCGGACGCCCACGAGAACGCCCTTTCCCGTTGGGACAGGGCCTTTTCGCTTCTTTGTTATCACAGTATCTTGCTTGCTCATTGTGGACGTGATAACACGGTAGCGACCTGAAGGAAAGTTACGAGCTTTCCCCCAGGCCTAACCGCAACCCCTGCTGTAGAGGGACTGAAGCTATGCACGAAGTAGCAACTTCGCGTCGCGCTGTCATGCGCGCGCTCGCCACAATACCCACCATGATTGCCATCCCTGCCGTCGCCCAGAGCGTCGCCGGGACCGTGCCCGCAAGCACTGCTGAATGGGAAACAGCAATGCTCGCATACCAGCGCGCCAAGGCCGCAGCCAACGCGCATCAACCGATCATGGATCGCGCTGCCGACGCCTTTCAGGCCATCAAGCCACCCCTGGAGTCGATCAAACTGCAACCGCTCAGCTTCGCCGGGCAGCCCGCCAGTTTTGTCGCCCATGACATGGATCTGGAGAAGACCTGGCTCGACTTCCTCGCTGGCGAAGGGAAATGGTGGAATGGCGAGCGAGCACGGCAGGGGATGCGCGAGGACTTGGATTCCATCGCCGCTTTCCGGGACACCTTTCGCCGCGCCGATGAGGCAACCGGCTTCACGGTTGCTTTCGACCGGCAGGAGGCTTTGGACGAGGCGGAATATCTCGCCATGGACCATATGCTCTCTATTCCTGCGCCCCATAGGCAGGCGATGCTGTGGAAGCTAGACATGCTGTTTGGTCCAACCGCATGCGGGGACTCAACGCCGTCCTACGCCCTGTCCTATGTCGAGCCGTTTTTTGATGACGTTCGACGCCTGAGCGAGAGGGCATGAGCATGACCGCCGCTATGAGCAGGGCATCGGTCATAACCATGCCAAAGGTCAACAAGGGCCGGGTCCGCAAGTCCAACAGCATGGAGGCGATGGGCAATGTCTCGTTGACCCGAATGCTGCTGCGGGGGGACGCCATCCCGGAAAACGTCGCCAGCGTCACCAAGCCGTCGCCGGAGGGCGGGGCACCCAGTCCCGACGCCATCATGGCCCTCGTCCTGTCGGTCCTCGTCCAGCTGCCCCACGACAAGCAACAAGCCATACACCGGACGATGCAGGTCGCCTCGCTGAACGGCAATCAGGGGGCGGCAACGGTATTGGACAACTTCGCGCGCTGTCTGCCGGGCAAGAACTGGGAGGCGCTGTCATGATCGCCTATCGCCAGAACTATGCAGCACTGGCCTACGTGCCAGCCCCGAGGCGGCGCAAGCCTATCCTGTCCCTGCGTTTTACGCCTGCGCGCCCCCAGAACCGCCTGGCGATGCCGACTGGAGGCTCTGCACCAGCAACCGACCTGTTGCCCCGCATCGGTCGTGCAATCGACGCCCACGGCCTCACCGAAACCAGGTTCGGGCGCGAAGCCGCCAGCGATCCTAACCTCATCTTCCAGCTTCGGGCGGGGCGCAGGATCAGACAAGGGACACGCGATCGGATCGTCTGCTTGCTTGACCAGTTGGACGGAGGGCGGACAAATGGCTAGCCATGCTCCCACAATGGCACGCCGCCACCCTCGCCACGAGCGGGCCTGGAGGCGAACACGCGACCGCCGCCGCGCCGCTGCTGGCGGCTCGCTGGAAGGAATGCTGGCGGTAATCCCATCCTTGCCGCGACCGGCGTTAGCGCGCCTAGTACAGCACGCAATCGACCGTATAGACAACATCGACGGCGATCCCGACGTGGAGCCTGATGGCGAAGAACTAGACGGCCTGCTGGGGGAGGATGATTTCCACCCACAGAATGCCCTCTGGCTGGGCTATGCAGGTTGTCCGATCGCCGATCCCGATGAGGACGACAGCGAGGACCGATGTATGGCCGGCGATGACGGCTGCGCCACCAGTTAGTCTCTGACTGCCAATATTTGGGACATGGCAGCGAAGGCGAATAGGCTGCTGCCTGGGTCATCAGGCCTGCAAAGTGCCCCGGTTCGAAAGGACCGGGGCTTTCTTCATTCATTGGATGCTAGCCCCCTGCCCGCCCGACCAGGAGCGCATAGTGGCCATAACCCGCGACTGACGTTTGATTGATGTCGGTTGTTTTTCAAATGCCGCAATCTGCGTTCTCCACACCTCTTGACGCATAATCCTGAATTGGGTCGGTTGTGCTTGTGGCCTCGCATCCTGCCACCGCCGTATGAAGGACTGACCAGCCGACGCCGGCAGGATCATGGTAAGGGGCTGAATCCAGTATCCGACTGAAGTCGGAGGGATTTCTCCTTATGGAGGACTCTATACGGCTCTACTTTAGAACACTGACGGCCCGCACGGGGGCCATACCCCTATTCAGGCCTATTTTAGGCTGTCCATTTTACGCCGCGCGCGTATTGCTGCCCAATTCTGCCTTATTGCTCAACGGAGCAGATCTCACAAAATCCGCGTAAGATGCGCGGCTTCTGAGTTTTTTTCCGTTATTTTATTGGTAAGCCAACTCCCACACGGGGACGAATGACTCGCCCACGCACCCTATCCAGCCCCGAGCAAAGCGCGTCGTCGCGTCGGCGAATGCCAGCCGATACGTCGCGCAGTTTTCGTCCATGCAGATGACCCGGCCACCATCGACCTGCCAGGCCAGCCCCCCAAGATTGACCCCGGCGACGCCCTGCGCGGGAAACCCGAACAGATCGAGCGAAGACCACCCCATCGCCGCGGCGCTTTTTCCGAAGTCGGCTACAAGGTTGTCGCAGTCGCGGACAATCCGGCACCAGCGGTCGCGATCATATCCACCGAGCGGCTTGTCCGGATCGAGCGAGGCCACGCCTGCCTCCCACTGATCAAGCAGTTCACGCGGATCAGAAGCGGGGACGTTAGGGACAATAGGGACATTAGCCGCTCTGGAAGCCCTATCGTCCCTATCGTCCCTATCGTCCCTATTGTCCTCACCCCCCTTGCCCGTTTGCATCTGTTCCGCGAGGTCCAACCATCGTCCCATTACGAGCCTCCGTAGATTGCAGGGTTAACCAGATAATCGCCGCTCTTGCGCCCACCGCTGCCACTCTCCCGCGAGCCGATGTCGATTAGCCACCCCGCATCACATAGGTACAGGATCGCCTCATCCATGGGGCCAGCCGCACGCATGGTCGGCAGATGCGACTTGTGGGGAGAGCGTTTCAGGTCGCGCTTGTTGATCCTGTCGAAACGGTTCTTGAGGATATAGCGGGCCAGGATCGAGGCATCACGCTCGACCACGGGGAGGGATGCATCGCCATAGACGCGCTGCGCCATGGGTTTAGCATAGTCATCCACCCATTCGGCTGCGGCGGCGAGAGTGCGGGCCGTCACCGCCTTGGGCTCGTCGCCTTGGCCCGACACAGCCCAGCCCATCAATTCTGCCGTGAGGGCGAGACGCAGCACGGCACCTTCCAGCTTGCCGCAGAAAGATTTGTACAGCGCACCCGCGTCCTCCACGCCCCGGCTGTTTGATCGCCCCCACGCCTCAAATATGTCAGAGGCTTCCGGCGTGAGCGGTATCGTGATCGCGACGTTTCCACCCGCCATGTCGTTGCCCCACATCAAGCCATCGAGGCGGCGATAGATCGCTTCCAGGTTGCCGATATCTGCCAACTGGCGCGGCCGGCGAAAGGGAGCTGGCTCGGGCCAGGCCCACAGGAAGCGCGCGACCAGACCATCATCGACTGTGCCGAGCAGCGCGGCCGCCATCTTCTCGGGTTGAATACCGCCCAGAACCGAGACGCCGTTGAACGGGATCGACAAGGCCGTTTTGGTGCCCTTGCGGTCGATCACGAAGGAGCGCCCACCATAGGCCTCCAGCCAAAACTCACGCCCCCCCGGCGAATAGCGGTCGAAGCTTGTCAACCAGCCCGCCAACTCGTCGCGAAAATGCAAGGTGCCTACCGGATTGGCAGCAAGGATCGCCCCCACGGCTTCGGGCGTGGCATCCATGATCATCGTTCGACGGCGCTGAGGCTCATCCGGCTCTTCCGCCGCCTCTGGCATCGACGGCGTACCCAACCCCTCCTTATGGGCACCTTCTACTGCTTTCTGCCAAGCCTGCTTTTCAACCTTCGCGCGCTCAACATCGGCGTAATGGCCAAGCATCCGCGTTTGATGATTGACGGCATGGTCGGCCTCGATCGCACGCAGCGGCCCCGTGATCGCGTCGAGCGCCGGGGACTTCTTGGAGGACGGATCGCCGACCGCGCCCATCCAGAGGATACACGGTTCCGACCACGGACTTTCCTTGTAGGGACGGACGCGCCGCTTGCCCCCGATCAGGCTGGCACAGGAGGATATGAAACCTATGGCAGCATAATCGACCGGCGCGCCCGATCCTTCCGCAACGTCACACACCAACTGCCACGCACCGCCGAACAGGTCGGATGGCATGGGGACGGCAGGCCGACGACCGGCGCGCAAAACATCCATGTCGGGCATCAGGGAAATTACCGGGGCCTTCGCTCCGCCGATCGCGGAGCGGATTGCGCTATCGTCACCGACATCGGCGAAATCGCGAGCTGTAGCTGTCTTGGTCATATGGTTGCCTCCCGAGGCGGCACAGCAACGCACCCGCCAACTGCCAGTGCAGCGGCGCGAGCAGCTTCCAGCCCCACGTTCATTTTAATTGTCGGATGGTCGATCAGGTGCGCATCGTCGTCGGCGAGGATCACCAGATCACAATCCGGATAGGCCGCCTGCATCGTCAGCGCCGTGGGCGTCAGGTTCTTGGCGCTGAATGCCATCGCAACCGCATGACCAGTTGCCCGGCGCGCCGCAGCGCAGGTGGCAAAGCCCTCACCGATCATCAGCACCGCGTCGGGCTGGCCGATCAGGCAGGACAAGCCCCGCTGGCGACCACCCTTAGTGAAGCGCTTGGAGCCATTAGGTGCAATAGCCTGGAGATTCCACAGCGCCCCGTCCGCGTCGAACATCGGGACAAGCAGGCGATTGCCGTTCTGCCTGATGCCCTCCCCAGCGACATGCTTCCTCACGAGATAGGGATGCGCCGGGTCGGCAGGACTAGCATTGTCCCATCGCATCCGGCACCGCTCCGCCGATTCCTGATGTTCGGCAAGTTTGATGGCTTCCCGCCGATCCCGCTCCGCTCGATACTGAGCCGCACGTTCGCGCCGCTCCGCTGGCGTCAGACGCTCGACCGAACCAGCCCGCCACTTCTCTGACACCTGCAGCCGATAGTTGCCAAACGCGCCAGCAGGGCAACCGTCGAGATGTAGAACGGCCCAGCCGTTGAGCTTGCCCTTGCCGTCGCCTTCGCAAGCAAACCGGACCAGGCCGGCCCCGAGACGGTCAGCGATCGGCTCGACCGGACGGACGCCCGCCGCTTCCATTGCCGCAATGAAGTCGGGGATTGCATCGCTGGTCATATCGGAATCACGATGGCGCTCAGTGGGGGAATAGGAAAACGACCGCTTCATGCTGCACCGCCTTTCGGCAAGAGCGCCCGGATCGCCGCGGGCACGAACACCTCGCACTCTCCCCCGAGCAGGCGTCGGTTGAGACGATGTGCGCCTGCGACGGCAGCACCGGGATTGTCGAACGTCTCGAAATGCCCCCAACTGCTACCCGACCGGCTTTCGTGACCGATTTCGAACTGACCGGGACCCGTCTGCCAGACATGAACGATGCCGTTATCACCGGATGGTTCAATGCGGGCGATCCGGGCTGCCAGGTTCACACCGGGGAAGGCGATCACCTTACACATGAGCAATCTCCCCGGCTTGGGCATATTGAGGCAGCACCCAGACGATCGAGGCGACGCCGGCCTGGCTGGGGCGACGGTTGCCGCTGTCCACAATGGATTTCTTGATCCGAAGCTCGCTCGTGCGTGGGCGAACGCGAAAGCGTTCCCACCCCAAGCGTTCGGCAATCTCATCACCAGTGGCACCGCGTTCGCCGACATCGGCCAGCACACCCAGGATTTTCTGTTGGAGCAGTGGGACCGAGGGGGCGATGAAGTCCGCCCCGGCCAGCGATGTATCGACCGGGTACGCGCCCGGATGATGAGGATAATCACTCATGTTCGTCTCCTGCGATCGGAGGAAGCCCGGCGCGCTCAAGCAGCGTCGCCAACCATTCGGATTGCGCGGGGGTGAGCGGCGTCGGATCGACGGCGGTCTGGCCGAGAAAGGACCCGGCCTTGCGGGTCAGCCGTTCGCCGTTGTTGAGCAGCGCGAGGGCGGCAGAGCTTGCGTCGATAAAGGGAGCGTCAGTCATCGATGCGCCCCTCCCCGAAAGCCAAGGAGGCGATCAGGTCGCCCAAAGACCCTGCGACTGGAATGCGCAGGTCGAGCCATTGCCGCCTGAGGGCCGAGAGGCTATAATTGTGAATGTCGTTGTTGGAATAATTCGTGCAGGCCTGCACCGTTGGCGCGGTGCAGGCCTTTCGCGTCTTAACGGGCGACGCGGCCCTTGCCGATGTTGCCATGGTCGATCACGCGGCGATTAGGGCGCGAAGGCTTTCAACCTTCACCAACCGGCGACGGCCAACGGTGGAAGTCTCAAGCTTCCCCTCGCTCATCAACTCATAAAGTTTGGTTTTGCCCAGGCCCGACATTTCGCAGGCCTCCTTCACGGTTGCGGTAATCTTGGTCATGCGTCCATCCTCGTTCTGTGGCGGCGGACAGTGGCCCGCTGCGGAACGAGGATTTATTTGCTCCCAAATCGCGGGCGCGTCGGGGTACTAACCGGTGAAAACAGGTGAAAACCTAGTTTTCACCTACCCGAGCATTTCCTGAAATATTTTGGCGATCAACGGCTTAATTGTTTCATCTTTGACATCCAATCTGGCGACCGCAACATCATCAAGGATCGCCTGACGCAGCGCAGCCCGAGTTTTGAAACGGCTATCCAAAGAGCGATCTAGCCGACCGTCATTTGCCATCCGCACCAGTGCTACCACGACGGCATCCCATTTTTCGCTTTCGCGCGGCGCGCCTCCCCGACTTTTGAGAGTATCGGGGGCAATAGAAGGCTCGGCCTTCGGGCCTGACAGTCCCAAAAACTTACGGGCCTCGGTGAGATCAAATTCGACGCCTATCACTTCAATGGGATTAGGATATCCTGATGCACCCACCGCCCCACGATAACGAAAGCAGTTACCCGGCCAGTTCCGAAATTCGCTACCTGCGAGTCTGAGCGTCGCTTGCCAAAATTCCTTCGGAACCAGGGTGCGACCAGCATCGTCCCTTTCCCACACGGCACCTTCTACATGGGCCGCACGGGCCGGGATCAATCCCTTAGCCGCGTAAATGATGATGTTTTCCCCCCTTGGGCGGCCAAACCGGTCAATGTGGCGCGCCTTTCGGGCCATTTGCCAATCGGGGGCCGTCATCCGACTTCTGCCAGCCGGACGACATTGTTCGGCATGGACAAAAACTCGCCCCATCCATCCAACAGGTCGCGACGCAATTCGAGGAAGGTCGTCCGCTTGTAGGCCGCGATCACCTTGTCCGGCACAACATGCGCCAGTGCGGCCTCCGCCACCGGATCAGGAATCGCAGGCATACGTTCAGCCGCCCAATCGCGGAACGACGACCGGAACCCGTGCGGAACATAGGGTAGCCCCTTGTCACGCATGATCTTGGAAATGGTCATGTCGCTGAGCGGCTTCCCCTTGGTGCTGGGAAACACAAGCTCGTCAGGATCGTCACCAGACAGAACAGCAACACGTTCCAAGACGGCTACCGCATGGTCGTTGAGAGTGACGCTGTGGGCCTTAGCCTTGCGCCCCTTCATCAGTACCGCAGGGCGGTTCCACAGCTTACCCGGCAAGTCGATATGGGCCCACGTCGTCTTGCGCACCTCGCCCGACCGAGCCGCAGTGAAGATCAGGAATCGGAGCGCCATCTTACCCATCGTCTCGGTATCCTCCCGAAGCGTAGCGACGAACGCGGGCACCTCATCAAAGGGCATAGCAGGGTAATTCCCACCAGCGGGCCGATCGCCAAGCATGAAGGATAGCGCCCGCAACGGTGCCTCGGTCGTCCGCCACCCCTCGCTGTTGGAATAGTTCAACACGCTAGCGATACGCTGGCGTAGTTTCCCAGCCATAACCGGGATGGTCGTCCAGATCGGCGACAACGCATCGCGCATCGCAGCCGCGTCAATCTGATCGACCGCCCTTGCGCCAATCTGGGGAAACACATGCTCTGTCAGGGAATTGATAAAAGCGTCGGCATGTTGCTTGCTCCAAGTCCCGGCCATGCTGCTTTTATATGCTTCGGCGGCATCCTTAAATGTCCTGCTGCTACGGCGATCCTTGTCACGCTCGGCAACCGGATCACGACCAGACTTGGCGATGCGGCGCAGGATAGCCGCTTTCTCGCGCGCTTCGGCCAGTGACAGAAGGCGTCGCTCCAGGATGGGCACATGGTCCAGCGGATCGTTTTGCCCTGGCACCGAGGGCTTGCGCGCCGAAACATCTACTGTGCCCAAACCAATGTCCCGGCGCTGTCCCGCCACCTGAACCCGCAAGAGCCAAGACCTTCCGCCCGTGGGCTTGACTAGCAGATACAGGCCAGAGCCATCGGCATGTCGCCCGGCCTTCGCCTTTGAAACTCCAACCGCAGTAAGCTTGCCCACGACGTAACCTCATCCGTTCCCTCATTATGGCGCGGGTCCAGGCGAACGTCAACGAACGAATGCGGAACAAGTCAGGCGATCATAGAGGGAACAGGGGCAGAAATGCGGCACGCTGCGAACGGTGGCGAAAGCCGGTTATAAGTTGGCTCGGGCCTCCATTTGCCCTTCCAGCGACGTCCGAGAACGTCCCACGAATGGCTGTTTTCTGCCGTTTTTTCTGGTATACTGACCCAGTCAGTCGAGGCTGTGTCGCCAAATCTCACCCGAATGATGGATGATTTGATGGTAGGCCCCAAGCAAGCGGTTGGGAAATACCATCATGCCAGAAGGAAAGCGGCAGAAATCCGGGCTAACAGCCGCCTGGGTGTCGCGTGCGAAGCCAAAGGACAAGCCGTACAAACTGAGCGACCGCGATGGCCTCTATCTCCTGGTCGAGCCTAGCGGGAGCCGAGTCTGGCGCATGAATTGCTGATTGCACTCAAGAAAATTGAAGCGACCAAGCGTTATGACACTGCCACTCGAGCGCGATCGACGGCCAGTCAGGTATTTCGTTATGCCATTGCGACTGCCCGGGCTGAACGAGACATAGCTTCAGATTTACGTGGAGCGCTGATTGCTCCAAAGACGACTCATCGCGCAGCGATCACGACCCCGAAAGAGGCGGGTGCGTGCAGATGGCGTGGCCTGATGGGCCATATCACGCCGTATGGCGCGATGTTGTAGCGTTGAGGGCTGAAAGTCGAACCATTTCAGGCCCTCACCGGGTTGTCGGCTGCCACATAATCATAGACCGACGCCGGAAGCAGCAGCATCTGATCGCGCGAATGCCCTTCGATATAGCCCATGCCCATCATACCGGACACGCAACCATCCGTGAATCCGTTACGGGGTTTTCAGACGGACTGGCCTGTTTATCGTTCACCTCCGAAATGACGGGGCACCGCGTTAATCATTTAGGCCTCCGTGCTGTCGATTGAATCGAACCAGGAGGCAGCTCAAACGTCTGTCGTCAATTCCCTTCAGAACCCGCTTCAATACGGCAAGGTATTCCGCAGCGGGTTTCATAATTCCTCCGTCGAGCGACCATTTCGGCCTGTCTATCGGTAGCGCTGATAGAAGGGAATCCGGATGGAAGCTCGGCGCGGAGAGCAGTTAGCTTGACGAGCTTCACGCTCGTTATAGCGTCATCGAGTTTGGCCTCCGGCGCGTTCATCCCCTCCCAGCGCAGTGTCATGCCGCCATCAAGCAGACCGCCCGTATCCAGCCAGTTCGCTACCCCCGGATCTTGGCTACTCACTATATAGGTGTAAGAGCCGTTCGGATTCTGGTGCGACTGCCTGTTCGTCCGGCTACCCGAATGGTCGATATAATCGCGCGTTATCAGCCAGGGTGAGGTCACGGTCGTGCCGATATAGTCCGCCGATTGCGACCGGATGTTCACGACGAGCGCTTCGTCATTCGCGATATGGAATCGCCCCATGCTGATCATCGATTTACCAAAGCCCCGCGCCACCGACGCGAAGCCGTTAATCGGCAGGGGGCTGTAGGTCCTTTCCTGATCGATGACAGTCTGGGTCGCCGCGATCAGATAGTCCTGTGCGATAGCGACACTTTCGTCGAATGTGCGAGAGCGCGTCTTGGGCCCGGAAACCCTTTGGAGAGAGATGGTTCGCGGGTGCTGCTTCCCCCAATCATATATGGCCTCGCGCACCAGCAGCATGCGGCCGCCTCCCGAGTTCAGGTAGAGCGAGCCGTCATGCGGATCGACCGGTCCGATCGTGATCCGCGCCTTGCCTATGCTGTCGAACCTTATCCGTTGCTCGTCCGCCGAGGCGACGGCCCGCTCCCAATTGGTCGTCTGCGCCCCGACGAACGCTTTGTAGACGGTGACGGTCAGGCGGCCGGCCGTCCCGTTGGATTGCGCATCGAGAACATAAGTCGATGCATCGTCGATGATCGCGTAGCGATAGACATTGTCGGGATTGTCGAAGGCGAACCGGGAAGCCGGCGCCGAATGGCCCATCCATTTTTTGGAACCTGCGATATTCCAGACGAGGCCGGGATTCCGGGGGTCGACGCTGGCTGCAGTCAAAGTGGCAAATCCGGCCGTTTCGGTGACCATCTGTTGCAACGTCCGGCGAGCGGCCTCCGATGATGCCGGCGGCGTTGCCAGCAGCATCCGCCGCGCTTCCTCCATCGTCTTTTGCATCCGGGGCGTCCGGAGGATCGCGTTCGCCCTTTCCTCTATCTGATATTGCCGCGGGGTAGCCAGCGCACGGGCAGGCTGGGGCTTGGCCGCACCGGCCATGGGAGACGCGGCAAGTCCCGCTGCAAAAAGGCCCGCCAGAGCAGCCCGGCCTATTCCCCGATATATCGATATGTGGCTGATATACATGATGCAAACCCTTTTAGTGGTCATTTCTTGCGCCTCTCGTCTATTAGACGCAAAGCGTCGTGAGAATGCCATGGAAGGGGGGCCGAAAGGCGCGCCATATCGGCGGCTATATGCCACCACCACCTTACCATTTCGTCCTGATGGTCGCGCCACAGGTGCGCGGATCACCGATGGTCCCCGTGATGAAGCCCGTGGCGGCTGCGCTCAGCGCCTGATAATAATTGGTGTCGGTCAGGTTGCGGGCCCATATCGAGACGTCCCAACGGCCACTTTCCGTCCGGATCCCCAGCCGCGCGTTCAGGATGCCATAGCCCGGCACCTGCGCATAGCGGCTGTTGTTGGAAGAGGTGTTGAAACTCGACCGGTGCGAATAGTCGGCATGGGCATAGACGGCGATGTCACCGCCGCCCACTGGCTGCGCCACGTCCGCGCCCAGCGAGTAGGTGAATTTGGGCACGCCGGGCAGTTGGACGCCGGCCAGATCCTGCGTCGGCCCCAGTCCGCCCGCCGCGACCGGCGCGGGATTATTCTCAAGCGCCTGCGGGGCATTGGCGTAGTCGCGATAGGTGGCGTCCACATAAGAGCCGGATGCCGTCAGGCTCACCCATTGGCTCGGAGCATATGTCAGGTCGCCTTCAAAACCGCGTGACCGCACTTTGGGGACATTGGAGATATATTGAACCCCATTGCCCAGCGCATTGAACGCGGTGATCGCCGTCTGATAGTCCTTCACGTTCGTCCAGAAACCCGCGACATTGGCGGTCAGGCGGTTGTCGAACCATTGCGACTTGAGGCCGATCTCGAAATTGTCGACCGTCTCCGGCCGGACGGCCAGCGCCGAGGTCGTAAAGCCGGCCGGAATGTTGGTCAGGTTGAGGCCGCCCGATTTGTTCCCGCGCGAATAGGAACCATAGACGAGGACGTCCCGCGCCGCCTTCCAGCTCAGCGTCGCCAGACCCGAGACGCTGTCGTCTTTCAAGCCGATGCTGTAGCTGGTCCGCGGGTTGAAGGCGTTGCGGAAGGCGGTGGCCGCCTGGGCATCCGTCGCCGACAGGGTGGACAGGTCCGTGCCTGCCACCCAGAACTGCCGGTAGATGCCTGTCTTGTCCTCATGGGTATAGCGCAGGCCACCGGTCAGGCTGAGCCGATCGGAAATATTCCAGTTCGCCTGCCCGAACAGCGCATAGCTCTTCGTGCGCGGCTCGGAATAGCTGTCGGCCTCGAACCCGTTCAGCGCGGCGTTGGCGATCGCCTGATTTGCCGCCGGCAGGTTCCAGTTGGCCGCCGCCGGGCCATAAGCGACCTCGCCATAGCCGCGGATCGTCTGCCAGAAATAATAGGCGCCCACCACCCAGTCGATGGTGCGCTCACCCTGCGAGGCCAGCCGCACTTCCTGGCTGAACTGGCGCTGTCGGTTGGCCTGCTGCCCCTTCACGAAAATCGACAGGCCGGTATTGTCGATATCATTGGCCGGGTCCCAATCCCACCAGCGATAGGCGGTGACGGCGGTGAGCGCAGTGCCGCCCAGATCCCAGTCCAGCTGGCCCGACACGCCGTAGCTCTTCATGTTCGCCTGATAATGGGCGTCGGAATCGCCGAGCCGGTCAAACGGCCTCGCCGGCAGCAAGCTGTAGCCGGCCCGTGCGGCCCGGAGCGCGATATTGTTCGCGAGGAGCGCGCCGCCGTCATAATTGGTGACGTAAGCGACCGGGATGCTCAGGACGAAATTCTGTTTCTGACTGGAATAGTCGCCGATCAGTTTGATCGAAACGGTGTCGGTCGGCTTTATCAGCAACTGACCGCGAACCGAGAAATTATCATAGTCCTGCGCCTTCGACCCGTCATGCAGGTTGGTCAGGAAGCCGTCGCGATGGGTATCGGCGACCGAAAGGCGCAAGGCGACCCTGTCGGCGATGATCGGCGCGGATAGGGACGCGCGCAGCTGATGATAGCCATAATTGCCGCCGCTCGCCTCGCCGTAAAATTCGGGCGTGAAGCTGGGCGCCTTGCTGGTGATGTTGATCGCACCGGCGGTGGTGTTCTTGCCGAACAGGGTGCCTTGCGGGCCGCGCAGCACCTCGATCTGCTGGAGGTCCACCAGATCGAATTGCGACTGGCCGGGGCGTCCGTAATAGACATTGTCGAGGTAGAAGCCGACGCCGTTCTCCAGCCCGTCATTGGTGAGCGAGACATTCGCGCCAAGGCCGCGGATGTTGATGTTCGTGTTGCGCGGATTGAAGCTGTACACTTGAAGGCTGGGGACGAGCTGCTGGACCTGCGACAACGTATAGTTGCCGGTCTTGGCCAGTGTCTCCGACCCGATCACGCTCAGTGCGATCGGCACATCCTGCGCATCTTCGTCGCGACGGCGTGCGGTGACGACGATAGCATCATCCGCGGAGGCAGTGCTGGCGGCGTCATCGGCCGATGGTGCGACCGCGTCGGCCAGCGCCGGGCTGGCGGAAAGGAAAGTGGCGAGACCGGCGGCCGACAACAGCAAAAGACGCTGTTTGCGGACGAGAGCGTGCTGCACGGCAGGATGGTTATTGTTCACGAAAGCCCCTGTTCTGAAATAGGTTTTGGCAGGGGAGCGAGGCGCTTCTAAGTCCGCATGCACCTGCCGGTGCGGCAGGAATGCCGATCAAACTGCGCGCGCCGTGGCGACGTATGTATCGGATCACGCGACTGCGCATCGGTTCTCCCCCTGAAGTGGCGGATCACGATCCCTGGCGTAGTCGCCTCGGCATCGCGCGCTTTAGCCGTTGATGACGCGGAGCAAGCTGCATCCCTTCAAATGAGCCGCGGGTCATAAGGGAGCCGACGCTGCCGCCCGCATCCGGACGAGCGACCAGCCTCATCCGCAAAAATTGTCTACTTTTTCGATAGTATAAGGCAATATAGCTTTGCTTTGCGCTTCCAAAAATCTCCTTTGCTGATAGCCACATTCTAGATCATTTCCCGTTATCATTTTGGAAATATTGGGTATTTTCTGTAGCGGACCGAAAAATCGGCGATCACCAGCGGCCGTGTCGCCTTGACAGTCATATGACTACTATTAATGTAGACAAACACTGCGCGCGAGTTTGCTCTACGCCAGCCCTGGGGTGGGACTATCCCGGCAGTCGCTGATGGCAACGCCGATCCTGCTCTCCGTTTTCGTCTCAGAAATGCAAGAAGGGGTAGTCCGTGACTCGCAAACATCTTCTGTCCATCACGGCGGCCGCAGCGGCGCTTTCGGTCGCCGCCCAGGCTTATGCGCAGCAGCAACAGCCGCAGGCCTTTCAGGGCAAGATCGGCCGGACACTGGCGCAATCGCAGGAATATTGGCCAGAACCGGTCCGGGCGCCGGCGGGGGCGCCCAATATCGTCTGGATCCTGCTGGACGATGTTGGCTTCGGTGCGTCGAGCGCATTCGGCGGCGGCGTCAGCACGCCCGTGCTGGAGCAGCTGGCCAATCAGGGCCTGCGCTACACCAATTTCCACACGACGGCGATCTGCGCGCCGACCCGCGCTTCGCTGCTGACCGGCAAGAACAGCTCGTCGGTCCATATGGCCGGCTTTTCTCATACGATATTGTCTGCCGGATTTCCCGGCTGGGATGGGCGTTTGCCATCGGAAGACGGCACGATCGCGGAGATCCTGCGCGACCGTGGCTACAACACGTTCGCGGTCGGCAAATATGGCCTGACTCCTGATGAGGAGGCGAGCGACGCCGGTCCGTTCGACCGATGGCCAACCGGAAAGGGCTTCGATCATTTCTTCGGTTTCCTGGGGTCGCAGACGGACCAGTATAAGCCGGATCTGGTCGAGGATCAGGCCTATGTGAAGCCTGATGGCCGGCATCTGAGCGAACAGATCACCGACAAGGCGATCGCCTATATCGACCGGCAGCGGGACGCTGCGCCCGACAAGCCGTTCTTCCTCTATTATGCGCCAGGCGCGACCCATGCGCCGCATCAGGTCGCGGCCGAATGGAGCGACAAATATCGCGGCAAGTTCGACGCCGGCTGGGACGCGTATCGCGCCGAGGTTTTCGCGCGGCAAAAGAAGCTCGGCGTCATCCCCGCCAACGCCAAGCTGCCCGATCGAAATCCGGACATCAAGGCGTGGGCCGCGCTCAGCCCGGACGAGAAGACGCTCTATGCGCGCTTCATGGAGGTCTATGCGGGCTTTCTCACCTATACCGACCATGAGATCGGCCGGCTCGTCGACCACCTCAAGGAAACCAAACAATATGACAACACGATTTTCATCGTAATCGTCGGCGACAATGGCGCGAGCAAGGAGGGCACGCTGAATGGCGACATCGATCGGCCCCTGGTGGGTAAGCCCTTGCCGGAAGCGGATAACATCCAGTATAACCTCCGAAAAATCAACGAGATCGGCACGGCCGACGCGATCGAGGGCAATTATCCGCTCGGCTGGGCGCAGGCCATGAACACGCCGTTCCGGCTGTGGAAAACGGACGCCAACAGCGAGGGTGGCACCCGCAACCCGCTCATCATCTCCTATGCGAAGGGGATCAGGCAGGGCGGCATCCGCACCCAATATGGCCATGTCGTCGATATCCTGCCGACCACGCTGGAACTGATCGGCGTTACCGCGCCGGACCATATCCGGGGTGTTGCCCAGCAGCCGATTCAGGGCACTTCACTGGCGTATTCGATCACCCAGCCAAAGGCGCCCTCCCGGCACCGGCTGCAATATTATTATATCTTCGGATCGCGCGCGATCTATCAGGACGGCTGGAAGGCCTCGCTCGCCTATCCCTATCCGTTGACGGCCAATACCGCATCGGGACGCAAGCCGTTCGACGAGAATGCGTGGGAACTATATGATCTCAACACCGACTTCAACGAGCGCGTGAATCTGGCCGCCAAATATCCCGACAAGGTCAAGGACTTGCGCGCGCTGTTCGAGCAGCAGGCGCAAGAGCATAATCTGTATCCGCTCATCACGTGGGACGATGTTTTTGCCGGCAAAATCCACCAGACGAAGGGCCGCAAATCGATGGAAGAGGAATCGCGGAAGGTCGCGCATCCGGCGCGGAAATAAGAGCGGAAATCTATGCCCACAATGGACATGATCGTCATTCCCGGTGGAACGTTCGACATGGGGTCGGACGGCTTCTACCCGGAGGAGACCCCGGTGCGACGGGTGCGGGTCGATCCGTTCCGGATAGATCCCACCCCGGTGACGAACCGCCAGTTCTCCGCCTTCGTCGCGGCGACCGGCTATGTGACCTTTGCGGAGATTCCGCCCGATCCGAAACACTATGCCGGCCTGCTGCCGGAACTGGCGCAGCCCGGATCGGCGGTGTTCGACGCGCCGCGCGTCGCGCCCCGCGACCTGTCCGTGCCGAGCTGGTGGAGTTACCGCATCGGCGCAAGCTGGCGCGCGCCGAGGGGACCTGGAAGTTCAATAGAAGGACTGGAGGACCATCCGGTCGTCCACATCGTCTATGCCGATGCCGAGGCTTATGCGGCGTGGGCGGGCAAAGCCCTGCCGACCGAGGCGGAGTGGGAATTTGCCGCCAGAGGCGGCCTTGCCGATGCGGCGTACGCCTGGGGCGATGAACTCGCGCCCGGCGGGGCGATGATGGCGAATTATTGGCAGGGAGCATTTCCCGTCGACAGCGCTTCAAACGGCGACAGGGTGCGCACCTCTGCGGTTGGCTCCTATCCGGCCAACGGCTATGGCCTATACGACATGATCGGCAATGTGTGGGAATGGACCTCCGACTGGTTCGCGCAGCCCAAGATCGAGCGCAAATCCTACGGTTCCTGCTGCGTACCCGCCAATCCTAGCGGCGGGACACGCGGGGGCAGCATCATCAAGCGCGACCCCGCGCGTGTTCCGCGCAAGGTTCTGAAGGGCGGCTCGCATCTTTGCGCGGAAAATTATTGTCAGCGCTACCGGCCTGCGGCGCGGTACGCCAATCCCGTCGACACGAGCACCGGGCACATTGGTTTTCGCTGTATAATCCGGGATGTCTAGGCAAGGTCAACCGAACCGAATTGTCCTCGGCAACCTAATCTTCAAGCGATACTGGCACATTCAATGTGCCCCGATCGACCCTTGCGGACACCTTGGCTCGAACAGGGTGGGTAGCGTCAAAGGCCGATGTGTGATGTCGCTGGTCCATGCTGATCTTTTTAGGGTGCACAAAAACTGTTGTGCGGGCAATTTAATGGGTGTACGAAATTGGTATGGAGATCGAGTTCGACCCGGCCAAAGACGAGAGTAATATCGCCAAACACGGCATATCCTTGCAGGCTGCGGAAGGGTTCGATTAGGACACGGCCTTTGAACGCGAGGATGACCGCTTCGATTATGGAGAGGTCCGTTTCGTTGCCATAGGGTTGATCGGTGATCGCCTGCATGTGCTGGCTTTCACCGACGGCTCCCACGACGATGCGGTTCGCGCCATCAGCATGCGTCCGGCAGAGAAGAATGAAGCGAGGTTCTATTATGGCCAAGTTTGATCCTGAGATTCACGACGATAATCCGCCGATGGATGCGGCGTTCATGTCCGGAATGAAACCGTCCCGGCGAGGTCGTCCGAAGCTCGAAACCCCGAAGGTAGAGGTGAAAATCCGCCTGGATGCGAAGACGGTCGAGCATTTGCGTGGGAGCGGCCCAGGCTGGCAAACGCGCGTCAATGCCCTGCTGGGTAAGCTCGTAGCGTCAGGGCAAATCTAGCAACTTCGCGGCCAGCAATCAGACAGAGGTGCGACGCCATCCTGCGGTGTGATACGCCTCGCGCGCTGAAGAGAAGAAAATTCTATATAATTCAGATGGTTAGCCTGCCGGAATCATGTGATTGACGTCGACTAAGGTTTTCCGTTTGTCCGCATCGAGTGATGCATTTCGCGAATCAGCAATCGGGAACAAGCTCCCGGTCAACAACGCCCAACCGGATTTGGATGGCGGATCAAATGATCTTGCGCGGTCACCCGAGTCCATGAATGGCACTGTCGAGGTAGGCACCCTCACCCATTATTGCTGGGCCTCGCGAAGTCGGTCGGTTGGAAATTCAGCCGTGATCTTGCATCTCCATATTGCACTACTATGTAGTGCGCTATGGAAATCGCGTCCAGTCATCTGCCTGAAACCGAAGCCGCCCCGGACGACAGGTCCGGGGCGGGCAACGAGCTGTCATTCGCCGTTTATCGCGCAGCCAACCGGATGGCGCGGATGCACAAGCCGTTCCTCGAGCCGCTGGGACTGACGTTCCCGCAATATCTCGTCCTGCTCGAACTCTTTGCCGACACGCCGCGCACGGTGGGCGAACTTGGCGGAAAGCTCGGCATGGAAACGGGCACGATCACGCCGCTTTTGAAGCGGCTGGCGATGGCTGGAACGGTAACGCGCGTTCGCGATACCGCCGATGAACGACGCGTTCTCATCGACCTGACACCCGCCGGTGAAGCGCTCCGCCCCGCCGTCCTGGCGATCAGCGGCCAGATCAGGACGGCCTGCAAGCTCGATGAACGGGGCGCCACCGACCTGCGCCGGACACTCGATGACTTCGCCCGGCCGGGAGTCGAAAGCGATCCGCCTGCATTACCTCATCTCCGGTCGCCTGCGGCACACAGCCAGGCCGGCGCCGGACCACACAGCAAAGAACAGCACATATGAAGATCGGCATTCTCGGCACCGGCAATATCGGCAAGACGCTCATTCACCGGCT
Source organism: Sphingobium anseongense (assembly GCF_037725245.1). Classification (NCBI taxonomy): domain Bacteria; kingdom Pseudomonadati; phylum Pseudomonadota; class Alphaproteobacteria; order Sphingomonadales; family Sphingobiaceae; genus Sphingobium; species Sphingobium anseongense. Next base: position 340,263 of record NZ_JBBJUL010000003.1, on the reverse strand, counting down.
GAGCGAGGCAGGGCACGACGTGAAGGTCGCCAACTCGCGCGGCCCGGATTCGATCGGCCCCGACATCCTGTCTTCAGCAGCCCGGTGCGCCGGCCTATTGCACCGACCTGACCCGTGACGAGATGGGTTCGGCGCTAGCCGCGGCGGAAAGGGCGCGACTGCCGAAGCGTCGCGACCTTGTCGGCGCGGCGATGATGGAGCGGCTGGAGGGTGCGGCTCCCGGACTTGATCCGGACTACCTGCCGCGCTTGAATCGCGCACTGTTCATGTAATCGACACCATCATTCCACGGGGGATGGGGCAGGCTGCCTCATCCCCCATGACCTCAGGATTGAAGAATGACGCTTGATCTGACCCGGCGCAATCTCGCCATCGGCGCCCTTGCTAGTCTGGCTGCTACGACCCTCCCGCGTACCGTCGCCATGGCGCAGGCGCCGACAGGCTCGAAGGTAGACCTTTCGCTGGTGGATCCGCAACTGCGCGCGGCCGCGCGCGAAGCGGCGCCAATAACCGACGCGCTCTCGGCTCTGTCGCCGGCTACGCTGCCCGCCCTGCGGGCTTTGGGTAGCAGGGTGCCCGCATTCGATACCAATGTTCCGGTCGAGCGTCGATCGATTCCCGGCGGGCGCGGAGCGCCCGAGGTCATCGTCTATGTCATCAACGCGCGTGCCGGCACGCGGCGTCCCGCGATCTTGCATACGCATGGCGGCGGCTACATCATCGGTGCCCCCGCCAGCGACGTACCCCGGTTACAGAAGATGGCTGCGACGCTCGATTGCGTGATCGTGTCGGTCGACTATCGACTGGCGCCCGAGGTGGGATATCAGGGGTCGATCGAGGACAATTACGCCGGCTTGCGCTGGCTGTTCGGTAATGCGGCAATATTGGGTGTCGATCCGCGGCGGATTGCGGTCATGGGCGAGAGCGCCGGAGGCGGCCATGCCGCGTTGCTGGCATTGGCGGCCCGCGATCGCGGCGAGTTCAAGCTCGCCTTCCAGTTGCTGGTCTATCCCATGCTCGATGATCGCACGGGCAGCAGCCGTCAGGCGCCTGCAACGGTCGGTCAGATCATCTGGACGCCCGCCGGCAATCGCTTCGGCTGGCGTGCGTTCCTGGGTCAGCAGCCGGGAACCGCAACGGTCCCGGTCGCGGCGGTCCCGGCGCGAGTCGTCGACCTGTCCGGTCTGCCGCCTACCTTCATCTGCGTGGGCGCGCTCGATCTCTTTGTAGAGGAAGACATGGAATATGCCCGGCGGCTCGTCGGGGCAGGTGTGCCGACCGAGCTGCTGGTGGTGCCCGGTGCGTTCCACGGGTTCGATAACGGCTCGCCCGAGGCTGGTGTCGTTAGGCAGTTCAACGACGCAAAGCTGGACGCCTTGCGCAAGGCATGGGCGACCCCGATCGGCTGAGGCGCCCGATGCCCGCAGATTCCCTTATACACACGGTGTCATTGATTGACCTGTGCCCATGATTTGGAGCCGATGGCGGTGATGCGGACTGGCTGAGCTCGACCGGCTTGCCGCGGGCATACTCTGGCAGCGCGGCGTCTATGAGGGCGGCGAATCCTCCTGAAAGACGCCTGCGCCGCGGCGTCGTGGCCGGGATGGCGGGGACGCACCACCAGTCGCCGGAAACCGAGCCGCCGCAAGACGTCGCCCACGCTGCGTTCGGCCAGCACGACGCCGAACTTGCGCTCGATCGCCCGGGCCAGGTCTATGCGCCGCCAGCGAACCACCCCATCTTCAGCCAGATCCGGTCCTTTGCGGACCCACTGCGCCACCTGCGCTTCCTGCTCCAGCGACAGCAGGCGCTTCGGACCGGTGTCGCCTTTCCGGTCGGACAATCCCGCAAGCCCTTCCGCATTGTAACGGTGAACCCAGTCCCTCAGTGTCTGACGATCCATCCCCGCCATCTGCGCCGCCTCAGCCCGCGACCGGCCTTCCAGGACCAGCGCCAGCGCCGGCATCCGTCGCGCCGCCGCTTCACGGCATCGTCCCGCCGCGTCCAGATCATTCCGCTCTATCTTGATTGCCGCCATGCCTGCCTCCGTCCTATCCGGAGGCATCGAATCACCGACTGCCCAATCCGCAACCCTGCGAGTCAATCATTCACGCCGGCGCGCCGACGGCTGATAACCACGTTGACAGATGCGCCCGGGTTTGAGAAGTCAACGTTGACAAACTGTCGGCCTAAATGGTGGTGCAACACGCTAGTCGGGCATTGAAGTCAGGGAGGGATTCCAGGTGACTATCCGCAGCAGCATTTTTGTGTCCGCTTCAACCTTGGTGCTTGCGACGGTGGCCACATCCGTCGCCGTTGCGGCGGACCGGCCGGCCCCGCCGGTTCGCGAGCCGATGGTCACCGCCAACCGCATCGAACCGATGGCGTCCAAGATTCCGATCGCGGTGACCGACGCCGGCCGTGTGCGCGGCGTCGCCGAGGGCGACGTGATAGCTTATCTCGGCGTTCCCTTCGCCGCCCCGCCGGTCGGCGAACTGCGCTGGCGTTCGACCCAGCCGGCCGTCAAATGGAGCGGCGTGCGGGAGGCGGTGCAATACGGCCACGATTGCATGCAGAAGCCGTTCGACAGCGACGCCGCGCCGCTCGGCACGACGCCGTCCGAGGATTGCCTGGTGCTGAACATATGGCGGCCCGCCGAGACCTCGGCCCGTCCGTTGCCGGTGATGGTCTGGATCTATGGGGGGGGCTTCGTCAACGGCGGCTCCTCGCCGGCGGTTTATGCCGGTGATCGCTTTGCCCGGCGCGGCGTGGTGCTGGTGAGCTTCAACTACCGCCTGGGCCGCTTCGGCTTCTTCGCTCATCCAGCCCTGAGCCGTGAGCATCGGGAGGAGCCGAAGGGCAACTACGCCTTGATGGACCAGATCGCCGCCCTGAAGTGGGTCAAGGCCAATATCGCGGCCTTTGGCGGCGACCCGGCTAATGTCACTCTGTTCGGGGAGTCCGCGGGAGGGTTTTCGGCTAACGCACTCATGGCCGCGCCCGATGCGCGGGGGCTGTTCCACAAGGCGATCGTGCAGTCCGGCGGCGGCCGCGACGCGCTGATGACGCCGCGCCCTCTGTGGGGCGACAGGCCAGACCAACCCTCCGCGGAGACATTGGGGCTTTCCTTCGCCCGCCGGCACGGCGTCGAGGGTGAGGATGCCGCCGCGCTCGCCAGACTCCGCGCTCTGCCCGCCGATCGGGTAATCGACGGCTTGAACCTCGCCAGCCTATTCACGGCGGGCTCGGGGGATTTCGCGGGTCCGATCCAGGATGGTAAGATCGTCGTCATGTCGCCGGAGACTGCCTATCGCGCAGGAAAGGTCGCTCCGATTCCGGTGATCGTGGGCGCCAACAGCGCCGACATGGCGTTCAGCCGCGCCCGTACCATCGATGAGGCGATCGCACCCCTCGGCGGTGACCGGGCGGCGGCGCTGGCGGCCTACGATCCTGACCGCACCGGCAATGCGGCGCTGGTGGGTGAGCGCGTCGCCATGGACGCGACCATGATCGAGCCGGCGCGCTTTGTCGCCGCCTCCGTCGCTGCGGGGGGGCAAGACGCTTATGTGTACCGCTTTTCCTATGTGGCCTACTCCATGCGCGACGATTGGAAGAGCGGCGCGCCCCACGCGACTGAAATCCCCTACGTGTTCGACACAGTCCCGGCCAAATATGGGTCGCGGCTGGCCGCCCAGGACATGGCGGTGGCCCAGGTCATGAACGGCTACTGGGTCAATTTCGCCAAGACCGGAGACCCGAATGGTCCGGGCCTGCCGGCCTGGCCCCGCTACGACGCGGGGGCAAGGCAGCTGTTGGATTTTAGCGCCGAGGGGAACCCGAAGTCAGGGCCCGATCCTTGGCGGCTCCGGCTCGACCTGACGGAGGCGGCTGCTGACAAGCGCGCTGCGCGCTGATCCGCCGGTCCCGGCCGGCGCCGCATAACTGGCGTGCTTTGCCGCCCCATCTAAGTCGTGGCCTGGCTCCCGGTGCCGAGCAGCCAGAGCTCGGCCTCCTCCAGCAAAAGGAACATGCGCATGCGTTTGTCGTCCCCTAGGTTCCCCAGGATACGGCGCGTCTGAATCTTGGCAAGACTGGAGCCGAGGACGAGTGCATAGCGGTCCTCGGGCGTGCGCAGCAGCCGATCCGGTCCGTCGAAATGACGGCCGACCTCCGGCAACTGGATTGACAGTCTGCGCGCGTCTACAAGCAGCCTAATCTTCGCGAACCGCCCCGCTGCGACCTCTAACAGCTTTGCAAGGTCCGCATTGTACCCCCTGACATCGTCGATCGTCATCAGGGCGTCGGCCAAATGGGTCGCCCGAACCAACTGCTTCAGCTCATCAATCACGATCTCCGACACGGCGGTTACCCTCTTGTTATAACATCATGTATTGGTGACATCGGCTGACAGAAGCGATCTAACGCCGGAAAGCTATCAGTTGCCGACCTCCCCCGTTGCCGCTTCGATAGGCGGCCGAGAAATCATCTCGATCGAACCCAAGCGACCTTCGCTCTTCAGGATCCTTTTTATTCAAGCTTTGCGCACAGAAGCACATTATCCATCCTACCGGCATTTCGCATAAGCATATAGGAACCAGGAGGCTCGGAGATGCCGGATATGGTCCGTATCAATCCTTCCAGGCCGTTGCGGGCACGCGAACGATGACGGGCTTGCCCAGTTTTGCCGCACTTTCGCCGAGCGCGAAGCTGTAGCGCCCTCCCGCGATCGACCATCCGCCGTCTTTCCAGTCAGCCAGCAAGCGGTTGTCGACATCGAGCGTCACCTGGCGACTCTCGCCCGGCTGCAGCGCCACTTTCCTGAAACCGACCAGCCGCTCCAGCTTTTCGCCATTGCGCTCGACCAGATAGAGCTGCGGCACATCCGCCCCGGCGCGGCCACCGACATTGCGGACCGTGAAACGCAACCGGACCGACGCGCCTGCCCGCGCCGACAGCGGCCCGTGGGAAAAGCTGGTGTAGCTCATGCCATGGCCAAAGGAGAATAGCGGCGTCTCGCCCGATTTGGCAAAGCCGCGATAGCCAACATCCGCACCCTCGTCATAAGGGACTTTGACCGGCGTGCGGTCTGGCAGGCCAAGCCCTGGCAGGGCGATGCGCGGATATTGATCGATCGAAGCAGGATAGGTGATCGGCAGGCGGCCCGACGGATTGACCTTGCCGGTCAGGACATCGGCGATGGCCTTCCCGCCTTCCTGGCCGGGATACCAAGCCTGCACGACGCCCCTCGCCTTGTCGAGCCAGGGCATCGTCACCGGGTTCCCCGTTTCCAGCACGACCACCAGATTGGGGTTGGCGTCGGCCAGTGCCGTGATCAACTGATCCTGTCCCTGAGGGAGGGTAAGCGAGCCAGAGTCCACGCCCTCACCCTCCCATTTGGTCGCGAAAACGATCACCATGTCCGCCCTGGCGGCATAGGCCGCCGCAGCTTCCGCCGAATAGCCGTTCTGGAAGCGGATTGTGGCATCGGGCAAAGCCCTGCGCAGCGCATCGAGCGGCGCACCGGCCATGTAGATCTGGCGGCTGAACAATGCCACCAACCCGTCTCCGCCCTGCTCGATGATACGCAGCGCGCCATTGGAGGGAGTGACCTGGCTCGACCCACCGCCCGACAGCACCCCGAAATCCGCGTTCCCGCCGACCACGAGAATAGTCCGCGCTTTGGCGGCGAGCGGCAATATGCCGTCATTCTTGAGCAGGACGATGCCGCCGCGCGCCGCATCGAGCGCGACCTGGGCGTGCGCCTTGTAATCGATCGGTTGCGGTTTGTATGGAGCCGCAATGCCCACCGTGAACAGGCTGCGCAGAATGCGGCGCACAGCGTCGGAAACCCGGCTCTTCGGGATGTCGCCCTTGGCCACAAGATTCGCAAGCGGCTGGCCGAACCAATGCTGCTTGTCGAGTTGATAGCCCATCTGCTGATCGAGGCCGGATTTGATATAGGAGACGTCATCGACCGCGCCCCAGTCCGACATGACCCAGCCCTTGTATTTCCATTCATCCTTCAGCACGCGGTTCAGCAGATAGTCGTTACCGCACGCCTTGTGCCCATTGACCAGATTATAGGCGCACATGACCGCGCCCGGCCGGCCGATCTCGATGCCGATCTGGAAGCCCAGCAGTTCGCTTTCCCGCAGCGCGCTTTCCGCGATCACCGAATCCGCCGTGTGACGCAGCGTTTCCTGGCCGTTCAGGGCGAAGTGCTTGACGGTCGAAACCACGCCCTGCGACTGCGTGCCGCGGATGGCATGGCCGACGAGCGTCCCGGCGAGCAACGGGTCTTCGCCGAGATATTCGAAATTGCGGCCGTAACGCGGATCACGCGCCAGGTTCATGCCGCCGCCGAGTAGGATGTTGAAACCCTTGGCCCGCGCCTCCGCGCCGACCGTCGCGCCGATGCGTTCGGCCATCGCGGGATCGAACGACGACGCCAGCAGCAGGCCCGATGGCATGGCCGTTGCGACATCACCCTTTCGCAGTTGGAAGGGGTTGGAGACGCCGAGGCTCGCATCGGTCGCAAGCTGGGGCGGAACGCCCAAACGCGGGATGCCAGGCACATAGCCGGCCGTCGCCGGCATGCCTTCGGGAATTACGACCTCTATCCCGGGAAACGCAATCGGCACGATACCGGACAACAGGCCGATCCGTTCGGCATCGGTCATCTGCGCTTCCAGCCGCGCGGCCTTCGCGTCGGCATCCTCTTGGCTGTTTTGCGCCGTCAGCGGCTGCGACGCGAGAAGGCACGAGAGGGTAAGCAAAGCAAAGCGCATGAATATTCCTTCGTCAGGCTCGATGGCGTGCCGACCAGCCATAGATGGCGATCAGCAGGTAGCAGATGGCAGGGATGGTGAGCGCCATCGCCAGGGAAGTGGCGTCGGCGATCGCGCCGGTAAGCAGCGGGATGATCGCCCCGCCGACGATGGCCATGCACAACAGGCCCGACCCCTGCGGTGTCCGCTCGCCCAGACCTTCGATCCCCAGGCTGAAGATCGTCGGAAACATGATGGCGTTCATCAGGCCGACGGCCAGGATCGCATAGCCTGCGACAGCGCCCGCCGTCATTGCCGACAGGGCGATCAGCATGACCGCACCGATGCAGACGGCGGACAGGACCAGACCGGGCCTGAAGCGTCGAAGCAGCACAGCGCCGACGAAGCGGCCGACCATCGCGCCGCCCCAATAGAGCGCGATCATCGTTCCGGCCACCTGTTCGCTCAGCCCCATGACGCTCTTCTGCGCGAGATAATTGACGAGCATCGATCCGATCGCGACTTCCGCCCCGACATAGAGAAAGAGGGCCACTACGCCACCTGCAAGCCGCCTGCGCCGCAGCAGGGCTAACGACCCGGCCAGGCTTGCCGGTGCGCCTTGTCCGCTCGGAATCGCGGAACGACGCACGAAGAAGAATAGCGCGACGGCCAGGAGTATCACGGCAATCGCGATATAGGCGTGGCCGACCACCGCCGCCTCTTTCGTCAGGAAAAGGGCGCGCTCTATTGGCGCAAGCCCAGCCGGGTCCACCTTGCTCATCGAGCCGAGGATGATGAGGGCGCCGATCGGCGGAAACAGTGTAGTGCCGAGCGAGTTGAACGCCTGCGCCAGCGTCAGGCGGCTGTGCGATGTCGCCGGATCGCCCAGATTTGCGATCAATGGATTGGCGCCGACCTGCAGAATCGTGATCCCGGAGGCCAACACGAACAACGCCGCGAGAAAGGTGGCGTAGATGCCCGACGACGAAGCGGGGACGAACATCAGGCAACCGATGGCCATGGTCGCGAGGCCGGTGACGATACCCTTGAGATATCCGATCCGCGCGATCAACGCGCCGGCGGGAATCGACACGATGAAATAGGCCATGAAGAAGGCGAACTGGGTCAGCATCGCCTCTGTATAGGAGAGCGAGAACAGCCCCTTGAGCTTGGGGACCAAAATGTCGTTGAGGCTGGTCAGCCCCCCCCAGAGGAAAAAGAGCGCGACGACAGCCGCCACGAGGGCGCGCGATGCGGGTATCTGTTCAGAGCCTGTTCGAACATGGTCGGAAACCAACACGGTCATTGCCCTCTTTCTGCTGTATAATGGCGGGTAGGCCGCAATCCACCGGATCGCAGCCTACCCCTATGACCCCGAACGCCCCCGAGTATCAGAACTTCACACCGACGCGCGCGCCATAAGTGCGCGGATCGGAAATCTGCGAAGAACCAAAGAAGCCGTTGGTGGCTGTCGAAAGAACGATATTGTTCTCGAGATTCTTGGCGAAGCCCTGGATGTACCAGCGATCACCGGGAGCATTGTAGGACACCAGCATGTCGGTCTTCGTATAGCCGGGAACGCGGAACTGTGTCTGCGTTCCAAGCGCGGCAAGTCTAAAGTCATCCGAAACGCGCGTGCGCACGCCCGCCTGGATATTGCCGCCATTTGCGAGTTCAATGCTGTGCGTGTAACCGACGGTGAACACGACCGACGGCGAGCGGTCGAGCTTTCTGCCGGCGAAATTGACGCTCGGTGTGACCTGGTAGTCATCATAGCGCGCATTGAGCCAGGCCATCGAGAAGTCGAACTTGCTCGATCGCGCTGGGGTAATCACGCCTTCAAGCTCCACGCCATCGACCTTCGCCACTGCCGCGTTGGAAATCTGAAAGCACGGGCCTGCGCCGCAGATTGCCGCCTGAGTGAGTTGGATATTCTTGCAATCATAATGGAAGGCCGATGCGTTAAGCCGCACGGCGTTATCCAGGAACCCCGTCTTGATGCCGACTTCATAAGACGTCAGCGTTTCCGGATTGTAATAGAGCTCGCTGGGGAGACTGTTGCAGGTCGGACCTGTCCCGGTTGCGCAGCCGTCATTGAATCCCCCCGCCTTGTATCCGGTGGAGACGACACCGTAGAGTAAGGTGCGATCATTGAGATCGAAATCCGCGCCAAGGCGCCATGTCACCTTGGAAAAGGATGCGGCGGCGATATTGGGCGTCGATGAATCTCCGGGCTGGTTGCACGCGACGGTGCCGCAAACAAGCGTAGCGCCGTCACGCGACTTCTTGTCGTGCGAATAGCGGATGCCTGCTGTCAGTCGAAAGTTGCTGGCGACAGCATAGGTGGCCTGCCCAAATCCGGCCCATGACTCCGCGATCGTCGGATCCTGAGGAAAGCCAAATATATAGCCGGGCGTGCCCGGGGTGGGCGAAAGCAAACCAATGAGGTCCGCTCTGATGCCCGATCTCTCCTTGAAATAATAGAGCCCCGCCTGCGCCTTGAGTGGACCATCGCCGACGGAGAAGCGAATTTCCTGGCTGTTCTGCCAATATTTTCCCACAAAAGTGTTAGGAGTCGCGCCGCCGAAACTCAATAGAAGAGCATTATTTACCCGACTGTCCAACTCTCGATAAGACCCAATATAGTTGAGCGTAACCGGCCCTAGATTATAGCTGAAGTCGGCCATGACGCCCCAGGTCGAATTGTCGGTGTAGAGCGGGGTTTGCACAGGCGCGTTGATCGTGCGCAGTTGATCGAAAGTTTTGCTGTTCCCGATGTAGATCGGCTCGACGCCCGGCGTATCGAAGTTCTGATAGAAATTGCCCGTCGGAAGGAAGTTGAACGGGTTGCCCTTGATCGATGAATAATCGCCGCGGACCAGCAATTCGCCGTCACCTAAGTCAAACAGGGCGGACAGGCGGCCCGACAGATTTTTCTTGAACGGATCGAGCGGCGTCGTGAAGGCCGGCCCCCGGATCAGATAGCTATCGCGCCGGTCGTAATTGGCTGCGGCCCGGATCGCGACGGCGTCGCTTACAGGGATGTTGAGCACGCCTGTAATCTGCTGGGTATCGAAATTGCCATATGATGCGTCAAGCGAGCCGTTGAAGCTGCCCAGTTTCGGCTTGTTGGCGATGACGTTGACAAGACCGGCCGTCGTGTTGCGACCAAAGAGCGTGCCTTGAGGCCCCCGGAGTACTTCGACACGCTGGACGTCGAAAAAGCTCACTTCCTGCGCCTGGGGACGCGCGATATAAATCCCGTCGACCATGAATGCGGCCGATGGATCGCCTTTTTCAGTGATGTCCGAACTGGTCACGCCGCGAATGGTAATCTGCAGCCCGCCATTGTTGCGATCGATCGACAGGTTGGGGACCTGCTCGGCCAGAGTCGTGGGATTGGTGATGCCCGCCGACGCCAGCGCTGCCCCGCTGATCGCCGTCAGCGCGATCGGGGTTTTCGAAGCGAGCGTTTCGTTGCGCGTCGCAGTGACAATGATCTCCCCATTGGGGATTTCCGCCGCCTGATCGGCCTGCGCATAGGCGCTGGATGGAATAGAAAGGCCGGTGGCCAACGCGAGTATCGATATACGAAAGCGACTGTTGATCATGTGTTGAAGCTCCCCTCCTAAATGGCACGGACCATTACGGTCTCATAAGAACCGGACCCCTATCCCAAATTGCCAACGTTGACAAGCCGCCGAAAAGGACCGCAAACAGAAGGCGAGGGCCGTGATCACTGCCCAACTGCCGTGGAATCGAGGACTCCTCTGGGGATATTTCGCCTTCCATGCGCCGCCCTATGTAATGCGTTACATTCTTGGGCGTGGCTGAGAATGCAAGTCTCTTAATCTTATCCCTGCACCTCATCTCCCGCCTCCCATTTGCTTCACAGCTGGACGGCTAAGCAGTTGCGCTGCGCGAACCGGTCCAAATGTAGAGAAGCGAAGCACAGTGCCCGCCGCCCTCAATGGCTTACTGACCATCTTCCACGCGGCGCGCCACGTCGGATATGTGGCTCTTCGGCACCTCAGCGCTCGTGATAAGATTGGCAAGCGGCTGGCCCAACCAGGCCAGCTTGTCGAGTTGGCGACCCGTCTGCTGATCGAGCCCAGCTTTGAAATAGACGCCGTCGACCACGCGCAATCCGACATGGCCCGGCGCTCGTAGTTCCATTTGCCCTTCAACACGCGGACATCCGAGAGAGCCAACTGATCATGTGTTAACTCCCCTTCTGACTGGCACAGACCCTTACCGCCTTATGAGACCAACGCCTGACGCCAACTGCCAACGTTGAAAAGCGGCGATGGCAAAGTTGACTATCGCGCCGGTGAGCCCAAAATACGCCTGGGGAGTATCAATACGGATGAGCAAGGAAACAAAGCCGACTTTACATGATGTCGGCGCGCTTGCGGGGGTTGCGGCGCGGACGGTTTCGCGCGTCGTCAATGGTGAGACCGGCGTGTCGGTCAAGACCAGGGAAAAGGTCGACAAGGCCATTGAGGCGCTGAAGTTTCGCCCGAACCTTGCCGCGAGAGCCTTGCGCAGCGACCGGTCATTTCTGGTCGCCATTCTGAACAATAACCCTTCACCGCATTATGTGGCCGATGTGGTGCGCGGGGTTTCGAGAGTCTGCCGCGAAACAGGCAATTTTCTCACGCTTGAGGAATTCACCCCTGCAGACAACAACATAGCCGAAAGCATAGCCGAACTGGTCGACAGCATCCGGCTTGCGGGGGCGATCCTTATCCCGCCACTGACCGATGACGCCGCCATTCTCGATCTCCTTGAGGCGCACGAAATACCCATGGTGCGCATGTCGCCGGCCAGTGACGCCGCGAGAACGGATGCAGTCTTTGCCCGCGATGGAGACGGAGTCCGGCAGCTGGTCAATCATCTCTACCAGCTGGGACACCGCAGGTTCGCAATTGTCGGCGGACCTTCCAGCCACAGATCCTCGCGTATTCGGATGGCAGCGTTCACCGGAGCGCTGACAGCTCTTGGCATAAGTCCGGCCACCGTCATCATCGAGCAGGGCGACTATACCTATGACTCGGGTGCCGAAGCGACCCGGCGGATTCTGTCGCTGCCCCATAAGATGCGGCCCTCCATCATTTGCGCGGCCAACGACGAGATGGCGGCCGGCGTGATCAGCGTACTCGGCGCGAGCGGCATAGCGGTGCCGGGCGAAATCGCGGTGACGGGCTTCGATGACAGCGAGATCGCCCGGCTGATCTGGCCGCCGCTGACCACGATCAGGCAATCGATCGTGGAACAGGCGGAGGCCGCCGCCCGGCTGCTTCTCGACCGGAGCAGCGTGAAGGACGGACCGCGACGCATCGAACAGGAGGTTGAACTCGTCATTCGCAAAAGCACCTCTCGGGACATATGAGGAGCGTCGCGACACGCAGCTCCTTGCGCGGGGTGGGGCAACCTATCTGGTCGGTTCTTGGCGAAGTATATTCGAGCAGCTTCAACACTGACAGAAGCGCCGTCGATGGGCACGCGAGAGCAGTTCAGGGTAGTCGGGCCTTAGATCGCTGACCGCCTCCGCTTACCCCCCTTAAAGCGTGCTTGATGCCGTACTGCCGCGTACCACGAGGTCATGTGGTAACGTTATAGCGGCCGCCCGTTCGACGGACCCTCCGTTCAAGATGGCCAGCAGCAGCTCGACAGCGGTGCTTCCAATCAGCTTCATCGGTTGGCGTATCGTCGTCAGCGGCGGATCCATGAACCGCGCGTAGCGAACGTCATCGAAGCCAATGATCGACAGGTCTTTGGGACACACAAGGCCAGCGGCCCTTGCAGCGGAAAGTGCCCCGACGGCCATCTCGTCACTGAAGCAAAAGATTCCGGTGGGACGATCGGCTGCCAATAGAAGTTGCGTCGTAAGGCGAGCGCCAGACTCAATCGTATAATCGCCATGGACAACGATCAGGTCACCCGACTGCTCTGCGGCTGCCCGGCGCACGCCGGCTAGCCGGTCACGCGTGATATGGCTGTCGCGCGGTCCAGCGACGATGCCAATGCGACGGTGCCCCATCGATAGGAGCAGCGCCACTGCCTCACTCGCAGCGCTCAAATTGTCGATGTGTACTCCCGCGACACCGTGTTTTGGTGAATAGTCACACCCGTTGACGATGGGCGCTGCCATATCTTTTTCCGCAACGATCCGAATCAAAGCAGCTGGCATGCGATGGCCCAGGAAGATCAGTCCGTCCGCCTCCTTGCGCAGCAGCATCGCGGCATATTGCGCCTCGCGTTCAGCATTGTCGTTCGTATCGCCAAGCAGCACGGCATAGCCAGCCGCTTGCGCCGTCTCCTCCGCGCCACGCAACACTTCGGAGAAAAAGGGGTTCGAGACATCGGGCACCATCACCACGATCTTCGACGTACGCAGCATGCGCAAATTTTTAGCGGCCGAATTCGGGGCGTAACCTAGTGCTTCAATTGCCTCACGCACCCGTGCGCGAGTAGGCGGTAGAACCTGCTCAGGATTACTGATTGCGCGCGAAACTGTGGCTGTCGATACTCCGGCGCGCGCCGCTACCATTTTGATTGTCGCCATCACCGATCCTCGTAGGCGTCCATTCCATACACAGGCCGCGATTGTTGGCGAGCCCAAACAGGCGCGGCGCACTGAAATGGCGTGCAAGGATCAGACAAAGAAGCTTGCATTCCAAGCGGCGCCCAAGCGCGTAACGCATTACATAAGAGAGGATGGACGGCGAAATGCCCCAGAGGAGTCGGCTGTTCAACGGCAGTTGCGCTGCAATCACGGCCCTCGCCTTCAACGCGCATGGCGTGCTCGATGGCGTCCCTCCGCCGGTGTTGTTAATGGGCTGTACCGGGATTGCGGGGGTCGGCTGTTCTGGCTAAGCTTCGCCAGCGGGATCGCGGTGACCCTAACGACCGCACGCAATCGCCAACTGCTGAGCAAGGCGCGACATGACACACGCGCGGGCCAAATGAAGCGCCGCGAACGGACCCGGCATCTGACCGAACTGGGCGGATTTGTCGTCAAGGCTGGCATCGTCGAGCTTGCCGGTGACGACCGTGCCGTGATCCTGGCGTTCATCAGTAAGGGCGGCCAGCTGTTCGCCGCAGCGCCCTTGCAATAGCGCGGATATCCAGAAAATGGCGTACCGGTTGCGGCGATCAGCCGGGCTTGACGGTGAAGACAGGATTGGGGATGCAAGCGATGATCGCGGCATCCCTTAGCTGGCAGATGCGATCAGTTGGCTGCCGCGACCCCGCCATCGACCATCAACTGGTGCAGTTCGCCGGCCTCGTACATTTCCATCATGATGTCGCTGCCGCCGACAAACTCGCCCTTTACATAGAGCTGCGGGATGGTCGGCCAGTCGGAAAATTCCTTGATCCCCTGGCGGATCCCCTGGTCCTGGAGCACGTCGACCGTTTCGTACGACACGCCCAGATGTTCGAGAATGGCGATGGCGCGGCTTGAAAATCCGCACTGGGGGAACAGCGGCGTCCCCTTCATGAACAACACCACGTCGCTGCCCGCGACGATATCGGCAATCCGCTGCTGCACGGGGTCGGTCATTGAATAGTCCATTCCTGTCAGGCGCGCGGCCTATGCCGCGCGGGGTGATATCGCTTTAGTTGGGAACCGCCGTAGTCAGTTGCAAGGCATGCAGCACGCCGCCCATCCGGCCGCCAAGCGCCGCATAGACAGCGCGCTGCTGCGCCACGCGGCTAAGTCCTCGGAAGCTTTCCGCAACGACGCGGGCGGCATAATGATCGCCGTCGCCGGCAAGATCGGTGATCTCAACCTGCGCGTCGGGAATCGCGGCGCGGATCATGTCGGCAATGTCGTCGGCGGCCATCGGCATGCAGGTGATCCTATTGTATCTCGATGAACTGGCGGCGGGCGGCGACCGCCTGTTCATCCAGCGCGGTACGGACGCCGCTTTCGTCAATATCGATCCCGGCCGATGTCATGTCGCCCAACACCTTGCGGATGACGTCTTCGTCCCCGGATTCCTCGAAATCCGCCTGCACCACCGCCTTGGCATAGGCATCGGTTTCCTCGGGCGTCAGGCCCATTTTCTCCGCCGCCCATTCGCCGAACAGGCGGTTGCGCCGGGCCTGGATACGGAACTGCATTTCCTGGTCGTGCGCGTACATATTTTCAAAAGCGCGTTCACGGTCGTCGAATGTGGTCATGCGTCAAAACCCTGCTGCAATCGGATCGATAATATCAAGATATGCGGTTCGTCGCGCTCACGCAACGGCGGGCACCAGCCAGGGGCGCTCGCCGGCAGTCCTGGCTTCATAAAGGTCGATCGCCCCCGCGCCATCGAGCGTCAGGCCGATCTCGTCCAATCCTCCCAGCAGGCAGGCTTTGCGGAACGGATCGATATCGAACGCGAAACGATCCTGGAACCGCGTCGTCACCATTTGTTGCTCCAGGTCGACATGAATGGGATCCGTCCGGGCGACCGCCATTAGTCGGTCGATCGCTTCCTGCGGCAGCACCACGGTCAATATGCCGTTCTTGAACGCGTTGCCGGAGAAAATGTCGGAAAAGCTGGGCGCGATAACCACCTTGACGCCCATGTCGGCCAATGCCCAGGCGGCATGTTCACGGCTGGAGCCGCAGCCAAAATTGTCGCCCGCGATAAGGAAGGGGCTGCCGGCATAGTCGGGATCGTCAAAGACGTTGCCCGGCTCCTTGCGCAACGCCTCGAATGCGCCCTTGCCAAGTCCCGTGCGGGAAATCGTCTTGAGCCAGTGGGACGGGATGATGATGTCGGTATCGACATTCTTCATGCCGAACGGATAAGCGCGGCCATCGACCGTAGTGACCTTGTCCATTCAGCCCACCGGCTGCATTTCGGTGGGCGCGTCGTTGGCCCGGCCAAGACCTGCCGCCATCATCGCGCTTGCCAGCGCGCCCAGCGCCAGCACCCAGAAAATCTTCTTCATGCGCCCAGTCCCTCTTTATGTTCCAGCAGCGTGCGCACGTCGGTCAGATGCCCGGTGATCGCCGCAGCCGCGGCCATCGCCGGCGACACCAGATGGGTGCGTGCGCCCGGACCCTGACGGCCCATGAAATTGCGATTGCTGGTCGAAGCGCAACGCTCGCCGGCGGGCACCTTGTCCGGGTTCATGCCCAGGCACGCCGAACAACCCGGTTCACGCCATTCGAAACCTGCATCCACGAACACCCGGTCCAGCCCTTCGGCCTCCGCCTGGCGCTTGACGAGGCCAGAGCCGGGCACGACCATCGCCTGCTTGATCCGCGGGTCGATTTGCCGCCCGTGCAACACGGCGGCGGCAGCGCGCAGATCCTCGATACGGCTGTTGGTGCAACTGCCGATGAAAATATGCTCGACCAGCACATCTTCCATCCGCTGACCGGGGACCAGGCCCATATAATCAAGCGACCTGGCGGCGGCGGCACGCTTGGACGCATCGGCAAAACTGTCGGGATCGGGCACTGCGCCGCCGATCGCGACCACGTCTTCGGGACTCGTGCCCCAGGTAACGGTCGGCCCGATGTCGGCAGCGTCGATGACGATCGACTGATCGAAGGCAGCGCCCTCGTCGGTTGCAAGCGTCTTCCAATAGGCGACGGCCGCATCCCATTCCGCGCCCTTGGGCGCCATCGGCCGCCCTTTGAGATAGGCAAATGTCTTGTCATCGGGAGCGAACAAGCCCGATCGCGCACCCGCCTCGATCGACATGTTGGCGACAGTCATGCGCCCTTCGACCGACATCGCCTCGAACACCGAACCACGATATTCCATGACATAGCCGGTGCCGCCAGCCGTCCCCAGCCGGCCGCAGATCGCCAGCGCGACATCCTTGGGCGTGACGCCGAAGCCCAGTTCGCCGTCGACCCGCACCTCCATCGTCCTGGACTGCTTGAGCAGCAGCGTCTGGGTGGCGAGCACATGCTCGACCTCGCTGGTGCCGATGCCGAAGGCCAGCGCGCCCAGCGCGCCATGGGTGCTGGTATGGCTGTCGCCGCAGACCAATGTGGTGCCGGGCAGCGTAAAGCCCTGTTCGGGCCCGATGACATGGACGATGCCCTGTTCGGGATCGGTCGCGCCGATCAGCCGGACGCCGAATTCGGGCGCGTTGCGCTCCAGCGCGGCGAGCTGCTGCGCGCTTTCCGGGTCCGCGATCGGTATGCGGTTGCCCGCAGCGTCGCGGCGCGGGGTCGTCGGCAGGTTATGATCGGGCACCGCCAGCGTCAGGTCGGGCCGGCGCACCTTGCGCCCGGCGAGGCGCAGCCCCTCGAACGCCTGAGGACTGGTCACTTCATGGACCAGGTGACGGTCAATATAGACGAGACAGGTGCCGTCGGGGCGACGCTCGACAACGTGCGCGTCCCATATCTTTTCGTAAAGCGTGCGAGCTGTGGTCATGATCCTCGTCCCCTACCCCTGTAATCATCAGGGTTAAAGAGGAAGCGGCAAAAAAAGCGAACCCGATCAGTCGGCGATCAGGTCGAGATAGGCCACGACGTCATTGTCGGTGGCGATGAACAGGCCGTCCTGCACGTCTTCGGGTTGCTGCGCGGCGATCCGCATCGCCTGATCGAAGGAGCCATAATAGAGCGTCGACGCCGCCCCGCCGTCGGGTCCATCGCTCAGATGATAGAGGCGAACGGTGGCTGTGTCATAGGTGGAGCGCATTGGGGGAAGCCTATTGCATGCTGTCGCCCATCCATCAACGCCGGTCGGACGGCTTGATCCCGCTCGCCAGCCTGTTCGCGCCGATCCTGACCGCGTCGTCGGTGAAATTGGCGACGAACGTACTGCTGCGCGACAGGCCCGGAACGAACGCGGCGCTGTTGTTGGCGATGGTCAGGCCCGCGCTCGTCCGTTCGCGTCCCTCGGGCGCGATGGTGATGAAGGCGCTGTAATTGTCCTTGTCGCGGCCCTGCACCATTTCGTTGCCGCTTATCGTTCCCGTCGATCCGTTGGACAGGTCGATCATATAGTTGGTGACGTGGCCGGCACTGTCGTCGAAGCTGTTGTCGGTGATGCTGACCCGCGCCGAACGCGTCTTGATATAATGGCCGCCTGTCCCTTGATCAAAGCGCGAGCGCGTGACTGTCAGGCTGCCATAGCGGCCGATATAGATGCCGTGCGCGCAATCGTCGCCGCAATAGCCGAGCTTGCGGAAGGTCGACCGGTCGATCGTAACCGCGCCCGAGGCGTCGTTGCCGGCCAATATGCCGTTTTCGCTGCTGCGAAAAAGGCTGTTGGTGATGGTGAGGTTGCCGGTTTCGAGACGAATGCCAGCGCCATTGCCGTCTGGCACGCGATAATTCTGGAACACGACGCCGTCGATCGTGGCGCTGCGTCCGCGCAGGACCAGGCCTGCCTTCTCCTCGCAAGCGACCCCATCGAAGATCGCCGTACCCGGCGTCTGCGCGCGCAAGCTGAGGTCGCCCGCTTCCTGCACCGCGCATTGCCGATAGGTGCCCGGCGCGATGACGATGGTGCCGCGCCCGCCACCGATCGCCCCGATCGCTTCGGACAGGGAGCCATAGGCCCGGCCGGTTTCCGCGACGGTGAAGGGCTGACCGCCGCCCTGCGCAAAGGCACTGGCGGTAATGGCGGCGGACAGAAGGATGGCGGTGGACAGGATGCGCATGGCGGCAAGGATAGGCGCGGGCAGCGCGCCGACCAAGGCGGAAACGGGGTTAACGCCGCCCTGCCCCGCTATGGGACAGAGTGGCGGGCAAAGGTTTACGGGGCGGTTCAGGGTCACAGCGGCGCCACAGCGGCGAAGTTCACACCATGAGAGGGGCATTGCGGGCAAAAGGGCGCGTGAAGCGACGGTGAAGTCCCCGCGACGCGATGGTGACGCGGCTGCCGAGTTACAGCGACGCGACAGGAACGCTATTATGGCGCGCCACCCACGCATCGGCGACGCACCGCCTGGGTTACAGGGGGAACGGGCGTTGCGGCGAGGGGATCGGGGGCGAAAGGATCGGCCAGACTTTGCGCATGGAGCGCCAGCGCGCGATCCCAGGTCCGGTCGAACGGCGTGCCCGCCAGCCGCCGCCGCAACCGATGCGCACTGGCCCGCGACATACCCGCAGCCCGAGCGGCCTGCGTGACATTGCCGGTAGCGAGCAAGACGGTGAGAAAGAGGCGCTGCCTGTCCGGCGTCCAGCGGGCGCGGTCGGCGGGCGGTGGCGCGGGCGGAGGGGATGTGGGGTGCTGGTCCATCCATGAGGATAGACCAGAAGATTTCCTACATTGGAAGGGGGATTTGGGGTGGGCAACGGACCGGGCGGTTTCGGATTGCGATCCGGGATTGCTGCCCAACTTGCAGCGTTAATGCGTCGGGAGAGGCCCCATCCGCCAATTGTGCGCCGGCCCGGGGTTGGCGGCACAATGTCCTCTATCCAGACTCGAGGATGATGATTTTGAGGTAAATTGAACGGCCTTTCTGAAGCATTCCTGCGCAGAATCGTCTTCGGCATTTCCCGCCGCCGCATACCAATTCTTAAACATTTCGGCCTACGCTGCCTTATTTCAGGAATGGCCAATGACATTCTTCAGCGATTTTCTTCGGCACAAGCCCCGCCTTGCGTCTGTCCAGCCGATTGATGGATCCGTGTATCGCGTGCTTGCCGAGCAGGCGTCCGATGTACTCGCCCACTTTGGACCCGACGGGATGGTAACGTACGTATCGCCCTCGGTGGAGCGCATGCTGGGCTACAAGCCGGAGCAGGTCGTCGGCACTGACATGGTGTGGCTCGTTCCCGAAGAGGACAGACCTGCACTGGCCCAAGCGTTATCGGATCATCGGAGCGGGCAAACGGTGCGGCTCCGTCACCAGACGCGTTTGCTGTGCGCCGATGGAACTTCAATCTGGGTCGAGGGCAACTCCGTTCTGTCCGAGGACGGCACGGGATCGACCATCCTCGTCCTGCGCGACATCACCGATCTGAAACATTTGGAGGAGAGATTAGCCGCACTTGCCCTGGAGGACGGTCTGACGGGGCTGGCAAACCGGCGATCATTCGACCAGACGCTCGATCTCGAATGGCGCAAGGCAGTGCGCGAGATGTCTCAACTTTCATTGCTGCTCCTGGATCTGGACCATTTCAAGCAGTTTAACGACGAATATGGACATCAGGCAGGCGATGATTGCCTGCGCAGCGTGGCGGCTGCTACCCGTTCCGCGCTTACCCGCCCCGGTGACATTGCCTGCCGCTATGGCGGCGAAGAGTTCGCCGTGATTTTGAGCGGAACGAGCGCGGACGGCGCGACGGAAATTGCCGGCCGGATCGGACGCGCGATCGAGGCTTTGCAGATACCGCATCTTGGAAACTCCGCCGCGCCGGTCGTGACCGCCAGCATTGGAATTGCCACTGCTCTTGCCCGCGTGGGAGGGACGATGCGCATGCCAGAAGGACTTTTACAAGCCGCCGACCACGCCCTCTATCGGGCTAAAAGCGAAGGGCGCAACCGCTTCTCCAAATCGCTTGTGTTTGCGCCCGGCGTAGAGTGAGACGTGCACCGCGAGGTCTGTGCTCGCTGGCTAGAATGTAGTAGGACAACGGAGAGGCTATCCGTCGATCTCGCTAGCTATTGCAGTGGTTCTGCGACTGCCCTGACGAACGGCAGGTTTTCGGACGGGACCGTTGACGCCTGAACGACCGGCATTGGTCGTTCATCGCGAGTCCCCTTTCGTCATGCCGGGCTTGACCGGGCATCCCGCTTTCTTCTGCTTCCTCGCGCAAAAAGCGGGACCCCGGATCAAGTCCGGGGTGACGGTGGGAAGGGGACGGTGGGCGCCCTGCCCGCCTCAATCCAGATTGGGCCGCAGGTAGCGCTCGGCTGTCTCCAGATCGATGCCGCGTCGCTGCGCATAGTCCTCCAGCTGATCGCGACCGACCCGCGCCACGCCGAAATATTCCGCCTGCGGGTGGCCGAAATAGAAGCCGCTGACCGCCGCGGTCGGCAGCATCGCGAAATTTTCGGTGAGCGTGATGCCGGTCGCGTGGTGGGCGTCGAGCATCTTGAACAGGATCGGTTTCAAGCTGTGTTCGGGACAGGCGGGATAGCCCGGCGCCGGACGAATGCCGCGATATTGTTCCTTGATCAGAGCTTCGTTGGTCAGCTGCTCGCCCTCGGCATAGCCCCAGAGCGCGGTGCGGACATAGTGATGGAGGCGTTCGGCGAAGGCTTCGGCGAGGCGATCGGCCAGCGCCTTCAGAAGTATGTCCGAATAGTCATCGATCGCGTTCTTGAAGCGGGCGAGATGCGGTTCGATGCCGTGGAGCGATACAGCGAAGCCGCCGATCCAGTCGCCGTCATGGCTGATGAAATCGGCGAGGCACATGTTCGCGCGGCCTTCGCGCTTCTGGATCTGCTGGCGCAGCATCGGCAGGGTATAGTGCTTCTCATCCTCGACATGGACGATGATGTCGTCGCCTTCGCGGCGGCAGGGCCACAGGCCGGCAACGCCACGCGCGGTCAGCCATTTTTCGTTGATGATGCGGTCGAGCATCGCCTGTGCGTCGGCGAACAGGCTGCGCGCGCTTTCGCCCACGACCTTGTCCTCCAGGATGGCGGGATAATTGCCCGCCAGTTCCCATGCGCGGAAAAAGGGCGTCCAGTCGATATAGTCGCGCAGGTCCTTGAGATCCCAGTCGGGGAAGCAATGCACGCCGGGCAGGCGCGGGCGCGGGGCCTTGAGGCTCTCGTCGATCTCGAAGGCGTTGGCGCGGGCATCCTCCAGGCTGACCAGCGCGCTCTGCCCCTTGTTGGCGCGAGTGACGCGGACATGCTCATAGTCATCCTTGGTCTTTTGCACGAAATCGGTCTTCTGCGTCTCGCTGACCAGCGCCGTCGCCACACCCACGGCGCGGCTGGCATCCAGCACATGCACGACCGGCCCGGCAAAGGCCGGGTCGATGCGCAGCGCGGTATGGACCTTCGACGTGGTCGCGCCGCCGATGAGGAGCGGCATGGTCATGTTCGCGCGCTGCATTTCGGCGGCCACCGTCACCATCTCGTCCAGCGACGGCGTGATAAGGCCCGACAGGCCGATCATGTCGGCGTCATTCTCGTTCGCCGCCTTGATGATGTCCTGCCACGACACCATCACGCCCATGTCGATCACCTCGAACCCGTTGCACTGGAGCACGACGCCGACGATGTTCTTGCCGATATCATGCACGTCGCCCTTGACGGTCGCCATGATGATCTTGCCCTTGCCCTTGGCGCCTGGTTCTTTCGCCGCCTCGATGAAGGGCAGCAGATGGGCCACCGCCTTTTTCATCACGCGGGCGGACTTGACCACCTGGGGCAGGAACATCTTGCCCGCCCCGAACAGGTCGCCGACCACGTTCATGCCGTCCATCAGCGGCCCTTCGATCACATGGATCGGCTTGTCGGCGGTCAGGCGCGCTTCCTCGGTATCCTCCACCACATAGATGTCGATGCCCTTGACCAGCGCATGTTCCAGACGCTTGGCCACCGGCCAGCCGCGCCATTCCTGCGCCGCCTTTTCGGTCGCGGCGTCGGTGCCGCGATAGCTTTCGGCCAGCGTGACGAGACGCTCGCCGGCCTGCGGATCGCTGTTGAGCAGCACGTCCTCGCATGCCTGGCGCAGCGCCGGGTCGATCGCATCATAGACGTCCAGTTGCCCGGCGTTGACGATGGCCATGTCTAATCCGGCAGGGATCGCGTGGTACAGGAACACCGAATGCATCGCGCGGCGCACGGGCTCGTTGCCGCGGAAGGAAAAGCTGAAGTTCGACAGGCCGCCCGAAATATGAACGTGCGGGCAGCGCTGCTTGATTTCCTTGCAGGCCTCGATGAAGTCGACGCCGTAATTGTCATGCTCTTCGATGCCCGTCGCGACAGCGAAAATATTGGGATCGAAAATGATGTCCTCGGGCGGGAAACCGATGGACATCAGCAACTTGTAGGCGCGCTCGCAAATCTCGACCTTGCGCTCCTTGGTGTCGGCCTGCCCCGTCTCGTCGAAGGCCATGATGACCGCCGCCGCGCCATAGGCCATGCATTTGCGGGCGTGGTACAGAAAGGCCTCCTCGCCTTCCTTCATGCTGATCGAATTGACGATCGGCTTGCCCGACACGCATTTGAGGCCCGCTTCGATCACGTCCCATTTCGAGCTGTCGATCATCACCGGCACGCGGCTGATGTCCGGCTCCGACGTCATGAGCTTGAGGAAGGTGGTCATCGCCTCGACCGCGTCGAGCAGCCCTTCGTCCATATTGACGTCGACGATCTGCGCGCCATTTTCCACCTGCTCGCGCGCGATCTCGATCGCGGCGGCATAGTCGCCCGCCATGATCAGCTTCTTGAACTTGGCGGAGCCGGTGACGTTGGTGCGCTCGCCGATGTTGACGAAATTGGCGCCGGTGGACGTGGGCGTGCTGGTGGTCATTTTTGCATTCGTCACCCCAGCGAAGGCTGGGGTCTCCCCGTGTTGAAGTGCGCCCCAAGAGGCACGAGATCCCGGCCTGCGCCGGGATGACGTTGTCGACTACGCCGCGATGTGCATCGGTTCGAGGCCCGCGAGCCTCGTCATGACCGGCAATTCGGGCACCGCCCTTGGCTTTGCCCCCGCCAGCGCCCTGGCCACCGCGCCGATATGGTCCGGCGTCGTGCCGCAGCAGCCGCCGACCATGTTGACCAGCCCTTCGTCCACCCACTGGCGGATCAGGCTCGCCGTCGTTTCGGGCAACTCGTCATACTGCCCCAGCTCGTTGGGCAGCCCGGCATTGGGATAGGCCAGGATCAGCGTGTCGGCGTTCTTGGACAGTTCGCTCAAGTAAGGCCGCAACAGGTCAGCCCCGAACGCGCAGTTCACGCCGATGGTCAGCGGCTTCAAATGGCGCAGCGAATACCAGAAGGCATTGACCGTATGCCCCGACAGATTGCGGCCCGACATGTCGGTGATGGTGAAACTGAGCATCAGCGGCACCGAGCGGCCCGACGCTTCCTCCGCCTCGCGCGCGGCCATGCCCGCCGCCTTGGCATTGAGCGTATCGAAGCAGGTTTCGACCAGCAGGAAATCCACGCCGCCCTCGATCAGCGCATCGCACTGTTCGCGATAATGGCCCTTGAGCGTGTCGTAGTCGACTTCGCGAAAGGCCGGATCATTGACGTCGGGCGAGATCGACAGCGTCTTGTTGGTCGGCCCGATCGACCCGGCGACGAAGCGCGGGCGACCATCGCGGGCCGTCGCGGCTTCACAGCATCGGCGCGCGATCCGCGCCGCCGCGATGTTGAGGTCGCGTACCAGATGCTCGCAGCCATAATCGGCCATCGCGATCCGGGTGGAACTGAACGTGTTGGTTTCGATCATGTCCGCACCGGCATCGAGATAGGCGGTGTGGATCGCCTCGACAATGTCGGGCCGGGTCAGGCAAAGCAGGTCGTTATTGCCCTTCTGGTCCTTTGGCAGGTCGAGATCGCCGCGATAATCGGCCTCCGACAATCCATATTTCTGGATCGACGTGCCATAGCCGCCGTCGAACACCATGATCTTTTCGGCGGCGACCTTGCGGAACTGTTCTTCGGCGGTCATGCGGTTTTCTCCGGTTCGGCCGCGCGCACCTGCGGTCGCAGCCCCAACAGATGGCAGATCGCATAGCTCAGTTCCGCGCGGTTGAGCGTGTAGAAATGAAAGTCCCGCACCCCGCCCATATAGAGGTTGCGGCACAGTTCCGCCGCCAGCGTCGCCGATACGAGCTGACGCGCGGCGGGATGATCGTCCAGCCCATCGAACAGGCGGCCCATCCAGCTGGGCACCGTGGTATTGCACATCGCGGACATGCGCTGGACGGCGGCGAAATTGCTGACCGGCATGATGCCCGGCACGATGTCGGCGCTTATGCCGGCCGCCGCCACGGTGTCACGGAAGCGGAAATAGGCATCGGGCGTGAAGAAGAACTGGGTGATCGCGCGGGTCGCGCCCGCATCCAGCTTACGCTTGAGATTGTCGATGTCGCTTTGCGGGCTGGCGGCGTCCGGGTGAGTTTCGGGATAGGCGGCGACCGAAATTTCAAACGGATGCCGCTTGAGCAGGCCTTCGACCAGTTCGGCCGCGCCCCGATAGCCTTGCGGATGCGGGGCGAATGCCGTTCCCGCCTCGGGCGGGTCACCGCGCAGCGCGACGATATGCCGCACACCGGCGTCCCAATAGGCATCGGCAACCTCGTCGATTTCGGCCTTGCTGGCCGCGACGCAGGTCAGGTGCGCGGCTGCGGCGAGCGGCGTTTCCCGCGCGATCCGCGCCACCGTATTATGGGTGCGTTCACGGGTCGATCCGCCCGCGCCATAGGTGACCGACACGAATTTGGGCGCCAGCGGCGTCAGCGTTTCGATCGCCGACCACAGTTGCGCTTCCATCTTCTCGCTCTTGGGCGGGAAGAATTCGAAACTGACATTGAGGTCGCCGGCAAGATCCGCATAAAGCGGTGCCTGTTCGGCGGATGGAGTCGTCATGATGCCTTGCGTCCTTCGATGGGCACGACCCGCGCGTCCGCGCGCCGCCGCCCCAGCCATAATTTCACCGTCAGTTCCTGGCCGGGCAGCGTCTCCACCCGTTCAAGCGCGAGTCCGGCCGCGCCAAACCAGCCTTCGATCTGGTCGTCCGAAAAGCCCAGCCGCGCATGTTGGTCGCGCAGCCGCAGCTCTTCGCGCTGGTGCGGCGCAAAGTCCACGATCAGGACGCGACCGTCCGACGCACAGGCGCGCGCGGCCTCCGCGATGACCTGTTCGGGCGCCTGCGCATAATGGAGCACCTGATGCAGCACAACCGTGTCGGCAGCTCCCGCTTCCACGGGCAGGTCCATGAAATCGCCGATCACCAGCGCATAGCGGTCCCCCGCATCGTCGGGCAGCTTGGCCCGGGCGAGTCGAAGCATGTCCGGGCTGCGATCGATAGCGGTGACGCACAGCGCCTGCGCACCGAAGAGTTCGACCACGCGCCCGGTCCCGGTGCCGATGTCGAGCAGCCGCCCGATCGGATCGCCATTCAGCATCGCGCGCATCGCCGCCTCTACTTCCGCCTCGGCAACGTGCAGCGACCGGATCGCATCCCAATGTTCGGCATGATCGGCAAAATAGGCATCCGCCGCTCGCGCCCGGTCATCGCGCACCGCCGCCAGCCGGGCAAGATCGGCCGCCTGCCACAGAGCGTCGTTTTCCGATAGCGCCAGCCGATCGAACAGGGCCAGCAGCGCCATGGCAGCATCACCCCGTCCGATGCGCAGAAATACCCAATTGCCCTCCTTGCGCCGCTCGACCAGGCCCGCTTCCGCCAGGATGCGAACATGGCGGGACACGCGCGGCTGGCTCTGTCCGACCACCTGGGCAATTTCGCCCACGGCCAGTTCCATCGCCCGCAACAAACAGAAGATGCGCAGTCGCGTTGCGTCTCCCAACGCCCGGAAAATGTCCAATGCTGCGCTCATTCCCGCATAATATAAAGTTTTCTTTATATACGTCAAGTTGCATATCCGGCTGCGATTGGCCCGTAAATGCAGGAATGGGATTGCCTTGATCAGGCCAAAGCATTACGAATCAGGGCCGCAGGCGGAATGGAGGGCGAATTTTTCTCCGAGAGTTGTCTGCGCTATTTTATTCTCTGAGGGGGGTTCTCCATGACCAAGTCCATTGCTCTTTCGCTCGTTCTCGCCGCTTCGCTCGGCCTGGCCGCTTGCACGGGCGGCGCTGAAAATGCCGCGAACGAAGCTGCAAACTCGGCCGAAAACGCTGCTAACGCCGCTGACAACGCGATGAACGCGGCGATGAATGCTGCTGAAAACGCCGGCAACGCTGCTGAAAACGTCGCTAACAACGCTGCGAACGCGATGTAAATCTTCGGTCGATCATTCGACTGCGAAACAGGGCCGCTCCGGGAACGGGGCGGCCTTTTTGCTGGGCCATGAGGACAGGAACGGGCGATGACGAAGCTAGCGGCAAGAATCATGACCCTGGCCGCTGTGGCATGGCTGGCGGGCTGCGATTCTGAACCTGCCGACGGGGTGGGGGGCGTGAGCGCCAGCGAGGCGAGCGCCCTGAACGACGCGGCGTCCATGCTGGATACGCGCGCGGACGAGGCCTTGCCTGTCGACGGATCGGTCAACCCGGCCGCCAGCGCTGCTGCGCGCGCCGATCGCCATCGCGCGAATCAGACCGGCGGCGGCCAATAAAAAGACCACCCCGTCGCCGGGGTGGCCCCTGATACCATTCGTCAGCCAGCCGATCAGCAGTTGCGATCGATGGCCCGGCCGGCGAGCGCGCCTACGCCCGCGCCGACAATCGCGCCGGTCGTGCCGTCACCGCGACGACCGTAGCGTCCCGAACCCTTGCCGATCTCATTGCCCAGCAGGCCACCGGCTATCGCACCGATGATGGTGCCGCCCGTGCCGTTGTCCCGGCAACGATAGCCGCCACGATAGCTGTTGCGATAATAACGGTCACCGCCGCGATAATAGCCATTGTTGCGATAATAGCGATCACCGCGATAGCCACGGTCACCGCGATAGCCACGATAATCGCCGCGATCGTAACCCCGATCATAGCCACGGTGATAGCCGTCGCGTGCCATTGCCGGGGTAGCCGTGGCGGCCAGGGATGCGATACCCATTGCAAGGGCTGCACCCATATTGATCAGGAACTTGGTTTTCATGGCGGCGCTCCTCACAGTTGCACTATCAGATCATATCGCTCGACGGATATCCATCGATTGCACCCTATATGCCCGAGTCGCATTGACCTGATCCTGAATATGGGTGTCAGCCGCCGTTCAGTTTTTGCCTCGCTCGCGTGGAGGGGGGTGTCAGCGCGTCGTGAATAGCCTATTGCCCAGCGCCGATGCGCCGCGTCCTCACCATCCTTGCTCTTGCCGTCGCACTGCTGCCCGCGCCCGACAAGCATAAGCCCCTGGCCGTTCGCCCCGGCACCCTGCTGGTCGCGGCCCGACCGTTGCCGCTGCGCGCCAGCGGACCCGCGCTGCGCCGCGTGGGCGCGCTGACCTATCTTGGCGGCTGGGAACTGCGAAGCGACAACCGCGCCTTTGGCGGCCTGTCGGCGCTGCTGGTCGACAGTGGCGATCGGGTCATGGCGCTGAGCGATTCGGGCATGTTGATGGGCTTTGGCTTGCGTCAGGGGGATCTGCGCCGCGCCTTCATCGCGCCGCTGCCGATCCGGCCGGACGAGCGCGACAAACAATGGTGGTGGTGGGATTCGGAAAGCCTGACGCATGATCCGATGACCGATCGCTACTGGGTCGGCTTTGAGTTGCAGCAGCGCATCTGCCGCTATGCCCCCGGTTTTGCCCGCGTCGAGGCCTGCCGTGTGTGGCCGCAGGTCAAGGCCTGGCCGAAGACGGGGTCGATCGAATCACTTGTCCGCCTGCCGGACGGCCGCTTCCTCGCGATCGCCGAAATGGCGATGACCCGACAGGGCGCGCATCAGGCGCTGCTGTTCCCCGGCGATCCGGCCGAAGCGTCGACCGCCGCCCCGATCCCGCTGGGCTATGTTCCGCCGCAGGGCTATCGGCCCACCGATGCGGTTGCGCTGGACGAGCGCCATGTGCTGGTGCTCAACCGCCGCCTGACTTTGTCGGAGCTGTTCACGGCGACCATCGCCATCGTTGCGCTGCCCGAGCGGCCGGAGGCGGGCGACCGGCTGTTGACGAGGACTCTCGCCCGGCTCGCGCCGCCGCTGCTGGCCGATAATTTCGAAGGGATTGCACTGGGCCGAGAGTCGAACGGGCAGCGCACGCTCTGGATCATATCCGACGATAACCACGAATTTTTCCAGCGAACGCTGCTGCTCAAATTCGCGCTGGATGATGACCTGATCGAATGACGCAAAAAAGCGGCCCGTTTCCGAGCCGCTCCTTGTAAATCTCACCCGATGGCGCGACTCAGGCGGCGACGGTCGCCGACTGCTTCTTGCGGATGTCGCGCTTGAGGCGACGCGCCTTGAGCGACAGCTTGTCGTCGTCGGTCTTGAGCAGCCAGTTGTCGAGGCCGCCATTATGCTCGACCGAGCGCAGGCCATGGGTCGACACGCGCAGCTTAACGCCGGTTTCCAGCGCCTCGGACATCAGCGTGACATTCTGCAGATTGGGCAGGAACACCCGCTTGGTCTTGTTATTGGCGTGGGACACATTGTGACCCACCTGGCGGCCCTTGCCGGTCAGTTCGCAGATGCGCGACATATCAATCAACCTTGTATTTCGGGTTCGGTCGGAAAGCGGCGCGGATAGCGGCAAAGCCACCGTCCGTCAACCCGCGCTGCTCCGCCGACCACGGGAAATCGGTGCGCAAGCGCAACCATTTCCGCGCAGGCTCGTTCTGCTACCAGCTTTCTAACCCGGAGGACATCATGCTGAAGTTCGTGAGCGGCCTTCTGGTCGTCCTGCTCATCCTCATTGCGGGCGCGCTGGCCCTCGGCCTCGTCCAGTTGCGCGGCGGCAGCCTGCCCGAGGTCGCGATCAAGCGAGGCTCGCTGCCCGAAGCCGATGTCGCCAGAATAGAGGTGGGCACCCGCAACGAAACCGTCGAAGTGCCGACAGTGGACGTACGCAAGCCCTGAACAGGCGGGCTTGTGCCTTTCGTCGCGCTCGCCGCTCGTGTAGGCGCGATGGCGATGGCCAGCCCCTTTCCCCTGCCCGATCCGATGCGTCGCGCGCTAGACCTGGCGCGCGAGGCGGCCATCGCCGGCGAAGTACCGATCGGCGCGGTGGTGACGCGGGACGGACACGTCATCGGCGAGGGCGAGAATCGCAACCGGCGCGACAGCGACCCCACGGCACATGCCGAGATCGTTGCGATTCGCGCTGCCGCCCGGCACCTGTCCGACTTCCGGCTGACCGGCTGTGATCTTTGGGTGACGCTGGAGCCGTGCGCCATGTGTGCGGGGGCCATTTCCCATGCCCGGATCGCGCGTGTCTATTATGCGCTGTCCGATCCCAAGGGCGGTGGCATCGAACAGGGCGCGCGAGTCTTTGCCCGGCCGCAATGCCTGCACCGTCCGGAAATCTATGGCGGCATTGCCGAAGTGGAAGCGTCAGCGCTGCTCCGCGACTTTTTCGCCGCGCGGCGCTGAATATTCGATTCGATACAGCTGGTAGGGCAGCGTCAGCCCGGTATTCAGGCGGACAGGCTTCAGCCAGTCGGGCACCTGGCCGCGCATCAGCGCCGCATACAGGCCGCCGGGGCTGCGAGACTGGTAGATCGTGCCCTCGGGGAAATCGGGACAGATCAGCAGCAGCGTCGCGCCATGCCGCGCGGCCACCGCGCGGAAGCCGTCCGCGGGGCCGTCGAACGCCTTGTGGATGTCCAGAATGGCCTTGCCGTTGCGATGATAGGGACCGGCGATCGCGCGATGATGCGTGGTCGCGATCAGGCGCGGCCCCAGATCCACCATCGTGAAGATGGTCGCGGGCGGCAGCTGGTCCAGAACGGCCAGCGCAGGCAGGGTGCGACAGCGGCCATTGGCCTTGCGGATCGCTTCGCGACGGCTGGTGACGGCGGGCTTGGCGGGCGCGACCGGCGCGCCGCCGATCCGCGCCACCAGTCGGCTGGCCGGGGGATAGAGCGGATAAGCGCACAATATCACGATCGCCAGCAGCGCGGCCGTGATCCCCGCCGGGCGGCCACGCAGGGCCGCGACGATCGCCCGATGCACCGCGAAGGCGGCGGCGGGAATGGCCAGCAGCTGCGCCGCCGGCCCTGCCCGCAACTGCCAGAACAGCAGCGCCGTCGCAAAGAGCATCATCAGCCCCACCGTCGCCCACGCCCACAGCATCTCGCTGTCGCGCCGCGCGCGCCACAGCCCCCAGACCAGGCCCGCCAGCCCGGCGACCGGCAGCGCCATCAGCGGCACCACCAGGCTCCGCGCCTGCGCGGTGATCGACTTGGCCTCGCGGATATTGGCGAGCCACAGGCGCTGCAACTCGGGGGATATCTGATAGGGGGTCAGGCATTGCGGCCAGTTGAGCCAGAAGAATGCGGCGACGGCACCACCGACGAGCACGCCCGCGCCCAATCGCGCCGGCCAGCGGCGCAACGGCAACAGCGCCAGCAGCACCATGCCGGCGGAGGCCGCCGAAAACACCGCGACCCAGACCGGCGAGAGCGCATCGCATACCGGCAGGCGATTGGCGTTGCTGGCGAACAGGACGAACAGCAGCGCGCTCGCACCGCCCAGGCTGATCGCATAGGGCAGCATTCGCCGCGCAGCGCCTTCCTTGAACACCCAGCGCAGCGCGACCAGCGCGCCGGCGGCGGCAAGATAGACAATCATTTCCATGCCGATCGCCACCGATAGCGCGCTCGACACGCCGGCGATCACGCCGCCGCGCAGCCAGTTGCGATCGACCAGCCCCGCCAGCATCGTCACCGTCAGCGCAAGCTGCCAGCCATGGTGGTCGATCCGCATCGGCGCGAACATGCCAAGGCCCATCTGCGCCGCGAGCGGCGCGGCCGCCGCCACGATCCAGCCGTGCGGTCCCGCGAGCCGCCGGCCGACAAAGCCCAGGCCCAACATCAGCAGCAACAGCGGCAGCAGCGGCGCGATGCCGCAGGCGAGGCGATCGGCGAGGCCCGTTTCGGCGAAGGCGCGGAAGAACAGCATCAATCCGGCGAGCGGCAGGTCGACGAGGCGCGACCAGTGGATGTCCGCGCCGCCCGGCGGATCGAGCCGATATTGCCGCAGGTCGAACCAGCCCTGCCCCGCCAGCCAGTCCCGGACCTGAAGATAGCGCATATTGTCGTCGGTGTCCGACAGCACGAACCATTCGACCGACGGCCAGCGCGCGGTCAGGAGCCAGGCGGCGGTGGCGATCCAGAACAGGAAGATCAGCCATTTCCAGTGGCGGTCCGCAAAGACCGACTGTTCATGGAAGGCGCGTAGTGCCCGATCGCGCAAGGCATCCCTTTTCAAGTCCATGACCCGCCCCTAAACGAGCGGGGGCAAAGCGCAACGGGGGCAACGACCATCATCGGCACAGTTTCATCCGAACGCCGTGCATTGTTCTGGCAGATCGTCCGCTACGGAGTGACGGGCCTTACCGTCACCGCGTGCCAGGCCGCGATCTACTGGAGCCTGGCCGCGATCGTGAGAATTCATCCCCAGATCGCCAATTTCGCCGGCTATCTCGCGGCCGTCGCGCTGGGCTATGTGCTGCACAACGCCTTCACCTTTCGCGGTCACCGGGCGAGCGACGGACATGGCGCGCGGGGCTTTCGCTTCGTCCTGGTGTCGCTGGTCAGCTATGCGCTGAACGCGCTGTGGGTCGGGCTGACGGTGACCTGGATGGGGTGGCCCGAATGGTCGCCCATCCCGGCGATGCTGTTCGTGACGCCGGCGGCGGTGTTCGTGCTGCAACGGCAATGGGTGTTCAGGTGAAGCTTAACTTCGCACTTTTCACGCTCGTTCGATTGTTTAACATCACGCCTTCGACATAAAATTACGCTTCCCGCTATCGGCTGCTGCCGGTCTAGCAGCGTCCCTGTGTGTAGACAGCGGCAGGCGCATTCACGGGCGCGTTCAATCGTCCCCGATCGCGCCGAGCGGGAAATAGGATCGCCAGGGCCGCGCCTCATCCATCGCCCGCGCGAAGGAGGGCCGCGCCATCAGGCGTCGGCGATAGGCGTGCAGGTCGCCCAGCGCCGCCGGGATGGCGTGGGTCCAGTGCGCGTAGAAGAGGTGCGGCGCGGCGGAACAGTCGGCGAGCGTGAAAGCGTCCCCCGCCGCCCATGACCGCCCGGCCATATGCGCGTTGGCCCACAGATACGCCTTTTCCAGCATCGCGTGGGCATCGGCGACGCCCGCCGCGTCCTTGCACCCTTCAGGCCGCAGGGCGTCGAAGACGATCTTCTGTTGCGGGGTCGCGACATAATTGTCGAAGAAGCGGTCGAGCATCCGCACGTCGAGCGCGGCGGCGGGATCGTCAGGAAGCAACCGGACCGGTCCCGGACGATGGATATGCAGATGCTCGACGATGATGCTCGCTTCCACCACGGTGCGACCGGCATCGACCAGAACCGGGAATTTGCCGATCGGCCAGAGCGCCGCCAGGCGCGCGCCATTGCCTGGAGCGTCGGGCGAGAGCATTCGAAAGTCGAAGGCGACGTCGTTTTCGTACAGCGCGACAAGCGCCTTTTGACAATAGGACGAGAAGGGGTGGCCGAACAGCTCCATCGCCCTGCCGCTGGCGATCAGTGGACGAAGCGGGCGACCACGTCGCGATAGGAGCGGCTGACCTTCACCTGGGCGCCGCTTTCGAGCACCAGGAAACATTCGCCGTTGGTGTGGGGCTTGACCTGCCGGACCTGGCTGAGGTTGACGATGGTCGAGCGATGGACCCGCTGGAAATTGCGCGGATCGAGGCGCTTTTCGAGATCCTTCATGGTTTCGCGCAGGATCAGCGAATTATCGGCGGTATAGATGCACATGTAATCGCCCGCCGCGTCGATCCGTTCGATCGAATCGACGTCGACCCGGAAAATCTGGCCGCGATCCTTGATATTGATGAGCTTTTCGAAGCGGTTCGACGCCGGCTGGTCATCGTCCGAGACGAAATCGCTCATCGCCTGCGGAGCGACCTCGGCCAGCACTTCGCGCAGCCGCTCGGCCTCCTGCACCTGCTTCTTTTCCGACAGCCGCAGACGCACCCGGTCTAGCGCGTCGGCAAGGCGATCCTCGTCCACGGGCTTGAGCAGATAGTCGACCGCCTGCGCTTCGAACGCGCGGATCGCATGATCCATATAGGCGGTGACGAAGATGAACAGCGGCGGCTCGATCTCCATCATCCCCTGCACGACCGAAAAGCCGTCAAAGCCGGGCATCTGGATGTCGAGGAACACAAGATCGGGCTTGTGCGTCTTGACCGCGCGGATAGCTTCGCGGCCGTTGGTGCAGATTTCGACGATCTCCACATCCTCATGACGTTCGAGACGAAGCATAAGTCCCTGCGTGGCAAGGCTTTCGTCATCGACGAGGATCGTTCTTATGGTCATGCGGCGACTTTCGCTGGTTCATCGATGTTGAGCGGCATTTCGATCGTGACCGAAAAGCCGCCGGGCGTGGAACGCGCATCGAAGCTTTGACGTTCCCCGAAGGCCTGAAACAGCCTGTCGCGAATGTTCGCCAGCCCCACGCCCGTGCTCACGCTGTCAGGGTTGGTCGGCCTAACGCCCGCATCATTCAATCCCGGCCCGGTGTCCGATACGATGATCCGGACATTTTCACCGGCAGGCTGCGCCACGACCATGATTTCCGCGCCATCCTCCTTGGGCGTCACCGCATATTTGATGGCATTTTCGACCAGCGGTTGCAGCAGCAACGAGGGCAGTCGCGCCTTCGCCACCGCCGGGTCGATGGTGAAGACCGGACGCAACCGATCCTCGAACCGCATCTTTTCGATATCCAGATAGAGTTTGAGCGTCTCGATCTCCTGTTCGATCGTCACCTGCGCCGTCGGCTCGTTGATGAGGGTATAGCGCAGGAAGGATGACAGGCGCGAGAGCATCTGGTTCGCCCGGTCGGTCTGCTTGAGCAGCACCAGCGTCGAAATGCTGTTGAGCGTGTTGAACAGGAAATGGGGATTGAGCTGATAGCGCAGCATCGCCAGCTGCGCGCTCGACGCCTGATTTTCCAGGCGCAGCAACTGGTCGGCCTGTTCCTCCACCGTCAGGTAGAAATTGATCGCATAATAGAGCGCCGACCATGCGCCAAGCAGCGTCATGTTGAGGTAGAAAGCGCCCAGGAACAGTTGCAGCCCGACCATTTCGTTCGACCGGTTCTGGGTGGAGAACACCCAGGCGTCGATGAAGGCGCACAACCCCGCCGCGACCATCACCATCACGATCGACACGCCCCAGGTGACGAGCGGCTGTTGCTTGAGCAGCCAGCGGAACATGACCGCGAGCAACAGCGTCACAGAATAGCCGGTGACCGTGGAAATCAGGACCGGGATGAGCGACGAGAGCGGCTGGCCGTTGGCGATGGTCGACGATCCGCGCAACAGGAAGGCGCCGGCCCAGCCGAGCGACTGCAAATTCCAGAAGGCGCGATTCTTGTCCGCGAAAAAAGGCTGCGGCTGGAAGGGATTGGCGGCCATCGTCTTCAATCTGAGATGTTTGATTTCAGGCGGAAAGCCGCGCCCCGCGGCCCGATCAGGCAGCGGCCGGCTCTGGGGGCGCGCCTTGATGTTCAGCGTCGCACGAAACCGGCCGCATTTCATCGACCGACAGCCAGGCGATGTCGCCCAGCCCCAGCGAGCGGCCATCATGCGACAGGATGCAGATCTGCCGGATCGGCTTGCCATCGCGGCGATCGGCAAGGATCGGCGTGCAGGGCGCGCCGCTGCCCCATTTTTCGCCCCACTGGCGCAGCGCTATCATCGCCGGCACCAGATCCTCGCCCTTCGCGGTCATCAGATATTCGACCTTGCGCCGGTCGCACAGCATCGGTTGGCGCACCATGATGCCATTTTCGACCAGCCGGGCGAGGCGGTTGGCCAGAATGTTGCGCGCGATGCCCAGAGTGGCCTGAAACTCTTCGAAATGGCGCACGCCCGAAATCGCGCTGCGCAGAATCATGAACGACCAGCGTTCTCCCATCGCCTCAAGCGCACCCGGCAGTGCGCAATGTTCAAGATCCTGGGCGAAATTATGACTCATTGGGCGTTGATCATAGCCTATTGTGGAGAGGGTTGCAAAAGTGCAATCGACACGGCACGGCCAGACCGCAACCGCGCTTTTCTTGGATTTTTTTCTTGCGCGGATCGCCGCTTCCCACACAATCGGAAACACGATGTTACGCCAGTATGAACTCGTCGAGCGGGTAAAGCGCTACGACCCCCAGGCCGACGAGGCGATGATCAACCGCGCCTATGTGTTTTCGGTGCAGAAGCATGGCGGCCAGAAGCGCGCGAGCGGCGACCCCTATTTCAGCCATCCGATCGAGGTGGCGGGCATCCTGACCGACCTGTACCTGGACGACCACACCATCGTCACCGCGCTGTTGCACGATACGATCGAGGATACGCTGGTCACCTACGAGGAGATCGAGGCGGCGTTCGGCAGCGATGTCGCGCGGCTGGTCGACGGGGTGACCAAGCTCAGCAAGATCGAGGCGCAGTCGGAAAACGAGCGCGCGGCGGAAAATCTGCGCAAGTTCCTGCTGGCGATGTCGGACGATATCCGCGTGCTGCTGGTCAAGCTCGCCGACCGGCTGCACAATATGCGCACGCTCCACTTCATCAAGAATGAAGGCAAGCGGCGGCGCATCGCCAGGGAGACGATGGACATCTATGCCCCGCTCGCCGAGCGGATCGGCATGTATGATTTCATGCGCGAGATGCAGCTGCTGGCCTTTCGCGAGCTGGAACCGGAAGCCTATGGCAGCATCACCCGGCGGCTGGAACAGCTGAAGGAAGGCGGCCACGACAAGGTCGATCGCATCGGCGCGCAGCTTCAGCTGCTGCTGGGCCAATCGAACCTGAGCGTGACCGTGTCGGGTCGGGAGAAGCATCCCTATTCGATCTGGAAGAAGATGCAGGAGCGGCACATCAGCTTCGAGCAGCTGACCGACGTCATCGCCTTTCGCGTCATTACCGAGACGACCGAGGATTGCTACCGCGCGCTCGGCATCATCCACCAGACCTACAAAATGGTCCCCGGCCGCTTCAAGGATTATATCTCCACCCCCAAGCGCAACGGCTATCGTTCGCTGCACACGACCGTCATCCACAATGAAAATGCCCGGATCGAAGTGCAGATTCGCAGCCGCGAGATGCATCATCACAGCGAATTCGGGCTGGCGGCGCATTGGGCGTACAAGCAGAAAAGCGATTCAGACGATCATCAGGCGCCCTGGCTGCGCGACCTGGTGGAAATATTGGAGCAGACCCAGGACGCCGACGAGCTGCTCGAACATACCCGCATGGCGATGTACCAGGACCGCATCTTCGCCTTTTCGCCCAAGGGCGAGCTGCACCAGTTGCCCAAGGGGTCGACCCCGGTCGATTTCGCCTATGCCGTCCACACGACGCTGGGCAACCAGACGGTCGGGGCCAAGGTCAACGGCCGGGTCGTGCCGCTGCGCACCGCGCTCGACAATGGCGATCAGGTCGAGATCCTCAAATCCGACGGGCAGGAACCGCAGCCCGGCTGGCTGACCTTCGTCATCACCGGCAAGGCGCGCGCCGCGATCCGCCGCTATATCCGCCACAAGCAGCGCGACGAGCTGGTGGCGATGGGCTCCAAGCTCTATGAGGAGATTGTCGGCCGCCTGCCCAGGGACCTAGCCGCCGAGCTGGGCGACAAGGCGATCAAGGCCGCGTTGAAGCGGCTGCGGCTGGAAGATCGCGCCGCGCTGATGATCGCGATCGCGACGCACCGGCTGCTCGATTCCGAAGTGCTCGAAGCGCTGATCCCCGGATCGACCACGGCCGAGGGCATGGAGGAAGCGCATCCGCGCCAGCATGCGCCGGTGTCGATTCGCGGCCTGACGCCGGGCATCGCCTTTCGCCTGGGCGATTGCTGCCATCCGGTGCCGGGCGACAGGATCGTCGGCATCCGCCGCACCGGCGACCCGATCGAGGTCCACACCATCGATTGCCGATCGCTCGAAACCGGGCAGGACGACGACTGGATCGACCTGTCGTGGGATTCAGGGGCGAAGGGCGGCGCGGCGCGCCTGTCGGTCATCGTCAAGAACCAGCCGGGCGCGCTGGCCGCGGTCGCCAATATCTTCGGCGCGACCAAGGCCAACATCCTCAACCTGCAACTGGTCAACCGCGAAGGGCCGTTCCACACCGATATCATCGACCTGGAGGTCGCCGACGCCGCGCACCTGATGCGGATATTGTCGGCGTTGCGCGGGCTGGATACGGTGGTGCAGGCGGACCGGGTCTAGCCGTTCAGGGCGCAGGCCTGGCGCGATACAGCGCCGGGAAGAGCGACCTGAAGGCGGCGAGCTTGGGCGCGTCCCAGCGCGATATATAGGGATGGCGCGGGTTCTTGCGCATGAAATCCTGGTGAAAGGCGTCGGCGTCCTGGAAGCCGGTGAAGCGTTCGACCCGCGTGACGACGGGGGCGGTCCAAAGCCGGGCTTCGTCCAGTTGCTTCAGATAGGCGCGCGCGGCCTTGTCCTGGCCGGCATCGAGCGGGAACAGCGCGCTGCGATACTGGGTGCCGTGGTCGGGACCCTGATGGTTGAGCGTCGTCGGGTCGGCGATCACGGAAAAGAAGATGCGCAGCAGCGTGGCGTAGCTGACGACCCTGGGATCATAGGTGACGCACACCGCTTCGGCAAAGCCGGTGTCGCCGCCGCTGACCGCCTCATAATCGACCTTGCGGCCCCCGGGACCGCCGGCAAAGCCCGATCTGACGAGGTGGACGCCCTTTACATGGGCGAAGACGCCCTCGACGCCCCAATAGCAGCCGCCCGCGAAGATCGCGGTATCGAGGCGGCGGCTGGCAGGCGCGTCGACGCTGGCGGCGGGGGCAAGGACGACGCGTTCGGCATGGAGCGGCGAGGCGAGGCCCAGCCCCGCCAGCAGCGCAAGGACGATGGCGTCAGAGCGTCGCATCGACCGGGGCCAGCGCCTGCACCGGCGCGGGCGCGGCAACGGCCGAGCGGGTCAGCGCCGCAGGCTCTTCGCCATTGTTGAGCGCGACCACGCCGACCGTGCCGATCACGAAGCCGCCGAGGAAGCGCAGGAACAGGTCCGATCTCAAAAATGCCAACATGGCCTTGCCTTCCATTATCTGTGTCCGGCCCTCTTGACCGACGCGCTAGCCCGATACGCCTTGCCGCCGGCTGAATGCTGTGACCGCCGGCACAATAGCGGGATCAGGCGCATCAATCAGGCGGCGAACCGAAGCAGGCCCATTTTAAGTTTCTTTATGAAACGGGATATAAGCCGATCCGCGCCATCCGCAAGACGGCGCGGATCGAAAGATACCGTTTCGCTTTTTGCGTGGATCGAGCCGGCAGCCTTGCCTATTTCAACGCGGCGCAGGCCTCTTGAATCCGGGTGCAGGCCTTTTTCAGCAGCTCGTCCGACGTGGCGTAGCTGATGCGGAAGGCCGGCGAGAGGCCGAAAGCGGCGCCGTGGACGGCAGCGACCTTGGCTTCGTCGAGGAAATAGCCGATCAGCGCTTCGTCGCTGTCGATCTTTACACCCTTGGGCGTGGTGCGGCCGATGAGGCCGCTGGCGTCGGGATAGACGTAGAAGGCGCCTTCGGGCGTCGGGCAGTCGAGGCCCGGCGCGTCATTCAGCATCGCCACCACCATGTCGCGGCGCTTCTTGAAAGCGGCGTTGCGATCTTCGAGGAAATCCTGCGGCCCGGTCAGCGCGGCGGCGGCGGCGGCCTGGCTGATCGAACAGGGGTTGGATGTCGATTGCGACTGGAGCTTGCCCATCGCCTTGATCAGCCATTCGGGGCCGCCGGCAAAGCCGATCCGCCAGCCGGTCATCGAAAAGGCCTTGGAACAGCCGTTGACCGTCAGGGTACGGTCATACAGGTCCGGGCAGGCCTGGGCGATGGTCGCGAAGGGCGTGGGCGCGTACCAGACATGCTCATACATATCGTCGGTCATGACGAGGACATGGGGATGACGCAGCAGCACGTCGGCCAGTTCCTTGAGTTCCGTCGCCGAATAGGCCGCGCCCGAAGGGTTGGACGGCGAGTTCAGCATCAGCCACTTGGTGCGCGGGGTGATCGCGGCTTCGAGCTGGGCGGCGGTGATCTTGTACCCCTGCGCGGCCGGCCCTTCGATAAAGACCGGGGTGCCGCCGGCGAAATTGACGATGTCGGGATAGCTGACCCAATAGGGCGCGG
The DNA here is from genome assembly GCF_037725245.1 of Sphingobium anseongense. Taxonomy (NCBI): domain Bacteria; kingdom Pseudomonadati; phylum Pseudomonadota; class Alphaproteobacteria; order Sphingomonadales; family Sphingobiaceae; genus Sphingobium; species Sphingobium anseongense. The sequence continues at coordinate 300,639 of NZ_JBBJUL010000003.1, read as the reverse complement.
GAATGATGACTTCGTCGCCCACGTCGATGGTGGCGACCAGCGCGTTGAACAAGGTGTGCTTGCCGCCCGAATTCACACTGATCTGGCTGCGCGCATAGACGAGGCCGTTGTCGCGCTTGAACTTGAAGGCGACCGCTTCCTTGACGTCGGCGGTGCCGTCGACGTCGGTATAGCGCGTCTGGTTGTTGCGAATCGCGGCGATCCCGGCTTCCTTGACGAAATCGGGCGTGTCGAAATCAGGCTCCCCGGCCGACAGGCCGATGACATCCACGCCCTGCGCTTTGAGGGCATTCACGCGCGCGCTCATCGCCAGCGTGGCGGAAGGCTGGATGCGGCCCAAGGCGGCGGACGTCTGGCTCATGGCAACATTCTTTCTGCTTATATCCCCGATGCCGCTACAGCATGCGGCGGGGCGGTCCTTAAAACGCAAAGGCGCAAACGGCAACCGCCAGTTGGGCCGAACCGGCTTTGACGACGCCGACGCAGCGCCGGCCCCCGCCGCCCACGGGCTGCGGGCGCCCCCTGGCTTACCGCTTGAGCGTCGCCGCCACCATGCCGCGCGCGGCATTGCCGATGAAGAAGCCCCGTTCCAGATCGTGCCGCTTGAGGTCATCTTCGACCGCTTCGCCCATGGCGATCAGGTTGCGGCGCAGCACCCCCGGCAACAGCCCGCGCGACAAGGGCGGCGTCACCAGCTTGTCGCCGCGTTCGACGAAGAGCGTCGAGAAACAGCCTTCGGTCAGATAGCCCTTGTCATCCATCATCAGCACTTCATAGGTGCCGCCGCGCCGGAGCGCGTCGCGATAGAGCGAGCGGTCGGTGGTCTTGTGGGCGAGGCGCGGATCGTCCGCCGGCGCGTTGCGGGGCACGACGGCAAGCTGCATGATCGCTTCTGGCCAGGTGCGATGGTCGCGTACCTCGATGGCCATCGCCCCGCCGCGCGAGATGAGCAGGCGCAGGCGGCTGCGGCTGCCCAGGCGGAAGGTTGCGGCCTGAAGCTCGTTGCGCACGCCATGGCGATCGAAGGAAAATCCGAGCGCATCGGCGCTGGCCTTGAGCCGTTCCAGGTGCAGGTCCAGCATGAGAATGCCTTCGACCGGATCGAAGGCCATGGTTTCCAGAAGGTCGAACCGTCCATCGGCCAGCGGCATCACGTCTCCATCCAAGCCCGCAGGCATTATCTTTACAGGCCCGTCAGGAACCTGCCCTTGGCAAGGCATTCGGCCCATTCGGACGCGCCGTCCGAATCCGCGACGATACCCGATCCAAGGCCAATGCGCCCCAGACTTGCGCCTTCTTCAACGCAAATGGTGCGGATAGCAACATTGAAGGCGGCGTCGCCGTCGGGATCCATCCAGCCCATCGTCCCGGTATAGGGACCGCGCGGATGGGGTTCCAGCGCTTCGATCACTTCCATCGCCCGCACCTTGGGCGCGCCGGTGATCGAGCCGCAGGGAAACAGCGTTCGCAGCACATCGACCGCGCCGAGGCCCGGCAGGACCCGCCCGCGCACGGTGGAAACCATCTGGTGCACGGTGGGAAAGGTTTCGATGCGGAACAGTTCGGGCACGGTGACGCTGCCCGCGCGCGACACGCGCGAAAGATCGTTGCGGAGCAGGTCGACGATCATCAGATTTTCGGCGCGCTGCTTGGGGTCTTCCTCCAGATGGCGGGCGGCGGCGATGTCGGCGGCTTCATCCGGCTCGCGCGGCGCGGTGCCCTTCATCGGCCGGGCGGTGAGTTGGCCGCGAACCAGCGTGAAGAACAGTTCGGGCGAAAAGGACAGCAGCGTCTGCCACCCGGTCCGCACCACCCCGCCATAGCCGGCCTTCGCGCGCGGGCGGGCGGCGGCGTAAAGCGCCATCGGATCGCCGGCAAAGGGCAGTTCGCACGGGAAGGTGAGGTTCACCTGATAGACGTCGCCCGCCCCGATCAGCGCCTGCGCCCGCGCGAAGGCCGCCTGGTAGGCGGCCTCGTCGATCAGCGGGCGCAGCATGCCCACGCCGCAGCCATCGGGGGCCGGCAGCAGCGATGCGACCGCATCCGGCGCGATCTTGCGAAAGCCTTCGAACAGGCCGAACCACAATAGCGGCGTGGCGGCAAGATCGGTACGGTCGACACGGGCGGCGAGCGGCGCCAGCCGGTCCTCCAGCGCGAAGGCGGCCTCATAGCTCATATAGCCCGCGACATGGAAACCCGATTCGAGCGCATCGGCCACGCGGTCGAGCGCGGGCTGAACCTCGGTCAGCCGATGCGCGACGATCTCATCCACCGGGTCGCGGTAGAGCCGCGACGCCGCAGGCGCACGCGTGCGCGCATCGTCGAACAGGACGAAGGCTTCGGAAGGTCCGGGAAGACGCATGGACAGCCTTCTTAAGCGTCGCGCGATGGCAAGGGCAAGCGGCTAGCGCACCGAGCCCGATCCGATGGCCAGGTCGAAGCGCTGTGCGGGGCCGAAGGCGAAGCGCCTTCGCGCCGCTCAGGACAAGGCTTTGGCTGAGCTCGGCCCGAACGGTTGCCGATCATTCGCACGGCGCTCCGCACGCCGATGCCGTGAAGAGCCTCAGGCGGCCTTGCGTGCTTTCACCAGCTTCTTGAGCAGCATGTCGCGCTTGAGGCGCGAGAGATGATCGATGAACAATATGCCTTCCAGATGATCCATCTCATGCTGGAGACAGGTGGCGAGCAGGCCGTCCAGCTGTTCTTCATGGATGCGGCCTTCACGATCCATCCAGCTTGCGCGGACCGACGCGGGCCGTTCGACCTCGGCATATTGTTCGGGAACCGACAGGCAGCCTTCCTGATAGACCGAAAGCTCGTCCGAGCCGGACAGTATCTGCGGATTGATGAACACCCGCGGCTTTCGGACCGGCTTGGCGTCTTCATCGTCCGATTCGGGTTCCTGAAGGTCGATGACCAGCACCCGCTTGGGCACGCCGACCTGGATCGCGGCGAGGCCGATGCCGGGCGCGTCGTACATGGTGTCGAACATGTCATCGATCAGCCGCTGCAAATCGGCGTCGATCGCTTCGACCGGGGTCGAGATGGTGCGCAGCCGGGGGTCCGGCGTTTCGAGGATGGGAAGAATGGCCATTGCCGCAAAATAAGCGGAAATGCCGGGGATTTCAAGCTTGCGGTGGCGCAGCCGCGATGCCCCTACCCCACCGGCCTGCGCGCCCGCAGCGCCTGTGCCAGCGTGCCTTCGTCCAGATAGTCCAGTTCGCCGCCGACCGGCATGCCATGGGCGAGCTGGGTCAGGCGCACGGGGAACGCCTCCAGCCGTTCGGCAAGATAATGGGCGGTGGTCTGCCCCTCCAGCGTCGCGTTCATCGCCAGCACCACTTCGTCGATGCCGCCCGCCGCCACCCGTGCGACCAGCGAATCGATGGCAAGGTCCTGCGGCCGCACGCCTTCGAGCGCGGACAAGCGCCCGCCCAGCACATGGAAGCGACCGGGAAAGAGCCGCGACCTGTCCAGCGCCCACAGGTCTGCGACATCCTCCACCACGCACAGCGCCCGCGCGTCGCGGCGCGGATCGGCGCAGATGGCGCAAGGGTCGAGGGTATCGACGTTGCCGCAGACATGGCAGGTGACCAGCCGGTCATTCACCGCTGCGAGCGCGCGCAACAGCGGGTCGAGCGCGCTTTCCCGCTTCTTGATGAGGTGCAGCACCGCGCGCCGCGCCGAACGGGGGCCAAGGCCCGGCAGGCGGGAGAGCGCTTGCGTCAGCGCGTCGATTTCAGGAGAGGCCATGCAAGGAGATAAGGGCTTGCAAGTCGTGGACACAAGGGGTTTGGAATATCCTCATGCGCATCATTTACATGGGAACGCCGGATTTCGCGGTGCCGGGGCTGGAACAACTGGCCAAGGGCGGGCATGACATCGTCGCGGCCTACAGCCAGCCGCCCCGCCCCGCCGGGCGCGGCAAGGCGCTGCGCGCGTCGCCGGTGCAGGAAAGGGCCGAGGCGATGGGCGTGCCGGTGCGCACGCCCCTGTCGCTGAAAGACGCAGAGGTTCAGGCCGAATTCGCCGCGTGGAATGCCGATGTCGCGGTGGTCGCCGCCTATGGCCTGATCCTGCCGCGGGCGATCCTCGACGCGCCGCGCCATGGCTGCATGAACATTCACGCATCGCTGCTGCCGCGCTGGCGGGGGGCGGCGCCGATCCAGCGCGCGATCCTGGCCGGCGACAATGTCACCGGCGTCACCATCATGGACATGGAAGCGGGCCTCGACACCGGGCCGATGCGGGCCAAGCATGTGACGCCGATCGAGGACAAGACCGCCGGCGCGCTGACCGCCGAACTGGCGCTGGCGGGCGCGGAACTGATGGTCGAGGTGCTGGACGATATCGCCCTGCATCCGGCGGTGGCCCAGCCGGACGAGGGCGTCACCTATGCCGCCAAGATCGACAAGGCCGAGGCGCGGCTGGATTTTTCGCGCGACGCGCATCGGGTGGAGCGGCAGGTGCGGGCGTTCAATCCCTGGCCCGGCGCCTTCTTCGCCTATCGCGGCGAGCGGTTCCGGGTGCTGGCCGCGCATGTCGAGGCGCATGCGGGCGAACCCGGCGTGCTGATCGACCATAGCCTGCTGATCGGCTGCGGCCATCACGCGATCCGCCCGACGCTGATCCAGCGGGCGGGCAAGGGCGCGATGTCGGTGGGCGAACTGCTGCGCGGGTTCGACATGCCGGCGGGGGGCCGGGTGGACGCGTGACGCGCTTTGCCTTCACCGTCGAGTTCGACGGACGGCCGTTCATGGGATGGCAGCGGCAGGCGCATGGGGCGAGCGTGCAGGGCGCGATCGAACGGGCGATCCATGCCATCACCGGCGAAGCGGCGGTGGTCCATGCCGCCGGGCGCACCGACGCGGGGGTCCACGGCATCGCGATGCGCGCCCATGCCGACATCGAAAGGCCGATCGCGCCGTTCCGGCTGATGGAGGCGCTCAATGCGCGGCTGCGGCCCGACCCGGTGGCGATCCTGGATTGCGCGGTGGTGCCGGGCGACTGGCATGCGCGCTTTTCGTGCGTGGGGCGTTCATATGTCTATCGGATCGTCAACCGGCGCGCCCCGCTGACGCATGAGGCGGGGCTGGCGTGGCGGGTGATCCAGCCGCTCGATGCCGCCGCGATGCAGGACGCGGCGCAGCATCTGGTGGGACTTCACGACTTCACCACCTTCCGCTCGGCCCATTGCCAGTCGGCCAGCCCCGTCAAGACGCTCGACCGGCTGGAGGTGGAGCGCGACGGCAACCGCATCGCGATCCATGCCGCCGCCCGCTCCTTCCTGCATCATCAGGTCCGATCGATGGTCGGCTGCCTGGCGCTGGTGGGCATGGGCAAATGGTCGGGCGCGGACATGAAAGCCGCGCTGGAGGCGAAGGACCGCGCCGCGCTCGGCCTCAACGCGCCGCCAGACGGGCTGTATTTCGTGGCGGCGGATTATGGGGATTAGGGGCGGATTGGTCCGAGATGGGTGGGGAGCGGACGCTACAAAGGGTGGAGGACTATCAACGCAGAAAAGGCGACAAGCCAGCTTAATATAAACAAGGCGGTGCTGAGGCCAATGCTGTGCTTGGATAGCTTAAGACCAAGAAACAATGCCCCCGGGGAAAGAACGAGACCTGCCTGTAAGGTCAAACCAGCGGCGTTCGATTCATTTGTCCAGATGGTAAAGCCGGATGCTACAACGAGCATCAACCAAAAGAGCGCGATTAACGCCGCCGCTATCAGCAGCAGCCAGAGCGACAGTCTCATTAACGGAACGATGTTCACCGGCATGGTTGGCAATTTACTGCACGCAACGAACGTCCGCAAATGGTCGTTTCCAGACGCGCTGCCAATCTCAAAGCCGCGCACGGAATGGCGTGAAATTCGTGCCCTCGTCATAGATATCCAGCCCCTCGCGCCGCTTCAGGAATCCGACCACGGCATAGGTCACGGGGGTCAGCGCCGCTTCCCACAGCACCTTGAGCAGCCAGTTGGTGCCCATCACCGTCAGCACCTGGCCGTTGGTCCAGTCGCCGGCGAAGGCGAGCGGGTAGAAGAGCAGGCTGTCGACCCCCTGCCCTACGACCGTCGATCCGATCGTGCGCATCCACAGGTGCCGGCCCCGCGTCAGCAGCTTCATGCGCGCCAGGACGAAGCTGTTCGCCAGTTCGCCCGCCCAGAAGGCGATGAGCGAGGCGAAGACGATGCGCCAGGTGCTGCCGAACACCGCTTCATAGGCGCGCTGGTCGGGCCAGCCATCGGCAGGCGGCAGCGCGACCACCACCCAAGCCATCAGCGCCATGAACAGCATCGCGGCGAACCCCGCCCACACGCAGCGCCGGGCGCGGGCATAGCCATAGACTTCGGTCAGCACGTCGCCGATGACATAGCCCAGCGGGAAGAACAGGATGCCAGCGCCAAAGGTGAAGCCGCCGAGCGTCGCGAGCTTGGCCGCGCCGATGAGGTTGGACAGCAGCAGGATCGCGACGAAGGCGGCCATGAAAAAGTCGAAATAGCGCAAGGGACGCTGGCCCAGCGCCGCCGCATCGACTTTATGAACCCCCGGATCGCTCATAGGCCCTGCATATCGCTGCCCCGCGCGATTGCAATGCGCGATCATTGCGCGGGCGCGCGCGCATCGCTATCGGAGCAGCCAGAGGCCCCGTAGCTCAACTGGATAGAGCACCCGCCTTCTAAGCGGGATGTTGCGTGTTCGAGTCACGCCGGGGTCACCATTTTTTCCGCTGCCGCGACGTCGGCGCCGACCGCTATGTCCCGCGCGACCGGTCCAGCAGGTCTTCCACCACGGTCATGGTGAAGATCGGGTCGGCATCGGGCGGCACTTCGGCGATGGCGTCGACAAAGGCGGCGCGGGTCGCGGGATCGTCATAGACCATTTTCCGGTCGAACGCCGCGCGCCAGGTCTGTTCATCGGGCCATTCGGCATAGCCAACGAACCGCCCGTCCGCGTCGCGATGCAGCCGCGAGCCATGGCTGCCGTAGCGGTCGCGGATCAATTCGGTGCCGCGCGCCCACGCCTTGCGGAACTGTTCTTCCTTGCCGGGATGGACCCGCCACCAATAGACCGCCACGAACATCGCCGCTTCCTCCTTGTCGAAAGGATAAAGCGGCGAGGCCCGTCAAATGATCCGCGCTTTCGTGGCTTAAAGGATGCTCTGCCCGGTCTTGGCCCAGTCGGCCATGAAGCCGGCGATGCCCTTGTCGGTCAGCACATGGTTGAACAGCGATTTGATGACGGCGGGCGGCGCGGTCATCACGTCCGCGCCGATCTTGGCGCTTTGCAGCACATGGACCGGATGGCGGACGCTGGCGACCAGGATTTCGGTGGCGAAATTATAATTGTCGTAGATGAGGCGGATGTCCTCGATCAGCGCCATGCCGTCAAAGCCGTTATCGTCGTGGCGACCGACGAAGGGCGAAATGAAGCTGGCCCCGGCCTTGGCGGCGAGCAGGGCCTGGTTGGCGGAAAAGCACAGCGTCACATTGACCATGCAATTGTCGTCGCTCAATGCCTTGCAGGTCTTGAGGCCGTCGACGGTCAGCGGCACCTTGATGCAGACATTGTCGGCGATTTTCCGCAGGACGGCGGCTTCCTTCATCATCGTTTCATGGTCGAGCGCGACCACTTCAGCCGAGACGGGACCGTCGACCAGCCCGCAGATTTCCTCGACCACTTCAACGAACTTGCGGCCCGACTTGGCGATCAGCGAGGGGTTGGTGGTCACCCCGTCGAGCAGGCCGGTGGCGGCAAGATCGCGAATGTCGGCGGTATCGGCGGTGTCGACGAAGAATTTCATGGGTTTGGAGACCTTCCGGCAGTTTGATGATGATTCGCTTGAGCGGGCTATAGCGCCATCGGGGGGCCATGTCCTACATGGGCGGCATGGCCCGCGCCCGCATCCTGCTTTTGAACGCCGCCCTTGGCCCGCTCGACTATCGGGTGCCGCACGACATGGCGGTCAGGCCCGGCAATATCGTCATCGTGCCGCTGGGGCCGCGCCAGTTGATAGGCGTGGTGTGGGAAGAGGATGCGTTCCCCGGTGTCGAGAGCGTGGGCGACAACCGGCTGCGCAACATCATCGGCGCGGTCGATGCGCCGCCGATCCCCGAACCGCTGCGCCGCCTGATCGAATGGACCGCCCATTATTATCTCAGCCCCCCCGCCGCCGTGCTGCGCATGGCGCTGGCGTCGATGTCGGCGCTGGAGGGCACGCGCACGGTCATCGAATATCGCGCCAGCGGCACGGTCCCCACGCGGATGACCGGGCAGCGCAGCCAGGCGATGGAGCGGATCGGCGAGCGGCAGGGGCTGATCCGCGAACTGGCGATGATCGGCGGGGTCAGCGATGCGGTGATCCGGGGGCTGGTCAAGGCCGGCGCGTTCGATGCGGTCGAGGTGAGCATCGACACGCCCTTCCCGCTGCCCGACCCCGACCATGCGCCGCCGGCCCTGTCGGACGCGCAGCGCGCGGCGGCGGGCACCTTGGTCGAGGCGGTCGGCGCGAATGGCTTTGCGCCCTTCCTGCTCGATGGCGTGACCGGGTCTGGCAAGACCGAAGTCTATTTCGAGGCGATCGCCGCCGCGCTGCGCGCGGACCGCCAGGTGCTGGTGCTGCTGCCCGAAATCGCGCTGACCGAGCCGTTCCTGGAGCGGTTCGAAAAGCGATTCGGGACGGCGCCGGTCAACTGGCACAGCGGGCTGCGCCAGACCGAGCGGCGACGGGCGTGGCGGGCGATAGCGTCGGGGCAGGCGCGGGTCGTCGTCGGCGCGCGCTCGGCGCTGTTCCTGCCCTATCCGCGCCTTGGCCTGATCATCGTCGATGAAGCGCATGAGGCCAGTTTCAAGCAGGAGGACGGGGTCCATTATCACGCCCGCGACGTGGCGGTGATGCGCGGGCTGATGGAGACATTCCCGGTGATCCTGGCGTCGGCGACGCCGGCGATCGAGACGCGCCATCAGGTCGAACTGGGCCGCTATCGCGAGATCAAGCTGCCTTCGCGCTTTGGCGGCGCGGAGATGCCGGCGATCAGCGGCGTTAACCTGCTGACCGATCCGCCCGAACGCGGCCGCTGGATCGCGCCGCCGCTGGTCAAGGCGATCGACGCGACGATGGCAAAGGGCGAACAGTCGTTGCTGTTCCTCAACCGGCGCGGCTATGCGCCGCTGACGCTGTGCCGCCATTGCGGCTATCGCTTCCAGTGCCCCAACTGCACCGCCTGGATGGTCGAACACCGGCTGACCCACAGGCTGGCGTGCCACCATTGCGGCCATGTGATCCCCGCGCCGCGATTCTGCCCCGAATGCAAGGAGGAGGACTCGCTGGTCGCCTGCGGCCCCGGCGTCGAGCGGATCGCCGACGAGGTGCGGGCGCTGTGGCCGCAGGCGCGCGTCGCCATCGTCACGTCGGACACGCTATGGTCGCCCGCCAAGGCGGCCGAGTTCGTGAAATCGGTGGAAGCGGGCGATATCGACATCATCGTCGGCACGCAGCTGGTCACCAAGGGCTATCATTTCCCCAACCTGACGCTGGTGGGGGTGATCGACGCCGACCTGGGGCTGGAAGGCGGCGACCTGCGCGCGTCCGAACGGACGTTCCAGCAGATCGTGCAGGTCGCCGGGCGCGCCGGGCGGGGGGTGAAGCCGGGCCAGGTGCTGATCCAGACGCGAATGCCCGAAGCGGGGGTCATCAAGGCGCTGATCGACGGCGACGCCGAGCGATTCTATGCGATGGAGACCGAAAGCCGCAGGCGCGCCAACGCCCCGCCCTTTGGCCGGTTCGCCGCGATCATCGTGTCGAGCGAGGACAGCGAGGAAGCCGCGCGCACCGCCCGGCTGATCGGCAAATCGGCGCCGGTGGTCGAGGGGCTGCGCGTCTATGGCCCCGCGCCCGCGCCGCTGTCGGTGCTGCGCGGGCGGCACCGCCACCGGCTGCTGGTGCACGCGACGCGCACCATCGACGTGCAGGATATCATCCGCGCATGGCTGGACAATGTGGTGTGGAAGGCGGGCACGCGGGTCAGCGTGGACGTCGATCCCTACAGCTTCATGTGATGGGCGCGCCGATCGAAACCCCCTGCATCCGCCAGTGCACGCTCGATACGCGCGACGTGTGCATCGGATGCCGGCGGACGCTGGCGGAGATATTGCGCTGGCGGGACATGAGCCACAGCGAGCGGCGCGCGATCATGGCGCGGCTGGCGGCGCCGCTGCCGCCGCCCGCATCCTGACCGTGTCGTCCGGTCACGCCGCCAGGCGGGCGTTCGCGGTCAGCAACTGGAACGCGATCTGGTAGCTGCGGGCATTGTCGACATCTATCGCCAGCCGGCCGTCGGCCATTTCGATGGCGCTGATCCGCACCTTGAGCGCGCGCGAGAGGCGGTCGGTCATCCGGGCCAGGCGCAGGCGCCCGAGGCGGGAGCCGTGACGCCCGGATGACCGGACGATGAAAGGAATTTGACAGCCTTCAGGTCGGCAGGAGCGCTATCCCTTTCCGGCGCTCCATTTGCGTACCACCGGCAGCAGCGCGTTGGCGGCGTCCTCATGCATTTCGGGCGAGGGATAATAGTGGTTCGCGTCTTCGACCAGATTGACCGTCGGGTAGGTGATCGTGACGTGCCGGCCGGTAAAGCGGCTGATGAGGGGATGGCCGCTGCCCCGCGACGTGACGCACACGGTCATCGCATCGGCACGATCCCGGATCTTCTGCACATCGGTCTCATCGATATATTGCGGGAAGGCGGTCGCCGCCGTCGAGCCGACCTGCCTGATCGACGCGCCGCCCGCTTCGATCGGGCGAACCGCGAACCACAGCAGAACGGTCGGCACCGTCAGCGACCGCAGCAATTGTTCATGATCGCGCGCCCATGAGGCCCGGCTCTGGGCGATATAGGTGTCGAGCTTTTCCGGCTCTTCCCTTTCGATCCGTGCCCAGGCCATTTCCGGTTCGACCATATCGCCGTGCCGGCTGTCGAACACGGTTTGCGCGGCGGGCGTGGTCTGGATGCGGTCGTTGCTCGCCAGCCGCGCCGCCGTCACCTGAACGATCGCGAAGCTGCCGCGGTTGGCCATGTCGATGATCGCCGGATGGGCATTGTAGAAGGCCGCCGATATTCCGCCCACGCCCGTGTTCCAGCCGGGCATGCCGAGCTTGCCGGCAAGGATCCGGGTATAGGTCGTGGGCGACAGCACGCCCAGGGTGTGGGCCGAGCCAAGACTGGTGAAGAAGCTGCCTTTTTCGGCCTTGCGCGGGTCGAACAGCGGCCCCCGGAAGCGCAGCCGGGGCATGCCGTCCAGGCTGTAAAAGTCATAATCTATGATTTCATTGTGGAGGGGCGTGTAATCTAAAGTCAGCTCGTCGGGGAGGCGGGGATCGTCGATTGCGATCGGGCGCCGGTCCCCTGCGTTCGCCGGCGCGGCCATGGCCGGGGCGGTCAGGTGCTGGACCGCGATGCCGGCGGACGCCGCTGCCATGCCGTGGATCAGAAATTGCCGGCGATCGGGCGAGTGAATCATGTCAGATGTCTCCTGGACGCATGGGACTTGAAGCTTTTTGCTGGCGGCGACCTTGACCCAAGGTCATTGCCGGGACCTATCATTGCCCCCCGCCGGTTCGGTTGCCAGATATCGTCCCATCGTCAATAGCAGGGCTCCGCCGACCAGAAACAAAACAGCCGTCACGTAAAAGCTGACGGTGTAGCTGCCGGTCAGGTCCTGCATCCATGAAAACAGCATGGGACTGACAGCACCGGCGCTGGCGGCCGCAGCATATATCCAGGAATATACCCGTGAAAACAACGGGGGTTCGAAATATCGGGATGTGAGCAGCGCCAGCAGGTCAAGTTCCGCACCCGTCGCAAGGCCGATCAGCGCCGCCGCCACGATCGCCGCCGCAAAGCCCGGCTGCCATGTCAGCAGCAGACAGCCAAGCGCTGGCGGCGCCAGGAACATCGCGCCGACCGCCGGCGCCCAGAACCTGTCCACCAGCAGCCCGACGGCCAATCGCCCGACGATCAGCGACGCGCCGAACGCCCCCTGGGCCATCGCCGCGCGTTCGAGCGAAAACCCCTTGTCGGTGAGCGCGGGAATGAAGTTGGGCATCACGCCGCTGATCGCGAAATAGGTGCAGAAGATCGAGATCAGCAGCGCCCAGAAACGGTATCGGGCGAAGATGCCCCGCATCGCGGCCGGCGCGGATGACGCCGCGCGGGATGCGGGGGCCACCTGGCGGCCGATGCGCTCGTGCGGGTGGAACATGATATAGACCGCCGGCACCGCGATCAGCGCGGGCAGGCAGGCCAGCGCGAGATAGCCCGCACGCCAGCCATGGCCGCCGATCACCCAGGCGAGGAAAGAGGGCAGGAACACGCCGGCCAACCCCGCCCCGGAAAGGACGATCGCCAGCGCCAGCCCCCGGTTGCGGTCGAAGGCGCGGGTCACGGCGTGCGACCATGTGATGGCGCCCGCGCCCGCGCCGAACAAGGCGGTCAGCGCCATGATCGCGTAGAAGTGCGCGATCGATTGGGCCAGGGAGGTCAGCGCCAGGCCGAGCGCGGTGGCGAGCAGGCCGCCAAGCGCAACCCGCCGCGCCCCGAATTTTTCGAGCAGCACCCCGGTCGCGATGACGCCCAGGCTGCTGAAGCCCTGACCAAAGAGCAGCGACATCTGGACCTGCGTCCTGCTCCAGCCCATATCCTGCCCAAGCGACGTCACGAACGGCCCGATCGAGATGGTGGCCAGCGTCCCCATGCAAAAGGCGCAGCCAAGGATCGACGGGAGGAGTATCCGCCATCCGCGCCGGAATTCACTTTCCGCCGGGGCCGCGACGGCAAATGGGGCAGCGTGGCTCGCGGCATTGTTCATGACTGCATCCCTCCCGCCTTCGCCGCGCGCTTGCGGCGTCCGGCGTCATCATCGCACCGTTGGGCGGCGGCCCGGAACCGGACCGCCGCCCGCATCAGAAATTGAATCCGATGCTCGCGCCGTACGTTACCGGCTTGGCGAACACCTCCGAAAAACCAAAGCCGTTGCCGAACGTATACATGGCGCGTTTTTCGTTGGTGAGATTGTCGCCCCAGACGCGAACGAAATATCTGTCGTTCGCCGCGCGCCAGGTGAGCGACGCCGTGACGTTCGACCAGGACGGGATCGACAGCGGGCCTTCAAGCGGCTGGGTGTCGAAGCCGGCGTTGTAATAATAGGAGGAACTGAACAATAATGACGAGCCGCCGGACAGGATCGCCTTATAGTCGAAACCGAGGCTGACGGTCCATTCGGGCGCGAAGGTCAGGTCGGCGCCGGACGCGTCGCGGCTGGTTGCGACGGCGCTGCCGGTCGGTCCCGGCACGAAAACCGCGGCATTTTCGAACTTCCTGTATTCGGCATGCAGATAGGTAGCCGATGCCCGCAGGTTGATCCGATCATTGACGACGACGGTCAGGTCGCTGTCGATGCCGTAGATTTCGGATTTGGCCGCATTGCGCAACTGGCTCTGCACCGTGACGGGATCGACGAACTGAACCGTGATATCGTTATATTTGTAGAAGAAGCCCGCGACATTGAGCCGTGCCCTGCGGTCGAACAGCTCGCTTTTGAGACCGATTTCATAGGCGTCGAGCACTTCGGGATTGAGGGCGGCCGGTTGCCCCGCCGGCGTGGCGAAGGCGGTGGGGACATAGCCGCCGCTCTTGAACCCGCGATTATAGCTCAGATACCCCAGGACATCGTCGTTGAACTTGTGATCATAGGCGAGCCGCCAGGTCAGCTTCTTGAAGGTGCGGCGGGTGTCGGCGCTCCTGCCCGCGACCGGAATTTCAGCGCCGGTCCTGTCGACATAATACATCTGGTTGCGCAGCCCCTTGCGGTCCGCGCTGTAGCGCAGGCCGACCGTGATCCGGTCCATGTCGGTCAGGCTGTATGTCGCCTGCGCATAGACCGCCCTGGCCTGCGTCGGCATCCTCGCGCGGGTCGGCGCGAAATAGGGCGCGACGAACGGCGTTCCCGACAGCGTGGCCGGGTCAAAGCCATGGGATACGCCGACGCTGAAGGCGGACGGTTCGATCCGCGCGACATTCTTGTAATAGAACAGGCCCAATATCCAGGTCAGGTCGCCGCCGCCATTGGATGCCAGTTGCAATTCTTCCGAAAATGTCCGGCTTCGTTCGGCCTGGAACGCGAACTGGCTGGGGGCGGAGGTGCGGTCGGCATCGACCGTGATCACGGCCCTGGCGTCCTGATAGGCGGTCGTGGAGATCAGGTCGATCCTGTCGGACAGACCGTAGCGGATCTTGCCGATGGCGATTTGAGCCTTGGACGATATTTCGGGCACGAAGTCGAAGGATGATTGATAGTTTCCGGTCGCATTGATGACGCCGGCGGGGAAAGGCGCATGCATCCCCTTTATATTATGCGTCAGAACGCCGGCATTATTTTCGGTGCGGTAGCGAAGATAGGTCGCTTCGACATCGACCCGGTCCGATGGCGCCCATGCCAGCTTGGCCATGGCGGCATAATTGTTGACGTCGCCCACGGTGCCGCCGCCGACGATATCCCTGATATAGCCGTCATCATTGCGGTAGGAGCCGGACGCCGCCAGCCTGAGCGTGTCGGTGATCGGCACCGAGACATAGCCCTTTGCCGCGATTTCATTGTAGCGGCCATAGCCCAGTTCGGCGCCATATGCGATGCTGTTGCCCGGTTGCCGGGTGACGACATTGACCGCGCCGCCGGTGGCGTTGCGCCCGAACAGGGTGCCCTGCGGCCCCTTGATGACCTCGATCCGGTCGATGGTGCCAAGGTCGAACAGCGCCGAGGATTTCGAGGAGAGATAAACGCCATCGAGATAGACCGCGACCGGGCTTTCATAGGCCACGCTCGAAATATTGCTGCCGACGCCGCGGATGAACGGCTGGAACGATGTCACCGTCTGGTAGGCGACCAGGCCCGGAACCGCGACCTGCAAGCCCACGGTGCTGCGGATATTCGCGTTGGTCAGCGCCTGTTCAGTCACCGCCGACACCGCGATCGGCACATCCTGAAGATTTTCGCTCCGTTTCTGCGCGGTAACGACGATGTCCTCCAGCCCGACCGGATCGGGCGCCGCCGCCGGCTGCTGTTGCGCCAGCGCAGACGTCGACATCAGCGCAACCAGCAAACAGGCACGACCGCCCGCCTTCATCACAAGATGTTTCATGCACCCTCTCCCAAGGTTTTTCAGTTTTATTGTGAACGGGACGTCGCCATTCCGGTAATTGAAATAAATCCAATCACCGGAAATGATATTCATCTGCTTTTACTTCACACTATTTCTGAACACACGGCGCCGCCGCGATCATGGCGCCATGCGTGCCAGCCCTTCGAAATCCATCACCCGAAGATATTCTCTCTGAACCTGTTCGGTGAACTCGTTCATCCTGGATGCGCCCGCATCCATGCCCACCGTCGTCCGCATCGGCCGCTGGCCGGGCTTCATTCCGATAAGGTCCAGCACCAGGTCGGCGACATCGCGGGGGTCGAGCGAGATGTTGCATTGTTCCAGCAACGGAAAGAGCCGCTCGCCCAGCATCTTGTCGAGCCGGCCATTCTCGCCATATTCCCCCGCGAGCGCGGGGTTGGCCGGGCCGATCTGGTTGGCCCCCAAATTGGTGGCGAACGGCCCTGGCTGGACGATGACGGTGTCGATGCCGAGGCCCGACACCTCGTAGCCCAGCGATTCGGCCAGCCCCTCCACCGCGAACTTGCTGGCCGTGTAGATGCCAAGGCCAGGCGCGACGACCCGGCCGCTGACCGAGCTGATGGTGATGATCAGCCCGGCGTTGCGCGCGCGCATATTGGGCAGGACGGCCTTGTACATGCGGAACGGGCCGAGGAGATTGGTTTCGAGGATCAGGCGGAACTGATCGGTTGAGAAAGCCTCTATCGGTCCGGCGGACATCAACCCAGCGCAGTTGATCAGAATGTCGACATCGTCGGCCTGCGCCACTATTCCCTGGACGCCTTCGATAACCGATTGGTCATCCGTGACGTCGATGTCGACCGGAACGATCGGGTGGCGCGCGTCTATCGCCCGCAGATGAGCGGCGTTGGCGGCGTTGCGGCCATCGACATCGCGCATGGCGGCAAAGACCCGGAACCCTTGCAGCGCAAGGACTTCCGCCAATATCCTCCCCATGCCGCTGCTCGCGCCGGTGAGAATCACCGTCTGGGCGTGGCTCATGCCATTTCCCCCTCATCCTCTTTGACCAGCACCTGTTTGAGATAGGTTTCCGGCCGGCTCTCATCGACGATCCACTTGCACATCCGCCGCATCGGCTCGATCGCGTCCTGCGGCCCGGTGAACACCGGCATGCCCGACCCGCCGAGCGAGACGATCCGCTGGGCGCCGTGGATCGACAGGCGATCGCGCAATTGCGCCTTGAGCGCTTCGGGATAGATGCCGATGGTCTGGGTGTAGGCGGTGACCGCGCGGACGGGAACGTCCAGGTCATCGACCGGCACGACATTGGCGACGCGATTGGCCAGCAGCTTGGCAAAATCGACAGGCTCGTCGATCTGGGACACGACGACCGCGCCTTCGCGCCCGCCACCGTAGACCTTATGCCAGGCGCTGCCCAGGCGAAGCGCGCTCATCTCCGCTTCCAGCGCCGGATCCATGCGGACCGCCGGACCGCTGAAATGCGGCGGCAGCGCTCGGATTTCCTCGTTCAGCATCTCGCCAAAGGCATTGGCCTTGGCCAGCCCCGCCGGGTCGGTGCCGCTTTCGACATAGATGACCCGCGCATTGGAGCAGGCTTCCTGATTATAGACGCCGACATCGAGCGCCGCCAGCGATGCGGCGGCGCGCATCGTCGCCTCGTCGGCAAAGGCCTCTCGCCCCAGGATGGTCGACGACAATTTGGGATCGAGCGTGATGAGGTCGATGCCCGGTTGCAGATATTTCGAAATGTGGGTGATCGATGCGAAGCCGCCCCAGGCGACGATCTTTTCGATATTGGCGGGGCGATAGAGCCGCTCCTCGACCGCCTCTGTTCCGCCCTTCCAGTAGGCGACGCTCAGGTGCCGGGTGATCGGATGATCGGGGGCCATGTCGATCATCGTCCGGGCGATGGCCGATGCCGTCAGCGGATCGTTGGACGGCGTCTTGATGATGGCGTCGCCGCGCGTCACCGCGTTGCGGGCGATGGTTATCGCCGCGACCTGGGGCACGTTGCCGGCGATGACGTGGACGCTGCGCGCGCCGAATGCACGGATCGCGGCGCGGCCGCCATTGCCGATCGCATGTTCGACCCAGCCTTCGACATGGTCGATGCCGATGGTCCGGTCCACCGTCTGCCGCCACTGTTCCTTCCCGAACAGCTTGTGGAGATTGGCGTAGCAGTCGCGCAATATGCCTTCGGACAGCCCCGAGGTGCGCAACGACAGATCGAGAGCGTCCTGCACATAGGCGTTTGCGCCGAGATGGAGCCGCGTTCCGAGCTGTTCGAGATAGTCGAGTATCTCCTCGAAGCTGATCGTGTAGAGGTCGCTCATCGCCGATGGCCGGGTCAGGGCGAGTTCGGACATATATTTGCCCACCGAAGGCGTCGCCAGTTCGGTCGCGCCGTCGCGTCCGCCGAAATGGGCGTCGCAGTCTTCGATCACCTTGCCCCGGATGATCAGCGGAACCTTGTATCGGGCCATGTCAGTCCTCCACCGACGCCATCAGATAGGCCAGGGCGTTTGCATGCGCTTCGGGCGCGCCGGCGCAGTTGATCTTGTCGTCGCCGCCTTCCGCTTCGCTGTAACGGCTGATGCTGTTCGCCAGCACCATGGGCGTCGTGCGGCCGCACGCGCAGGGTTCGTAGGAAACGGTCACCTTGTCGCCGGTCAGGAAGCCGCCCCAATAGGTCGTCGCCCCCAGGTCGAATACGCCGAACCGCCCGGTCTGCTGCCCCTCGCGCGGAAAGGGATCGCCCGTCAGCGGATCGAGCACGAAGGGCACCTGGAACGGATAGATATGGTAATGACCATGTTCGCACGAGCGCGCCGAGGCGATGCATTCGGTCATGCCATAGCCGTCGCGGATATGGTCGACGCCGAGGAATGTGGTGATGACCCTTGCCCAGTCCTGCGGCGGGGTGCGCCCCTTCCAGCCGCCGCCGAACATGATGTTGCTGTTGGGAGCGAAGATGTTGGACAGGCCCCGGTCCAGCCCCGCCTGCGCCAGGTCATAGAGCTGGCCGACCCATGCCAGCATGGCCACGGGGCGGCCGGCGAGCGATTTGGCGACGGCATCGATGAAATCCCGCATGCGGGTGGGCGCGTCGGTCATGCTGCGCACATATTCGTCGCGCCGGGCGATCAGCGCCGGCGACAGCCGCACTTCGCCCAGTTCGCCCTTTTGCGCCGCCAGTTGCAGACGCCCCCCCAGCGACAGCGCGTCGGCGCTCATCCGCCCGTCGTCCAGGGCCAGCAGCATAGCCTCATTGCCGCCGAACACCGTTTCGACCATCCGGTTGAACATCCGCTGCTGGGCGAAGGCGCCGGTGCGGTAGGCGGGGAAAATGACGGGCACTTCATCCATCGGCGGCATATCGGCGCCGGACCCTTCGTGCAGCAGGCGCCAGCCCTGGACCATCAGATCGGTTTCCACCGTGCCGCGCGGCAGGAAGGACAGCTTGCCCGATGTGCCGCCCGAATGGAGCACGCGAACCGACGTTTGCGCGTCCAGCAGCATGATCCAGTCGTCGATCGTGTCGATGCCATCGAAATCGAGGCCGGACAGGTCCGCCGTCGTGAAGCCGCCCAGCCATTTCGTCAGCCGATCGAACTGCGATTTTTCGACGAAGCTGACCGGGTAGGATTTGTAGATGGAATGCTGGAACAGTAATTTCGCCGCGTCATTGATATCGTCTATTTCATTGACGCCCTGTTCCTTCGCCAGCTTATCGAGCATGACCAGCCTGGATTTCAGACTGTCAAAGCGCTCCCTCAGGCCATTAAGCGCTATATGCTGCAAATCTTCGACAGGAATTGAATGCAAATCGTCGATCGAATAGTAGAAAAGTTCATTCCAGTTGTCGCCTTCATCGACATGAAGACCCCACGATCTTGCCTTTTCAGCATTCGACAGCATCCTATTCTCCATTGTCTATTTCCGTCAGGATCGATCATGCGGTTCCGGGGGTCAACTGGGCAAAAATTCCAGTCCTAAATCGGCGGGGTGCGCTCCCCTGGCACCGGGGCGGACGCGGCCCCCGCCCTTGCGCCGGGTCAGGTAAACCGACATAATCGCGCAGGGACAGCGCAGCGCCGAATAATGCTGGCGGCCCGGAGGGATGTCGAGGAACGGGCAGTGACCTATACGATCGGCTTCGTCGTGCATGCTGGCTTCCAGCTCCAGCATGTCGCCGGCCCGCTTTCCATTTTCGAAGCCGTGCCGGGCTATGGCGCGCCGGTCTATCGCGCCATGCTGCTGTCGGAACAGGGGCAGCTGGTCCACTCGTCCGCCGGCGTCTGCGTCGATACCATGGCCTTTGACGAGGTCGAACAGCTCGACATTCTGTTCATCTGCGGCGGTTACGCCTGCTTCGAAGCCGAGCGGTCGCCCGCGATCGCTGCGTTCATACGCCATCAGAGCGCCCGCTGTCGCCATGTCGCTGCCGTTTCGAGCGGGACGGTGATCCTGGCCGCGTCGGGCGTTCTGACCGGGCATCGGGTGACGAGCCACTGGTCGCTGAACGGCGAACTGGCCGACATCTACCCATCCATCCAGGTCGAAGGCGACGAATTCATCGTCCGCGACGGCAAATTCTGGACATCCACATCGGTCATGGGCGGCGCGGATATCGCCCAGAGGATCATCGACGAAGATCTGGGGCACGACGCCGCCAAGCGAGCGACGCGCGAATTGCTGGGCCATCACCGGCCCGTCGGCGACGGCCAGGTCATCGACGGCGACGAGCGGTTCAAAAGCCTGGTCACATGGGCGCGGCGCAACCTGAACGAGACGCTATCGGTCGAACAAATGGCCGAACATATGGGCATGCACCCGCGCAATTTCGTCCCCGCCTTCACCACCGCGCTGGGGCAGACGCCGGCCAAGGCGGTCGAGCGCATCCGGCTGGAGGCGGCGCTGGCGCTGGTCGGCCGGTCGGACCTGCCGCCATCGGCCATCGCCCGCCAGGTCGGTTTTGGCAGCGCCGACCGGATGCGCCGCGCCTTTGTCCGGGTATTCGGTGTCCCGCCGCAAAGCATGCGGGTGATCACCCAGGCCCGCGCGGCGCAATTGAGGAACGGGCGACCGCCGCCGATGCCAAGCCCGGCGCATACGGACAGCTAGAATATCGAGATTTCAGTCATGGCCGTTCGCCCTGAGCGGACATCAGGCGATCCCGATCGTTCGCGCGATGCGCGCAGGCCGTCGCGCTCCATAACGGAGGGGGCGCCCGACGGATCGCCGGACGCCCCCCCTCGCGGATCTCGACGATCCCTGGTTCAGACGTTCATCACCTTGGCGACCGCCGAGCGGAAGGCGGCCATGTCGCTGGCCGACCCCACGGTTACGCGGCCCACGGTCGGCCAGATCGGCCAGCTGCGGCCGATCTGCACCTTTTCGGGGGTCGCAAGCAGCGCGGCCTGCATTTCCTTCGCGGGCCTTTTCCAGTCGACCATGAACATATTGGCCTGGCTGCCGGGGTGCACCTCGATACCCTTCTTGGTGAGCCAGGCGATCGTTTCTTCGCGATTGGCGATCATTTCCGCGCGGCGCGCCTTGATGAGCGCGGCTTCGGTATAGACGGCGTTGCCGCAATGCATCGCCGTGATCGCCAGGCCGCCAGCCGCCGGGCCGAACAGCATGATCCGTTCCTGCACCGACGGATCGGCGAAGGTGAGGCCGAGGCGGACCCCGGCCATGCCGAACAGCTTGGAGAAGGTCCGCATGACGATGATGTCCTTGCGGGCGCCGATCAGCGTCGCGGCGCTCGTCGCGTCGGAGAAGTGGAGATAGGCTTCGTCCACCAGCAGCATCGAATCGGCGGGCTTGTTGTCGAGCAGCCATTTGATGTCGGCGAGCGGCGTGACGGTGCCGGTCGGGTTGTTGGGCGAACAGATATAATAGAGGCCGGCATTGGGATCGGCGGCGAGCATCGCCTTTACGTCATGGCCCTTGCCGACGGCCTGGGGCGCCTTGGCGATCGGCGCCTTCATATAGGCTGCGGTGCGCCAGGCGGATTCGAAGGTCGGATCGGCGGTGACCAGCCCCTTGGTCGGCGAGCAATAGGCCGCGACGATGCTGACCAGCGGGCCGCCCGATCCGGGCCAGGGCATGATATGGGTTTCGGGCAGGCCCTCGACCGCGGCGACGGTCTTGATCAGATCCCCCCGATAATTGTCCGGGTCGTACCAGTTGCCGAACTGGGCGGCTTCGGCCATCGCCGCGACGCCGGACGGAAACGGCCCGGTCCAGCATTCGTTGGCGCCGATGCGCACCGCGCCCTTGATGCCGCGACCGGCCTGCTGCTGCGCCAGGGCCGGCGCGACCAGCATCGACTGGGCGGCGGCGCCCGCGCCCAGAATAGCGGCGATGCGACCCAACTGCCGACGCGAATAGCCGCGATCGATCAAATCTTCCTTCGCCTGCTTGTCCAACATCATGGTCATGTCGTCTATCCCCTCAGTCTGGAATGGCCCGTGTTACAATGTGACTAACGAAAGAGCGGCGCATTTCCGCAATGCCCGTTTGCCCGATTGGGAAATTTTGGCAAATAATGATCTGCCGGTCACCGTTTCGGCGCAAAATGCGGCGCGCCGCCGCGTCGTCCGGCGACCGGATACGAAACGCCTTGGAAAGGACAGTCGCTATCTGATAGCGCAATATCATGCCCCAGTCGCCCGCCGCCGCCGCCCGCCAGATTCTCGTCCTGTTGCAGGAAGTCATGGCCGCGCGCACGGGCGCGCAGGCCAAGCTCAACAAGGTGGTGGAGATCATCGGCCAGTCGCTGTCGAGCGAGGTCTGCTCCATCTACCTGGTCCGCGAAGGCGTGCTGGAGCTGTTTGCGACCCGCGGCCTCAAGCAGGAAGCGGTCCATGTCACGCGCATGGCGATGGGCGAAGGCCTGGTCGGGCTGATCGCCACCAATGTCGAAACGCTGAACCTGGACGAGGCGGCGTCGCATCCCGACTACAGCTATCGCCCCGAAACCGGCGAGGAGTTGTTCCACAGCTTTGCCGGCGTGCCCATCGTGCGCCGTGAACGGGCGATCGGCGTGCTGTGCATTCAGCATGTCGAACCGCGCCGTTACGAAGAGGTGGAAATCGAGGCGTTGCAGACGGTGGCGATGGTGCTGTCCGAGCTGATCGCCAATGCCGAATTGGCCGACGACCATCCCGGAGACCTGCGCGTGCAGGAAACCGGATCGAACATCATGACCGGCCTGCAACTGGTGATGGGCATGGCGCGCGGCCATGTCGTCTTTCACCAGCCGCGCATCCATATCGAACATACCGTCGCCGAGGATACCGAGGCGGAGCGGCAGCGAGTCATTTCCGCCTTCACCAAAATGCGCGAGCAGATCGACCGGATGACCGGCGCGGCCGAATTCGGCGTCGACGGCGAACATCAGGAGGTGCTCGAAACCTACAAGATGTTCGCCTATGACGAAGGCTGGACCCGGCGGATCAACGAAGCGATCGACAGCGGCCTGACCGCCGAAGCCGCGATCGAACGGGTGCAGCAGCGCACGCGGATGCGGATGCGCCAGATCGACGATCCGTTGCTGAGCGACCGGATGCACGACCTGGAGGACCTGGCCAACCGACTGCTGCGGATCGTGTCCGGGCAACTGGGCACCGCGGCGCAGATGGGGCTGCGGCAGGACGCCATCCTGATCGCGCGCAACCTGGGGCCGGCCGAACTGCTCGAATATGACCGGCGGCGATTGAAGGGCGTGATCCTGGAGGAAGGATCGCTGACCGCGCATGTGACGATCGTGGCGCGCGCGATGGGCGTACCGGTGCTCGGCCGCGTGCGCGACATCCGGCACAAGGTCAATGAAGGCGACCTCATCCTGATGGACGTCATCGGCAACCGCCTGATCATCCGCCCGACCCCCGACATGGACGAGGCGTTCGAAAACAAGCTGAACGTCACCCAGAAACGGCGCGCCGAATTCGTGGCGATGCGCGACCTGCCGTCGGTGACCAAGGACGGGCAGCGCGTGGAGTTGATGGTCAATGCCGGCCTGCGCGAAGATGCGCAGGCGCTCGATCTGGTCGGCGCGGACGGCATCGGCCTGTTCCGCACCGAATTCCAGTTCCTGGTGTCGGCCACCCTGCCCCAGCGCGAAAAGCAGCAGCGGCTGTACAAGGATGTGCTCGACGCCGCCGGCGACCGCCCCGTCATCTTTCGCACCGTCGACATCGGCGGCGACAAGGCGCTGCCCTATATGCGGCAGGAGGATGAGGAACTGGAGGACAATCCGGCGATGGGCTGGCGCGCGCTGCGCCTTGCGCTCGACCGCGACGGCTTGATGAAGGCGCAGGCCCGCGCGCTGCTGGAAGCGGCGGCGGGCAAGGTGCTGCACGTCATGTTCCCGATGGTGTCGGAACCGTGGGAATATGAGGAGGCGCGCGCACTGGTCGAACGACAGCGCGCATGGCTGGCCGGGCAGAAGCGAAAGTTGCCGACCGCCGTGCGCTATGGCGCGATGCTCGAAGTGCCGGCGCTGGCCGAAGTGCTCGACATATTGTTGCCGCGCGTCGATTTCCTGTCGATCGGCACCAACGACCTGACCCAGTTCCTGTTCGCCGCCGACCGCGCCCACCCCAAGCTGGCCGAGCGCTACGACTGGCTCAGCATTGCGATATTGCGCTTTCTCGACCGCGTCGTGCGCGCGTGCGAGGCGCATGACGTTCCGGTCGGGGTGTGCGGGGAAATGGGCGGCCGGACGCTGGAGGCGATGGCGCTGGTGAGCCTGGGCATACGCCGCCTGTCGATAACGCCGGCATCGGTAGGTCCGGTAAAGGCGATGATCCGATCAATCGACGCAGGCGAGTTGCAAGGCGATATGCGCGAGATGCTGGCGAGCGGCGTCACCGACATCCGGTCCCGGCTGACGGAATGGGCAAGGGCGCGGCAAGTGGAGCTGAACTGACCGTCGGCGGCGTTGACAACGCCGCTGTCCCAGTGAGACAAGATAGCATAATCGTCGCGGAGCAGCATGGCAGATCAAAAGCATATCGACGGCGCCGTCGAAGGCGTCTCTCAGGGTTCGCTGGATATGGATGGCCCAGGTGCGACGCTGCGCCGCGCGCGGGAAGCGCTGGGCCTGAGCCTGCAGGACATCGCCATCCGCACCCGCGTCGCGCAGCGCCAGCTCGAAGCTATCGAGCGGGACGATTATGAGGCGCTGCCCGGCATCCCCTATGCGATCGGCTTTGCCCGCGCCTATGCGCGTGCCGTCGCCATCGACGAGGTCGATATCGCCGCGCGGGTGCGGCGCGCGGTCCACGCTTCGGACCTGGGCGCCAACCGCTATGAAATGTTCGAACCGGTCGATCCGGCCAGGGTGCCGTCACGCATGTTGGCGTGGACCGCGCTTGGCATCGCCCTGATCGTCGCCATCGGCTTTGGTGTCTGGCGCATGCAGTTGCAGACGCCCGACAGCGAAGCGGTCGCGCCGGACACGGTGGCGCAGGGCAAGCCGTCTGCCCCGCGTCCGTCCGCCGTTCCGACTGACGCCGCCGTGGTCCTGACCGCGCTGGAAGATGTGTGGCTGCGCATCTATGACGATGCCGGCACCCGCATGAAGGAGGGGCTGATGAAGAAGGGCGAGACCTTCACCCTGCCTGCCCAGGCGCGCGATGCGATGATCCTGACCGGCCGGCCACAGGCGCTGGCGGTGACGGTGGGGGGCAAGGCGGTGCCGCCGCTTGGCCCGCCGGACCGCACCATCGCCGATGTGCCGATCAGCGCGTCCGCGCTGCTGGCGCGGGCGACGACGCCCACGCCGGCGGACGCCGACCGCGCGGCGCCCGCCCCCTCTCCTGCCGGGCCAGCAGCCGGGTGGGCCAGCCGGCCGGTCGGGTCGAACGCGCCGGCCGCCGCAGCGCCGACGGCACCGGCGCCACCGACCGCATCGGAGCCGGCCGCACCGGCCGAACCGGACATAGCGCCCGCGCCCGCGCCCTGAAGCGCAACAGCCGCTTTACGGCGGCGAATTAGCGCTTATGGTTAAACCCAAGCCATCAGTCGGGGAACCTGTCCATGCGCCATTCTTCCTATGCCCTCTCGGCGTGCCTGCTGGGCGCGCCCGCGTTGCTGGCCATCGGCACGCCCGCCATCGCGCAGAAGGCGCCGGTTGAGACTCGTGTCGACCGGCTGGAAAAGGAAATGCGCGCGGTGCAGCGCAAGGTCTTTCCCGCCGGCGCGCCGATGGAAGCGGAAATCACGCGCCCCGCCGCGCCGACCATCGCGCCCGGCAGCCCGGCGAACACCCCCGTCGTCGACCTGATGGCGCGGGTGTCGGCGCTGGAATCGCAGCTTGCGACACTGACCGGCGCTACCGAGGTCAACAGCTACAAGATCAAGCAGCTCGAAGAGGCGTTCAACCGGTACAAGAGCGAGACCGAGGGCCGGTTGCTCGCGCCCGACACGCCTGCCGCACGGCCAGCCGCCGCCGAACCGGCGGCCGCGCCTGCGCGACCCGTCGCCGCGCCCACGACCCCAGCGCCCGCACCCACGGCGACCGCCAGCCAGGCGCGCACGACGGCGGTGGCAGCGATCGAGCGGCCCGACACCGGCGACGCGGCGCTCGACGCCTATACCTATGGCTATCGGCTCTGGGATGCGAAATTCTATCCCGAAGCGCAGGCGCAACTGAAGGCGACGGTGGACAAGCATGGCGACAGTTCGGTCGCAAGCCGCGCGAGCAACCTGCTCGGCCGGGCCTATCTGGACGATGGCAAGCCGGCGCTGGCGTCGGTCGCCTTCTACGAAAATTACCAGAAGCGCCCGCGCGGCGATCGCGCCGCCGACAGCCTGGCCTATCTGGGCGAAGCGCTGATCCAGCTGAAGAAGCCCGCCGATGCCTGCAAGGTCTATGCGGAACTGGAGCAGGTCTATGGCGCGACGATGTCGTCCGCCGTGCGCGGCCTCATGGACAAGGGACGTACGCGCGCCAAGTGCAGCTGATGATGCGCGGTCGCCCGACATGACCGACAGCGTGGAGGCCCGCTTTCGCGAGGCGATGGCGCTGCTGCCCGACGAGCGCGCGACGCGGCTGGGCGTGGCGGTTTCGGGCGGGCCAGACAGCATGGCGCTGCTGGCGCTGGCGGCGCGATGCTATCCCGGTCGGGTCGCGGCCGCCACGGTCGATCATGGCCTGCGCGCGGAGGCGGCGGACGAAGCCGCGATGGTGGCGCAATGGTGCGCCGCGCACGGCGTGCCGCATGCCACGCTGCGCCCCTCCGCGCCGGTCAAGGGCAATGTCCAGGCGTGGGCGCGAACGGTGCGCTATGCCTTGCTGGAAGGATGGCGCGCCGAGCACGGCATCGCCTATATCCTGACCGCCCATCATGCCGACGATCAGCTGGAAACGATGATCATGCGCCTCAACCGGGGATCGGGGATCGCGGGGCTGGCGGGCGTGCGCCGGCGGTCCGGCCCGGTCTTTCGCCCGCTGCTGGGGATGAGGAAGGCGCAATTGCTGGCCTATGCCAAAGATGCCGGCCTGCCCCATGTCGATGACCCCAGCAATGCCGACCTTCGGTTCGACCGGGCGGCGCTCCGCGCCCGGCTGGCGGCAGCAGACTGGCTCGATCCGCAGGCGGCCAGCCGCAGCGCCTGTGCGCTGGCGGAAGCGGAAGAGGCGCTCATATGGATGGTGCGGACCGTTGCCGAGCGGCATGTCACGCAGCAGGGAAGCGCCGTTCGGCTCGACCGCACCGATTTTCCGCGCGAAATCCTTCGCCGGCTGTTGATCATGATGATCGGCATCGCCGATCCTCTCGCACCGCCGCCGCGCGGCGACGCGCTCGACCGGCTGGTCGCCTGCGCGATGGCCGGCGGCAAGGCGAGCATCGGCAATCATCTGATCATCGGCGGCGAGCATTGGACTTTGGTGCCCGCTCCCCCGCGCACGACCTCATAGAAGGTTCCGCAGCATATCGCTTGCACGCAACGCTCCATCGAAATGTTGCACCGCGATGACCATTTTCAAGCATTGTCGCCATCGAGGGATCAGGTCATTCAAGCGGATTTAGGCCATGTTCGAGTTTGCAGCATTAACTTATGGCCTGTTGGCCAGCATCGTTCTTACGGCAGCGCAGCGTAACCGCAAGCTGGCCCGGCCGCACCCGCCAATGCTGCTCTATGTCGGCTATATGCTATGCGGCCTGTCGATCGGATCGGCCATGGTGTTGAGCTATATCGCCATCGTCGCCGCAGCCGGGTGACACCCGGACCGGTCGACCAGGCCCGGCGCGGCGCGGCAGCGCGGTTTCGCCGTCCGGGCGGGCGTCTGCCAGCTTGCGCTTTGGCTGAGCGCCCCTATCTTGTTGGGCGAAAGAGAGTGCCATGAACGACGATAAGGACCCCCAGGCCAACCCCTGGATCAAGAGCGCGATGATATGGGCGGGGGTGATCATCGCCCTGTTGCTGTTCGTGTCGATCTTCGACAGCCGTTCGGCGTCGAACGGCGGCACCGGCATCGCCTATTCCGAATTCCGCGCCAAGGTGCAGGAAGGCCAGGTCAAGGAAGTCGAGGTCGCGCCCGACCGGATCACCGGCACCCTCTCCAACGGTCAGAAATTCAGCACCGTTCCGGTGAACGATCCCACGCTGGCGACGCTGCTGGACGATTATAACGTCAAATATTCGGGCCAGGCCGAGGAAGGGCCGAGCTTCTGGCAGATCATGCTCTACCAGTCGCTGCCTTTCCTGCTGATCCTGGGCATCGCCTTCTTCGTGCTGCGCCAGATGCAGAAGGGCGGCAGTTCGGGCGCGATGGGCTTTGGCAAGTCCAAGGCGAAGCTGCTCACCGAAAAAAGCGGTCGCGTGACGTTCGACGATGTCGCGGGCATCGACGAGGCGCGCGAGGAATTGCAGGAAATCGTCGAATTCCTGAAGGACCCGACCAAATTCGCCCGGTTGGGCGGCAAGATTCCCAAGGGCGCTTTGCTGGTCGGTTCGCCCGGCACCGGCAAGACGCTGCTGGCCCGCGCGATCGCCGGCGAGGCGGGCGTGCCCTTCTTCACCATTTCGGGTTCGGACTTCGTCGAGATGTTCGTCGGCGTCGGCGCGAGCCGCGTACGCGACATGTTCGAGCAGGCGAAGAAAAATGCGCCCTGCATCGTCTTCATCGACGAAATCGACGCGGTCGGCCGTCATCGCGGCGCGGGCCTGGGCAACGGCAATGACGAGCGCGAGCAGACGCTGAACCAGTTGCTGGTCGAGATGGACGGGTTCGAAGCCAATGAGGGCATCATCATCGTCGCGGCGACCAACCGCCCGGACGTGCTGGACCCCGCGCTGCTGCGGCCGGGCCGTTTCGACCGTCAGGTCGTGGTACCCCGCCCCGACATCGAGGGCCGCGAGAAGATATTGGCCGTCCATATGAAGAAGGTGCCGCTGGCGCCCGATGTCGAACCGCGCGTCATCGCGCGCGGCACGCCGGGCTTTTCGGGCGCGGACCTTGCCAACCTGGTCAACGAAGCCGCGCTGATGGCGGCGCGGCGCGGCAAGCGCCTGGTCGCGATGGACGAGTTCGAAGCGGCCAAGGACAAGGTGATGATGGGCGCCGAACGCCGGTCTATGGTCATGACCGAGGACGAGAAAAAGATGACCGCCTATCATGAGGCCGGCCACGCGATCATCGCCGTTCATGAACCGGCGTCCGACCCGATCCACAAGGCGACGATCATTCCGCGCGGCCGTGCGCTGGGCATGGTCATGCGCCTGCCGGAGCGCGACAGCTATTCCTATCATCGCGACAAGATGCATGCCAATATGGCCGTCGCCATGGGCGGGCGCGTGGCCGAGGAAATCATCTTCGGCTATGACAAGGTGTCGAGCGGCGCGTCGGGCGACATCCAGTACGCGACCAAGCTGGCGCGCGACATGGTGACGCAGTGGGGCATGTCCGACAAGCTGGGGCCGTTGCAATATGAAGAGCAGCAGGGCGAGACGTTCCTGGGCTATTCACAGAGCCAGCGCGTCCATATGTCGGACGAGACCGCCAAGCTGATCGACAAGGAAATTCGCGGGTTGGTGGAGCAGGGCTATGCCCGCGCCAAGGAAGTGCTGACCGGGCATGAAGCGCAGTTGCATCTGCTGGCCAATGCACTGCTGGAATATGAGACGCTGTCGGGCGACGAAATCAAGGCGTTGCTGGAGCGGGGCGAAATCACGCGCGACGACGGAACCACGATCAAGCCGTCGACTGTGCCCGCCGCCGGGTCCTCCATACCCCGCACGCGCAAGCGCAAGGGGCCATTTGGCGATCCGACGCCGCTCGGCGCCTGACACCCCCCATATCAGAAAGGGGCGGCTCCCTGTAGTGGAGCCGCCCCTTTTTGTGCCCCAGGGTCAGCGACAGGCCGGTAGCACTTGCACAGGCGCGGCCGCGGCTTCGCCGGTGTCGGGTCAGATCTCCGGCATGTTCTTGATGTTGGATTTGGCACCGACCAGCGCCCGTCCAAGCAGTTCGAGAGACAGGCCGGCATTGAGCGCATTGTGGCGCGAGCCGATGCTGAGGTCCCGCCACAGCCGCTGGACGGCGCTCGTCAGCGTGAACGCCCCAGGTCCGGCGATATCGAGCAGGATGTCCGCCGCCTCGCGGATCAGGCGCATGGCGTAACCGCAATCGGTTTGCGTGCGCACCTTTTCCATCTTCGTGACTTCGCGTTCCTGCGCAATCCGGTCGACGACGTCACACGCGCGATACACATGCAGCCACGCCGAATCGATCTTGATCGCCGCCTCGCCCAGCTTTGCCAGCAACTGTTCGGAATCGGACTGGCGCGCATATTCCCAGGCAAGGATCGGGCGGTCGTTCATCTTCTGTCGCACCCCTTCCAGCATCCCGGCGGCCGCGCCCATCATGGCGGGCAGCACGGTCAGCCCGAATTGCGGCTCGACCGGCCACAGGTCGCGCGGCTCGATGCGGCCTTTATCGATATACGCCGCGCTATTGGCCAAGTCGTTGTCCTGGATGAACAGCGCCGCGGGCACATAATGGCCGTCGGCCTTGACGCGGTTGCTCCCCGACGCGGACAGGCCCGCCACCTTCCAGTCCATGATGATGCCCGCCTGGTCGCTCGAAAGGTCGATGAAGGCATTGCCCGAATCGATCTGCGCGCCCTGTTCGTCGCGCACGATCACGCCGCACAACGCCCAGTCGGCATGGAGGCACCCCGACGCATAGGGCCATTGACCCGTTACCAGATAGCCGTCGCCCGATCTGGTGGCGACGCCGCCCTTCGAACCGACGAAGCAGCCAAGCTCATCGCCCTGCTTGAAAAGTAGCTGTGTCTGCGCTTCCGGCAGCGAGGCGATCATGCCGGTGGTGCCGGCCAGCAGGCCATAAGCCCAGGCCATGCCCGCGCTCGACTTGGCTATTTCCGCGACCGTTTCGACAAAGTCGCGCATCGTCGCGCCCTCGCCGCCGCTGCGCTGGGCGGCGGTGAGGCGGAAGAGACCGGCATCCTTGAGCGCATCGAACACCGGCGCGACGATGCGGCCCTGCGCATCGGCCTCATCCGCGTGAAGCGCGATCAGCGGCTGGAGCGCCCTGACCCGTTCGACCGGGCCAGGCACGGCAATGGTGTCACGGCTGATATCGGCGAGCTGCGCCATCTTGCAATCCTTCCAAATCCAGTTCGCGCGCCCGGACCATGGGCCATGGCGCCTTCATCGTTTTTGCAGCTAGAACCCGCATCTTTGCCGCAGCCATTGTATCGTCAGCCTGGCGAGCGCGATCCGCCTGGTCAGGAAGCCGTGATCGGTATCCAGAATGACTTCATCGAAAACCCGCACGCCCGCGTCGCGCATGGCCTGGGCAATCGGCCGGTGGGACGTTGCCAGCGGCGCGACGGTATCCCGCATGGCGCCTACCAGCAGGACATTCTTGTCAACCAGGTCCACCGCCCGAACCGTCGGCCGCATCCGGTCATAATCGGCGGGCGTCATCGACTGCAAAACGCCCTCCACGTCGATGCGGCCCGCCGACATGGCCCTTGCGCGGCGATTGATGGCCTGTACCTGCTCGGTCGCTTCGGGACTGGCCGGGGCCATGCTGTTCGATGCGACGGCGATGACCGACTGGATCAACGGATCCTCCGCACAGGCCGACAAACTCACATTGCCGCCCCCGCCGCTCAGCCCCATGACAGCGATCCGCGACGGATCGGTGCGCCATGCGCGACCCTGCGACGTCTGGATCTCGCTGGTGCTGGCGGAACGCACATAGTCCGCCGCCGCCAGCAGATCGTCGACCGCGCCGGTCAGCGTGTAGCGATGCTGGTTGTCCCACATCCCGCGCGGATGAAAGGTCATGACGTTGATGCCGGCGGTCATGAGCGGAATGATGACGCTTTCGAGCCGGTCGCCGCCATACCATTGGGGGCTGAGGATGAGCGTTCCCTTCGCCTCCTTCCCCTGCGCGATCCAGACGGTGGCGTGGACGACCGACCCCTGGCTGATGAAATGGGTGATGAATTGTTCGCAGGGGAAATCCGGGTCCAGCACGCACGGATCGCTGATGGTGGAATCGATCAGATCGTTGGTGTTGAATGTTGAAAGTTCAGGCATTTCTATATCCTTCCGTCCGTCACGGCACCTGTCGGATCCTGCTGTGTTCATCCTGCCTGCCGGTCCTTCAGAATCCGGTAGGCGCGTTCGTTGAGCCCCCAGCCGCAAAGCATGAACCCTATGAGCGCGATCGGCAGCGCGAGAGTGAGCAGCGACCAGCCGAGCATGTCGCCCGACTTGAACACCAGGTCGGTGATCAGCCCCACGAGCGTTGGACCAAGGCCGATGCTGCAGAGCGCCAGGATGAGATATTGCAGGGCCACGATCTGCCCGCGCATGTGCGCCGGCACCGCTTCCTGCAGCGCCAGCGGAGTAGCGCTCTGCACCATCGCGACGCTGAACAGCAACAGCCCGAAACCCAGCACCGCAAGCCAGGGATTGGGCATCAAACCGAAGGTGGCGGCCGGAATATAGGTGATGTAGCCAAAGAACATCGGGTGGGTTCGTGCGCTGAGCTTGCCCCGCTTGATCATGCGGTCGGACAGCCATCCGCCGCACACCGTGCCCAGAATCGAGCCGACGATTATCGCCGTGCCTATGCCCCACGCGGTGCTGGCCGGCGGAAGGCCGAAGCGGCGTTCGAGCAAGGTCGGCGCCCAGGCGCCCGACCCATAGCCGGCCAGGGCAGCCAGGGTTCCGGCAGCCGATATCCGGCCGAGCAGCGCGATATTCTTCCACGCATAGTCGAGAAAATCACGGATCGACGCGGTCTCGCCGGACACCATGCCCCGGCGCACGGGTTCCTGTATGGTCAGCATGAGCAGGCAGGCGAAAATGCCGGGGAGGCCCGCGAAAAGGAACAGCAGACGCCAGGGTTCGAGCGTTATCAGGCCCCCAAGGTCGAGGCCGATGGGGGGAATGCGCTGGAGCAGGGCGCCGCCAAGGAACAGGGACGCGCCGCCGCCAACCGACATCGCCATATAGTAGATGCCCGTCGCACGCCCGCGCTTGTGCGGTTCGAAAAAGTCGATGAGCAGCGAATAGGCGGCCGGCCCCAGCACGGCTTCGCCAATGCCCACACCGGTCCGCAATATGACCAACTGGGCATAGCTGTCAGCAAAGGCGGATAAGGACGTGAAAAGGCTCCAGGCGAGCAAGCCGTACAATATGATGTTCCGGCGGCTCTTGCGATCCACCAGCCGGCCGAACGGAATGCCGAAAATCGCATAGGTCAGGGCGAAACCATAGCCGTGGAGCAGCCCGAACTGGGTGTCGCTCATGCTGAATTCCTGCTTCAGCGGCGCGACGATGATCGTGGTGACGTGCCGGTCAAGCTGCGACAGGAGCGTGACGATGCACAGGACAGCCAGCGCATACCAGGCAGCGGTGACCTGCCGCGATTCCTGCGGCGGTGCGGATGATCGCTGACGCCCCTGCTCTTGGGCGAAGGCTTCGTTCGTGGCTGTATCCGCGTCGCTAACCATCATGGGCATCCTTGTAAGCGCTGCGCGTTGCCTGTCTGTCGCCGACCGGCCTCCATGCGAAATCCGGTCGACAGGCCTTCATACCGACCCATATGCCGTTATCCATGATAATGACGACAGGGACCGATGACCGATGCCAGGTACAGAATGAGACGTCTCCGTTCGGATCAAAGGGTTGATCGCAGCTAATTGAGTGGTGCGGGTCGCATCAAGTGAGTTTTACAAACTCTCACATTGCAATGGTTCATGATGGCCGTGAAAAACGGCGCGCGCCGCTCAGGCGTCCACCGCTTCCCGCACCCCAAAGGCCGCTTCCAGATCGAACGGAGGGCAGACGAGATTTTCGATGGCCTGGGTGATCAGGTCGGCCAGCCCGGCAATCGCGCCATGAGCCGACGGCAGCGTCCTGACCGCGATGAAATAGGTCGGCAGCGTCAGGCTATCGACCTCGACGGCCGAAAAGCGATGCCCCAGAAAGGCAGAAGACCGGCATGTCAGCGCAAGCCCCGCCTCGACAGCGACACGCAGCGCCGAAATATTCGATGTTTCGACAATGACCTGGTAGGGACGATTGGCCGCTTCCAGCGCGGCAATGGCGCAGTCGCGCGCGAGGCAGGGTTTGGCCATGAACGCGAGCGGCAGCCGTTCGCGTTCCACCAGCCGGGGATCGCCAAGCCAGATCATTTGCGCCGGTGAAACGGTGAAATCGTCCGCTTCGACCGAGTAATAAACCGCGATGTCGATCAGTTGGGCCGACAGCAGTTCCTTGATCTCGCGCGAATTGCCGACCCGTATCTGCAGTTCCGCTTCGGGATTGAGATGAACGAAGCGCGGCAGGACGCCCGACAGAATGTCGTCCCCGAAATCCTGGACGATGCCGATGCGCACCGGGCCGTGCAGCCCCGCGCGGTCGAGACTGTCCACCGCCTGGTCGTTCAGGTCCAGTATCTGCCGCGCCAACCCCAATAGCCGCTCCCCCGAGGCGGTGAGCACCAATGTTCCCTGCTCCCGCCGGAACAGCGGCACCTGAACGATTTCCGAGAGGCGCTTCATTTGCAGGCTGAGCGCGGATTGGGTGAGAAAAATCTTGTCGGTCGCGCGGACGATGGAACCGGTGTCGGCTATCGCCACGAAACTTCGCAGCAAATTGGTCGGCAGGTTCACTTGCATCTCTCATCCCCATCCCGGCCACGGTCGCGCGGCCATTATCCCGGTTGTCGGCACTGGAGCTTTCTGACCCTCTCCATGTGCCTTGTAAGCCTGCCCTGCCCGATGGTCGCATGAGGCAGGCGCGCTGTCGGACAATATTTCGCGCCATCCTATCCTATCGGACCGGAACGGAGCAAGCAGGCATCGGCGGGCGGTGGCAGGCGGTGGCGGCCGATGGGTGAAGACGCATCTTCCTTTGGGATCATGAAATGGTTTCAGCTTGCCCGGGCGGCGGCAACCCAGGATGGCGGCGCGGCGTTGGCTTCCCGTTCGAGCGCGCGGACGACATCGGGCCGGGCCATGTCATGCTGAACCTTGCCGGTCCAGCGACCGAAAGCCGAACAGTCGATCTCCAGCCGCTGCACCCAACGCCACACGACGATGCTGAATATGTCGACGGCGCTGAACCCGTCGCCGTTGAGATATGCCCCGCGCTGCCCGATCGTCTCGTTCAGTTCAGCCAGCGCCGCAGCCAGACGGACCTTGCCCGATTGCTTGAGCTTGTCCTTGACATCGGCGTCGTCGGTGAAGCGCTCGCCGCGAAAGCACTGGGCGACATGGACGTGGACGGTGGATGAAAACCAGCACAGCAATTCCATCGTGCGGCCAAGCAGCAGCACATCGTTCATCGGCAGGATGCCCGCACCGGGAAAGCGTGCGGCCAGATAGACCAATATGGCGTTGAGTTCGGTGATGACCGCGCCGTCCGTTTCCAACGCCGGGACCCGGCCATGCGGGTTGAGGGCGAGGAAGGCCGGATGGCGCTGGTCCCCTGCCCCCAGGTTCAGCGAAACCAGTTCATAGTCGGCCCCCGCCTGCTCCACCGCCCACAAAGCGACCAGAGCGCAGCTTCCCGATGCGCCGTAAAGTTTCATGGACATTCGCTAAACCCCAATATCAGGTTGATCCACCGACCCGCTATCGACCGCCCGCGGTCGGCGACGGCAAGGCACCGCAACGACGCTGATGAAAATTTGCCGGGCCGATCTCAAACGAATAATCGTCAGTGGCTCATGAGCGCCGCTCATATTCTCCACCAACCTGTCGAAACGGACAAGAGGCAACGGCCCGCGCCTTGGTGCTTGAGCGTTTCCCATATAGGGTCTTAAAGAAACTCAATTGCAGAGGCGATGGCCGCCGTCCACAAGCCCGACATTCAAGCCTGAGGCATTGCAAAAGGGTATCCAAGCTGGCGAACGAAGACAGTAGCACGACGATGCCACGCCATGCCGTTCCCCTATCGGTAACGGCGGCCGATCTCTATTGCGAACTGTACGAGCAGGAAACCAGTTCGCTGCGCACCTATTGGCCAGGCTTGGCCGTCACTGCCGCAGCCGTTCTGGCCGCAAGCTTCCTGTCGAGCCATTATGGCCCGCCGCTGGCGCTGATGGGGCTGCTGATCGGGCTTTCGCTCAGCTTCCTCAATCAGGACCCGCGCCTGCGCAAGGGGCTGGGCCTGGCGTCGCATACATTGCTGCGCGTCGGCATCATGCTGATCGGGCTGCGCATCACCCTGTCGCAAATTGCCGATCTTGGCCCGGCCGCGCTCTGCGCCGTGACCGTCATCACCGCCGCAACATTGCTGTCGGGCATCGCCATTGCGCGGATGCTGGGCTTTGGCGCGGGTTTCGGGACGCTGGCGGGTGGCGCGGTCGCCATCTGCGGCGCGTCAGCGGCGGCGGCGCTGTCTGTCGTGCTCAACAGCCGGCGCGATAATCCCGCCCATCTGTCGATCGTCCTTGTCGGCATCGCCGCCGTCAGCGCGATCGGCATGTCGCTTTACCCGATGCTGGCGCATATCCTTGACCTGAGCGACCAGGAAGCCGGATTTTTCCTGGGCGCGTCCATCCATGACGTGGCACAGGCGCTGGGCGCAGGATATTCCTATTCCGAACGGGCGGGCGAGACGGCGACGATCGTCAAGCTCAGCCGTGTCGCGCTGTTGATGCCCGTGCTGGCGATCGTCGCCTTTGCCGTTGCCCGGCGCGACGGCGAGCGCCGGATGATCGGCAAGGTGCCGTGGTTTCTGGCCGGCTTCCTGCTGCTGGTCATCGTCAATTCCGTCATTATGATCCCGCCCGCCCTGGGTTCGGCGCTGAGCGGCCTTGCGACGACGCTGATCGCCGCGGCCATCACGGCGGCCGGGATCAGTTCTCCCCTCGCATCGCTGCTGTCGAGCGGCATGAAGCCGCTGATGGTGATCGTGGGCGCGTCGGTCGTCGCGCTGCTCTTGTCATTGGCCGCAGCCATGATGCTGTTTTAAGGTCGCCCGATGATCGAACAAGACCCTCACGCCATTGCCCGTCCACCGCGCCTGTCGCGCCTGCGCGATTTCGTTGGAGCGCTCGCCGACGCGATCGAGCGGATCGACGGCGAACAGGCGCTGCTGGCGCAGGGGGCAGGCCTGTTGGCGCAACTCGTCGCGCATGACGACTGGCTGCCCACCGATTGCGCCGTGCCCAGCCCGAAAACCTATCAGCAATATCTGCTGCATTGTGACAGCCGCCAGCGCTTCTCGATCGCCAGCTTCGTGTGGGGGCCGGGGCAATCGACGCCGATCCATGATCACGGCACCTGGGGGCTGATCGGCATGTTGCGCGGATCGGAAGTCGCGCAAAATTATGCGCTGGACGATGCCGGCATTCCCCGGCCGGTCGGACCGGTCCTGAGGCTGAAGCCCGGCGAGGTCGAAACGCTATCGCCCGCGACGGGCGACATCCATCAGGTGCGAAACCATTATGATGACCGGCCTTCCATCAGCATCCATGTCTATGGCGCCAATATCGGCGCCGTAACCCGTACCGTCTACGGGCTGGATGGAAGCACAAAGCCCTTCATTTCGGGCTATTCCAGTGCAACGCTTCCCAATATCTGGGACCTGTCGAAAGAAGATTCGTGACCCAATCCATGACCCCCGCCGACGTTCGCTTCCACCTGTTGACCCGGCAGGAAATCGCGATCCTGGATGTGCGGGAAGAAGCCCCCTTCGCCCTTTCCCACCCGCTGTTCGCATCGCAGATGTCGGCGGGACAGATCGAGGTCGAGGCGATCGACCGGCTGCCGCGCAGGGACGTGCCGATCGTCCTGTATGACGATGGCGAGGGGCTGGTGAAGATCGCGGCGCGCAGGCTGGCGGCGCTGGGCTATAGCGACGTGCGGTCGCTGGAAGGCGGCCTGGCGGGCTGGGAGGCCGATGGCGGGGAGCTGTTCCAGGACGTCAATTCCTACAGCAAGGCCTTTGGCGAGGTGGTGGAAGGACGGCGGCACACCCCCCTGCTCCCCGCGCTCGACCTGGACGCGATGTTGCGGGCAAAGGCGGACGTGGCGATCATGGATGCCCGGCGACCCGACGAATATGCGGTCATGAGCATCCCCGGCGGCACCAGCGTTCCGGGCGCCGAACTCGTCCTGCGGGCGCGGGCGCTGGCCCCCGACCCCCAAACGACCATCGTCGTCAACTGCGCCGGGCGGACGCGCAGCATCATCGGCGCCCAGTCGCTGATCAATGCCGGGGTTCCCAACCCCGTCTTCGCGCTGCGCAACGGCACCATCGGGTGGACGCTGGAGGGCCTGGAGCTGGAGCATGGCGAAACCCGGCAGGCGCCCGACGTCGGGGCGGAAGCGGGCGAAGCCGCGCTGCAACGGGCGCGCGACGTGTCCTATCGTGCCGGGGTCCGGCTGTTGACCGGCGATCAGGTCGCCCGCCTCGCCACCGACACCGGGCGGACGCTGTATCGCTTCGATGTCCGGACGACGCAGGAATATGCGGCAGGCCATGTGCCGGGCTTTCGCAACGTGCCGGGCGGGCAGCTGGTGCAGGAAACCGACATGGTCGCGCCCGTGCGCGGCGCGCGCATCGTCCTGTGGGACGATCGCGGCGTGCGCGCGCATATGAGCGCATCCTGGCTCGCGCAGATGGGATGGGACGTTTACGTCGTCGAAGGCAGCGCCGAAGAAGCGGTGGAAACCGGTGCCTGGACGCCCACCCTGCCACCGCGACCGGCCGTCGACACATTGTCCGTCGCCGATCTGGCGGCGGCAATGGCATCCGGGCGCACGACGCTGATCGACCTTGCGCCTTCGCCAGCGCATCGCGCCGGGCATATTGCCGGCGCCCGCTTCGCGATCCGCGCCCGGCTGGACGCGGCGCTGGCCGCGCTGGACGATGCGGCGGACATCGTGCTGACCTCCCCCGATGGCGCGCTGGCGATGTTTGCGGCTGCCGATCTGGCCGGCAGCCGCCGCGCCCGCGTGCTGACGGGGGGCACGGCCGCCTGGCAAGCGGCTGGTCGCCCGCTGGAATCGGGTTTCGACAATCCGCTGACGCCCGCCGACGATATCTACAAGCGCCCCTATGTCGGCACCGACAATGCGGCAGCGGCGATGCAGGCCTATCTCGATTGGGAATATGGACTGGTCGACCAGCTCAAGCGTGACGGAACGCATGGCTTTTTCGTCATCTGACAATGACGACAACGACCGCCGCGACACCCTGAAAACCGGGCAACACCAGCCCGGATCGGGCGACGGCGCCGCGCCGGATGCCCGTCGGATGCCTTGGACAAGCCGCGCAGTTTGGCTTAGCCCGTCATGAAACCATGTTCGATATGAGGGAATTTCGATGCCTGAAACGACGACCGACATCCTGTTCACCCAGGCCCGAACCTTTACCCACTGGACCGACGAGCCGGTGTCCGACGATCTGCTGCGCGACTTGTATGACCTGGTGAAATTCGGCCCGACCTCGGCCAATTGTTCGCCCGCGCGGTTCGTCTTCATCCGCACGCAGGAGGG
Organism: Sphingobium anseongense; assembly: GCF_037725245.1. Taxonomy (NCBI): domain Bacteria; kingdom Pseudomonadati; phylum Pseudomonadota; class Alphaproteobacteria; order Sphingomonadales; family Sphingobiaceae; genus Sphingobium; species Sphingobium anseongense. The sequence goes on along the minus strand of NZ_JBBJUL010000003.1, from coordinate 261,416 downwards.
CAAGGAAAGATTGCGCCCGGCCCTGTCCAGCGGCAATGTCGACCAGACCATGTCCGCCCCGGTGACCGTGATCGTGGCGGAAGACAGCGCCTTTTACGACAAGCTGCCCTTTCTGTTCCCCCACACCGACGCCCGTTCATGGTTTACCGGCAGCCCGGAAGCCGCCAAGGAAACCGCCTTTCGCAACTCGTCGCTGCAGGGCGCCTACCTGCTGCTCGCCGCACGCGCGCTGGGGCTGAGCGCCGGTCCGATGTCGGGTTTCAACAAGGATCTGGTGGACGCGGAATTCTTCGCCGGCACGGGATGGACCACCAACTTCCTGATGAACCTTGGGCATGGCCAGACGCCACACCCGCATGCGCGCCTGCCGCGCCTGCCGTTCGAAGAGGCCGCTCGCTTCGCCTGAGCCGAGCGTGCAGATTGAGGCTGGCGTCAGCGCTTTGCCGATTAACAATGGGTCCGTTCCGCCCGCGCGGAGTCAAAAGCTGAACAAGGAGGATGGATGAAATGCCGATAAGGAAGGGCTATGTCGACACGAGGGACGGCCAAATCCATTATCGATACAGCGAAGGCGGCCAGGGCCTCCCCATCCTGTTTTTCCACATGACCGCCAGTTCGTCGTCATCGTTCGAAAGCCTGATCACCGCTCTGGACGGTTTCTGTCCGATGTATGCATTCGACCTGCCCCATTACGGGCAAAGCTTCATGCCCACCGCCGAGCCGTCATATGATTATATGGCGGAGGTCATGATGGAGGCCATCGATACGCTGGGCATCGGACGATTCCACTGTTTCGGCCATCATGGCGGCACGAATGTGTCATCGCAACTGGCCGCGACCCACCCCGACCGGGTGGCCAGCATCATGCTGGCCGGCGTGACCTATCCGACGATGGAGGAAAGCGCCCGCAACAGCAAATATATCTACGACAATCCGCCCGACATCAGGGGGTCGCAGGCGATCACCGCATGGACGCGGGTGGTGAAGGATTGCGACAGCTCTCCCCCGATCGAACCGGACGCACCCTTTCATCCCGTGCCGGCCGAAATCTATCACAGCGAACTGATCGACACGCTGACCGCGGGCACCCAATGGCATTGGGGCTATCGCGCGGTGTTCAAGCATAATATGCCCGAAATTCTCGGTCGGGTAACCTGCCCGATCCTGCTGGTCTGCGGCAAGCGCGACATCGTGTTTTTCTGGCATGAACGCGCGAAGAAGGCCCTACCCCATGCCAAGGTCGTCGAACGGGACGGCTATGGCAGCTATTACTGCACCTTCGCCGGCGACGACCTCGCGCCCTATGTCAGGGATTTCGTCGGCGGCGCGAGCTTGTAGCATGGCGGCGCCGGGCCGAAGTCAGGAGAGGCCGAGTTCCCGACGCAGCCGGATAGCAAGGTCCTCCTGGTCCCGGCGTGGATTGACCATGACGGGCGAGGCCATGTCCGTGCCCTGCGGCACTTCGAACACAAGATGCTGGTCGGGCACGGCGGTTCGCGATGCGGTCGAACGACAAGTTGGGCGTTCAGGCCCGATACCAGCATTTCGCGCCCTTCGCGATAATCCTCCAGGCCGAAATCCGACCAACCGGTGCGATCCTCGGCCCCCTGTCACAATTGTCGTGCATTCAAACTTTCATCGCCATTCTCTCCGGCAGGCGCGTTATCGATGCTCGCCCGTACAGGCCGTCATCGATAATTCCCCTTCCTTGTCCAGCACTGCTGCGGCCAGAGCCGAATGCCATTGCGCCCGCCGACCTGGCCGCCGCGCCAATCGGACCGCGACGAAAAAAAGTTTTACACTGAAATGGAAAGCTATAATTACGCTTCCACAATGGCGTGATGCTCCCCCAGCCGTTGGCAGTTTCGCCTGATCAGAGGCATGAGCCGTCAACTATAAACATGCCCATTTGCCGTTGAATGAGAGGATGAAACAATGTCGGTAGAAGAACGAAATATCAAGATTGCCGAAGCTGCCTACGCGGCGAACGAGCGCGGTGACGCGGATGGCTTCACGGCAAGTTTCACGCCCGATACAGAGATTCACGAAGCCGAATCCCTTCCTTATGGCGGCATTTACAAGGGCGCCGAAGGCTTTCCGACCGTCATCGGCAAGGTGTTGGAACATTTTTCGGTATTGAAGTTCACAAAGCACAACATCATCGCCAGCGGCGACAATGTTGTCGCGTGGGGCGCACTTGATCTGACCGGCAGGAACACGGGCATATCGGTGACCATCCCTCTCATCGAAATCTGGACGATCGTCGATGGCAAGACGCAAAAGCTGCAAGTGGTCTATGGAGACACCGCAACCGCTCTTAAGGCGGCGGGCCTCCTCTAACCGGCTTTGCCGCGCCTCGCGCTGGCGAAAGGAACAAATAGGCCGCGCTGCGCCCCGGTGCAGCGCGGCTTATCGTGTGCGCGCACATCGGCGGCGCCGCCTTGACGCTGCCAATTTTTCCTTCGGCCGCAAAAATCTCTATTAATTTGATTGATATATAGCTATCGGCAAATGGATGGCATGTCGATCCGCCTGGGATCAGCCGCTGTCAAAAAATGAGGTTTGCCGTGCCGGTCAATTTACCGACCAACATGTTGCGCAGTTTCGTCGCCATCGTCGACGCCGGGTCGATGCTGGGCGCATCCGATCGGGTCTTCGTCACCCAGTCGGCGCTGAGCCTGCAGATCAAGCGGCTGGAGGAACTGGTGCAGCAGACGCTGTTCCTGCGTGAAGGGCGCCGGCTGAACCTTACGCCGATAGGAGGCGTGCTGCTGGATTATGCCAGGCGCGTCCTGCTGTTGCATGACGAGGCGGTTGCGGCGGTCAGTTCCGGGCGCTTTGCCGGGCCGGTGCGAATCGGTATGGTCCAGGACTTCGCCGACAATCTGCTGACCGGCTTGCTGTCGCGCTTTTCCGAATTGCATCCCCAGGCGCAGATTTTTGCGCGGGTGGCCGGGACGGTCGAGTTGCAGACATTGCTCGCACGGGGCGAACTGGACATTCTGCTCGGCTTTGCGGCGCCCAGCGACAGTCACGCGGTCACGATTTCTCCGATCGGCTGGTATGGCGAAGCGGCGCTTGCCGATCGGGCAGTCATTCCCCTCGTCGTGCTGGAAGAACCATGCCGATTCCGCGAGGCTGCCATCAGGGAGCTGGACAATGCCGGGATTGCATGGCGGATCGTGGTGGAAACGCCCAATCTCGCGACATTGAAGGCGTCGGTGGACGCCGGACTTGGCATCACCTGCCGCACGCCCCTGTTTCTGGGCGAAAGCCGGACGATCGAGCATGAACGATTGCCCGCTTTGCCCCGCGTCGCCGCGATCCTGCGCACCGCCGACGCGCTGGGCGAAGCGGCGCAGCGCCTTGCCGAACTGGCACGCGAAGCCATCGAAGCGCGCTGACCTGTCGATCGACGCGACCAGCCTGTTCGACGAACGATATTGCGCCGCGTCCCCTGCGCGCCACGCCAGTTTCCCGCTTTTCCGCGCGATGCCCTATCGCGACCAGCGCGCCCAGATCGCCGTCGGCAGCAACAGCCCGCGCGTTTCCTCCCGCACCGCCAGTTCCCCTGCCTCGACCGTGCCGGGCAGGTCCGCGAACGCCTGCTTCAGCAGTTCGCCGATCGCCAGCGCCGACATACGCACCGCATAGACAGTCAGGAACAGGAAGCGGCTGTCGGCGTCCAGCAGTTGCCGGCAATTGACGATCAGCCCCGGCAGATCCTCTTCCAGTCGCCACAATTCGCCATCGGGACCGCGCCCATATTTGGGCGGATCGAGCAGGATGCCGTCATAACGCTTGCCCCGCCGCACCTCGCGCGCGACGAATTTGGCCGCATCGTCGACGATCCAGCGCACCGGCTTGTCCGCCAATCCCGACAGCGCAGCATTGGCCCGTGCCTGCGCCACCGATTTTTTGGATGCATCGACATGCACCATTTGCTTGTCCGCCGCCGCCATCGCCAGGGTGCCGACCCCGGTATAGCCGAACAGGTTCATGATGCCGGCATCGGCCTTGTCGGCGGTCGCCAAGCGCATCCAGTCCCACACCGGCGCCATGTCGGGAAAGAAGCCCAGGTGCCGGAACGGCGTGCAACTCGACTGGAAGGTCACCTCTTTCCAGGCAAGCGGCCAGCCTTCGGCCGGAACGGGCCGGTCATAATACCAGCGCCCGCCGCCATCCTCGTCCGAACCCGGCACGAACTCGGCGTCGGCATTCCAGTCGTCGGTCGCCGGCGCCCACATCGCCTGCGGCTCTGGCCGGATGAAGCGATAGCGGCCGTAACGCTCCAGCTTGCGCCCATGGCCGCTGTCGATCAGGCCATAATCGTCCCAGGGCTCGCCTATCAGTGTGTCGAGCCTCATGCCCGCGGCGTCGCGCGCTCCGCGACATAAGCGGTGATGGCTTCAAACGTGCCCGGCAGCCGGGCATAATTTTCCTCGCGCGCGAACAGGTCGCCGACCCGCTTGGGCAAGGATGGCCGCATGCCGGTGGCACGCTCGACAGCGTCGGGAAACTTGGCCGGGTGCGCCGTCGCCAGCGTGACGATGGGCACCGCCGGGTCGACCTGCGCTTCGCGGGCCGCCGCCAGACCGATGGCGCTATGCGGATCGATGATCTGTCCCGCCGTGTCGGACGCCCAGCGCATCGCCATGGTCATGCCATCGACATCGATCCGCGCGGACGCGAACAGACCGGCCGCCCCTTCACGCTGGGCATTGGTCAGCCGCATCGCCTTGCTCGCCTCAAAGCCCCGCATCTGTTCGGCGAGCGCCGCGCCGTTCCGGCCACCGGCGTCGAACAGCAGCCGCTCGAAATTGGAGCTGACCTGAATGTCCATGCTGGGCGTCGCCGTCGCCACCACCTGTCCCTGGCTGTAGTCGCCATCGGACAGCGCCCGATGCAGGATGTCGTTGACATTGGTCGCGACGATGAGCCTGGCGACCGGCAATCCCATCTGCGCCGCGACATAGCCCGCGAAAACGTCGCCGAAATTGCCCGTCGGCACCGAAAAGGCGACCGGACGGCCCGGCGCACCCAGGCGGACGGCAGCATAGAAATAATAGACCACCTGCGCCATCAACCGCGCCCAGTTGATCGAATTGACCGCCGACAGGTTGAAGCGCGACGAGAAATCCGCGTCGTTGAACATGCGCTTCACCAGCGCCTGGGCATCGTCGAAACTGCCGTCGATCGCGATATTGTAGACATTGGGCGCCCGCACCGTCGTCATCTGCCGCCGCTGGACGTCGGACACGCGCCCTTCGGGATGCAGCATGAAGATGTCGATCTTGTCGCGCCCCGCGACCGCGTCGATCGCCGCCGACCCGGTATCGCCCGATGTCGCGCCGACGATCGTCAGATGATCGTCCCTGCGCGACAGGAAGCGTTCGAACAATTCGCCCAGCAGCTGAAGCGCGACATCCTTGAACGCCAATGTCGGACCATGGAACAGTTCCAGGACCCAATGGCGATGGTCAAGCTGTACCAGAGGCGTCACGGCCCCGTGGCTGAAGCGGCCATAGGCGGCTTCGCACAGACCGCGCAATTCGCCTTCGTCCAGGCTGCCCGCGACGAAGGGCGACATGACCCGAACCGCCGTTTCGACATAGGAAAGGCCCGCAAGCGCGGCGATATCCGCCGGTGAAAGGCTGGGCCAGTTTTCAGGCAGGTAGAGACCGCCATCGGAAGCGAGGCCCGCAAGCGTCACATCCTCGAAACTGAGCGTTGGGGCGCTCCCCCTGGTGCTGACATAGTGCATGATGGGAAAGCGCGGTAACGATGCGCAGGTCCCGGGGCAAGCGTTTACGCCGATTTCAGCCCGATGTGCCGGCGCAACGCCAATATGTAGATGATGATGGCGATCGCCGCGAAGAGGAACCACTGCACCGCATAGGCAAGATGATTGTTGGGCACGTCGGCGGCGCTGGGCGGCGCAGCGGGCTTGAGGCCCGCAGCCGCGGTGCGCGCGACCAGCATCGGCCGCAGCGGCGGCGCCTTGCCGGCGAGGCGCGCGATGAGCGGACGATGATCGGGTTCTTCGGACAACCAGCCGGCCACGCGCCCCCCGGTCCAGACCGGGCCGGCGTCCGGTCGCGGCGTCACGCCCATGACGACCAGCGCCCCTGGCCCTTCGGCCCCGGTCACGCATTGCGCGATATAGCGATAGCCCGACGTCCCGTCGCTTGCCCGGCCGGCCTCCGTCCGCCAGCCGGCCACACGCAGGCACATGACAGAACTGGGACGGAACAGCAGGTCGCGCGGGACCGGCGGCAACGCGGGAAAGCTGACCGCGGGGCGTGCGGGATTGGACGCGGCCATCGCGATCGCCGCCGTCTTTTCGGCGCTGCGCTGCAACTGCCAGATTCCCAGGCCAATCATGATGAGAACGGCCAGGCCGACCAGCAGCGTGGGCAGGAACGGCAGGCGCAGCCTGGGCGTGGTGGCGGGATGTTCGATCATGTCGGCACGGGCTTAGCCCGGACCGTCGGAAAAGGAAACGGCCAGGGATCGCTCCCCGGCCGCACCCAGTCGACAGGAAAAGGGTCGATCAGCCGTGAACGGTCGCGCCCCAGCCACCCCAGACATAGACGGCAACGAAGAGGAACAGCCAGACCACATCGACGAAATGCCAGTACCAGGCGGCCGCTTCGAACCCGAAATGCTGCCGCGGGGTGAAGTGCCCCTTATAGGCGCGGACCAGATTGACGATCAGGAAGATGGTGCCGACCAGGACGTGGAAACCGTGGAAACCGGTGGCCATGTAAAAGGACGAGCTGTAGGGCGTGCCGCCGAAGCCGAAGGGCGCATGGGCATATTCATAGGCCTGGATGCACGAGAAAACCGCGCCCAGGATGATGGTGCACCACAACCCCTTGATCAGGCCGTCGCGATCACCGTGGATCAGCGCGTGATGCGCCCAGGTGACGGTGGTTCCCGAACAGAGCAGGATCAGCGTATTGAGCAGCGGCAGCTCGAACGCATTCATCACCTCCACGCCCTTGGACGGGAACAGGCCATCGATCGGCGCGAGTTCGCTGGGGAACAGCGAAAAGTCGAAAAATGCCCAGAACCAGCCGACGAAGAACATGACTTCCGAGGCAATGAACAGGATCATCCCATAGCGCAGGTGAAGCTGTACCACCGGGGTATGATCACCGGCATGGGCTTCGGCGATCACATTGGCCCACCAGCTGTAGAAGGTGAACAGCACGCCGGTCACGCCGGCGAAGAAAACCCAGCCGCCGCCGGCGGGCATCGCGTCGGGATGCATCCACATGATCGCGCCGAACGCCATCACCAGCGCCGACATCGAGCCGAACAGCGGCCAGATGCTGGGCGGAAGGATATGATAATCGTGGTTCTTGGCGCCGGCCATGGTCTTCTTCCCTGTTCGCGGTTCGCGTTATAGTGATTTGCCTTAGCTTGGCTTCCCGCCCTGCTCAACAGGGTAGAAGGTGTAGCTCAAGGTAATTTGCTGCGTATCCTTGTTGTCCGGATCGTCCAGTATTTTCGGATCGACGAAGTAGAGGACGGGCATCCGCACCTCCTGCCCCGGCTGCAACGTCTGCTCGGTAAAGCAAAAGCACTGGATCTTGGCAAAGTAGCTGCCCGCCTGCGTCGGCGTGACATTGAAGGCGGCCGTTCCGGTCACCGGCTTGTCCGACATGTTCCTGGCGATAAAGATCGCCATATTCTTGCGCCCGATCGTCACCGTGTCGGTGTGATGTTCGGGGTAGAATTGCCAGGGCATGCCCGGCTGGACATTGGAATCGAAGCGGATCGACATGGTCCGGCCGGCGACCTCGTGCACATCGACGTCGGTCGCGGCGCGTGCGGTGGTGCCGCCAAAGCCCGTCTGTTCGCAGAAGATGCGGTAAAGCGGCACCGACGCGAAGCCCAGGCCGAGCATCGCAAGGCCCACGCCTGCCATCATGACCATCGTGCGCCGATTGCGCCGGTCGCGGTCGAACGGAGAAGGCGGAAGCGTTGTCATCATATCGCGTGACTGCTGCTGATCTTCGCAATGGTGATCGCGTAGAACAGGACGACGAGCGCCGCCAGCAGCACAGCTGTCACGATGGCGCGCGATTTCTGGCGGGCGCGGACCAGCTTTTCCTCATCCGGCGTCATGCGAGCATCCAGCGATCGGCGACGATCGCGCCGAACAGGATGAAGAGGTAGAGAATCGAATATTTGAACAGCCGCCGTTCGGGCCGCATGCGCGCGGGATCAAGTTCGTGATTGCGATAGACCTGGAAGGCCAGCACCGCGAAGACGGCGGTGCCGATCAGCGCGACGGTGCCATAGACCAGGCCGGTCAGGTTCAGGAGGACGGGCGCGAGCGCGGCCACGGCCATGATCGCGGTGTACAGCCATATCTGCCGACGGGTGGCCACCTCGCCGGACACGACCGGCAGCATCGGAATGCCGGCGGCGGCATAGTCGGGCCGGACGAACAGCGCCAGCGCCCAGAAATGCGGCGGAGTCCAGAAGAAGATCAGCATGAACAGCGCGACCGGGAGCGCGGAAACATCGCCCGTCACCGCCGCCCAGCCGATCACCGGCGGAAAGGCCCCGGCCGCGCCGCCGATCACGATATTCTGCGGCGTCCGGGGCTTGAGCCAGATGGTATAGACGAGGACGTAGAACAGGATCGAGACTGCAAGCACGGCGGCGGCGAACCAGTTGGTCGCCATGCCGAGCAGCAGCACCGAGAAGAAGGAGAGGCCGACGCCGAAATGCAGCGCCGACTGGCGATCCATCCGTCCGGCAGGCAGCGGACGATTGGCGGTCCGCTTCATCCTGGCGTCGATGTCCGCTTCATACCATTGGTTGAGCGCGGCGGCAGCGCCCGCGCCCAGTGCGATGCTCAGGATCGCCGTGAAGGCCAGCACCGGATGAATCGCACCCGGAGCCGCCAGCAGACCACAAAGCCCGGTAAAGACCACCAGCGTCATCACGCGCGGCTTGGTGAGCGCGACGAAATCGCGCCAGTGGGCGGGCCAATGAACCTGGCTATGGGCGTGGGCGAAGGTCAGGGTCGTCATGGTCGTTCCGGCCCGACCGATGCTGGCGGGCATTATCGCTGTCGTACGTCGGGGGCGGGCCGCAGCCCGCCCCCGATCAGGTCGGTTGTCGCGCGATCAATGATGCGCGGTCTCGTCGATCACCGGCAGGGTTTCGAACTGATGGAAGGGCGGCGGGCTGGACAGCGTCCATTCCAGCGTCGTCGCGCCCGAACCCCACGGATTGCCTTCAGCCTTCTTGCCCGCGGCCAGCGACCAGATCAGGTTGATGAAGAAGATGCCCATGCCCGTAGCCATGATCATATAGCCGTTGGTGGCGATCTTGTTCCACAGTTCGAACGCAGCCGGATAGTCCGGATAGCGGCGGGGCATGCCCGACAATCCCAGGAAATGCATCGGGAAGAACAGGATGTTCACGCCGATGAAGAAGACCCAGAAGTGGAGTTGGCCGAGGAACTCATTGTACATCCGGCCCGACATCTTCGGGAACCAGTAATAGAAACCCGCGAACAGGCCGAACACCGCGCCCAGCGAGAGCACATAATGGAAGTGGGCGACGACATAATAGGTGTCGTGCAGGTAATCGTCCACGCCGCCATTGGCCAGCACCACGCCGGTGACGCCGCCCACGGTGAACATGAAGATGAAGCCCAGCGCCCATACCATCGGCGTCTTGAAGCTCATCGACCCGCCCCACATGGTCGCGATCCACGAGAAGATCTTGATGCCGGTGGGGACCGCGATAACCATCGTCGCGGCGGTGAAATACATCTTCACATTGACCGACATGCCGGTGGTGAACATGTGGTGCGCCCAGACGACGAAGCCGACCACGCCGATCGCGACCATCGCATAAGCCATGCCGAGATAGCCGAACACGGGCTTGCGGCTGAAGGTCGAGACGATCTGGCTGATGATGCCGAAGCCCGGCAGGATCATGATATAGACTTCGGGGTGGCCGAAGAACCAGAACAGATGCTGGTAGAGTTCAGGATCGCCACCGCCAGCCGCATCGTAGAAGGTCGTGCCGAAATTACGGTCGGTCAGCAGCATGGTGATGGCGGCGGCCAGCACGGGCAGCGCGAGCAGCAGCAGGAAGGCGGTAACCAGCACCGACCAGACGAACAGCGGCATTTTGTGCAGGGTCATGCCCGGCGCGCGCATGTTGAGGATGGTGGTGATGAAGTTGATCGCACCCAGGATCGACGAGGCGCCGGCGATGTGGAGCGACAGGATCGCCATGTCGACCGCAGGTCCAGCCGAACCGCTGGTCGAAAGCGGCGCATAGACCGTCCAGCCGGTGCCCGCGCCATAGCCGGTGCCGCCGGGCACGAAGGCCGAACCGAGCAGCAGCGTGAAGGCGGGGATGAGCAGCCAGAAGCTGATGTTGTTCATGCGCGGGAAGGCCATGTCGGGCGCGCCGATCATGATCGGCACGAACCAGTTGCCAAAGCCGCCGATCATCGCAGGCATCACCATGAAGAACACCATGATGAGACCGTGCGCGGTGATGAGCGCATTCCACAGATGATAGGCCTGGTCCAGCGTTGCCGGCTCCACGCCCATCAGGTCATGTTGCAGGTTGGCCCAGGTCTGGAGATACTGGATGCCCGGCTGCGCCAGTTCGACGCGCATCAGGCCCGAAATCCCGCCGCCGATGATGCCGGCGACGATCGCGAAGATCAGGTAGAGAGTGCCGATATCCTTGTGGTTGGTCGACATGAACCAACGCTGGAAGAAAGCGGGCTTGTGATCGGCGTCATGATGATCGTGGGCGTGATCGCCGTGATGATCTGCGGTAATGGTTGTCATGGCGTTTCTGCCCTTACATCAAAGCTTGGCGGGGGCGGCGGCGGGCGGACCCGGCAGATCGCTACCCTGTTGCGGACCCATCTCGGCGGCGGGCGCGGCGGTGCCGCCGGGCAACGTGCCGCCCTGCGAGAGCACCCACTGGTCGAACTGGGCCGGAGGCAGCGCCTCGACCGCGATCGGCATGAAGCCATGGCGCGCGCCGCACAGTTCCGAACACTGGCCGTAATAGACGCCCGGCTTTTCGATGACGAAGCTCTTCTCGTTCAGGCGACCGGGAACCGCATCCATCTTGAGCCACAGCGCAGGCACCGCAAAGGCATGGATCACGTCGGCGCCGGTGATGATCAGCTTGATCGGGCGACCGGCGGGCAGGACCAGACGGTTGTCGACCGCGAGCAGGTTGGGCTCGCCGGCGCTGAGCGCCTTTTCGGGCGGCAGCAGGTTCGAAACGAATTCGGGGATGCCGGCGTCGGGATATTCATAGCCCCAATACCATTGATAGCCTGTGACCTTGACGGTCAGCGCATCCTTGGGCGCGGGCTTGTACTGGTCGGCGAGCAGACCGATCGAGGGAACCGCGATCACCAGCAGGATGATGACCGGAATGACGGTCCAGAGCACCTCGATCAACGTGTTGTGCGCCGTCTTGGACGGTACGGGGTTGGCCGAGCGGCGGAAGCGGAACATCGCGTAGATCATCAGGATCAGCACGAAGACCGAGATGACGATGATGATCGGCAGGAGCAGCACGTCGTGCAGCCAGCGGGCGCTGTGCCCGGTGGAGGTGAACTGTTTCTGGATCGACATTTCGCCCGGCATCGGCATGCCGATGCCTTCGGTCGGCTGCATCCGTGCCGGACCCGCGACCTTGGCGGCGGGCGCGGCGGCCGAGACGTTCGCGACGTTGGCATCGGCCGAATCGGCCGGCGCGCCCATGTCCGACGAGCGGGGATCCGCATCGACGGGCGCGGCCGTCGCGGCATTGTCCTGCGCCAGCGCCTGATTGCCCATCGCCATTGCCGGCGCGAAGGCCAGCAACCCGGCGAGAAGGAGCGATTTCACCATCTTCATAAGCGTCTCGATACCCCGTAACCCCTTGGCGCCGCTACGACGCAGGGCGCGCATATGCGCAGTTCCCCGCCCGGTCGGTCTGCCGCGGCTTATAGGCATGGTTTTTTAATGCCTCAAGCGGGCAGGAGCAGATTTTCTTCGCTGTTGCAACCGATGCCGCCCCCGCCTATTTCGGCCCGCGCGCAGGCTGCTGCGCACGGGGGCGCATTTATGTGGAAAAAAGCGGAATGACCGATGAAGAGGTGCTGGCGGAATTCAGGGCGGCGGGTGCACTGCTGGAGGGGCATTTCATCCTCTCGTCGGGGCGTCGCAGCGCCAACTATCTGCAATGCGCGCGCGTTCTGATGAACGGCGAGCGCGCGGGCCGGCTGGCGCGCGCGATGGTACAGAAACTGCCGCGCGAGCTGCGCCAGGAGATCGACCTGGTCGTGTCTCCGGCGATGGGCGGCCTGATCATCGGCCACGAGGTCGGCCGCGCGCTGGAAAAGGACGCCGTGTTCCTGGAACGGCCCGAAGGCGTGTTCGAACTGCGGCGCGGCTTTGCGGTCCAGCCGGGGCAGAAGGTTCTGATGGTCGAGGACGTCGTCACCACCGGGCTTTCGTCGCGGCAGGCGATCGACGCGGTGCATGCCGATGGCGGAGTTGTGATCGCGGAAGTCGCGCTGGTCGACCGGTCGGCGGGCGAGGTGGAGCTCGGCGTGCCCTTCTACCCGCTCGTCAGCATCAATTTCCCGGTCTATGATGCCGACAGCCTGCCGCCCGAACTGGCGGCGGTGCCGGCGGCGAAGCCGGGCAGCCGGAAAAACTAGCGCGACCATGACCAGCCCCCTGCGCCTTGGCGTCAATATCGACCATGTCGCGACCATTCGCAACGCGCGCGGGGGCGACCATCCCGATCCGGTCAAGGCGGCGCTGCTGGCGGTCAAGGCCGGCGCGGACGGCATCACCGCGCACCTGCGCGAAGACCGGCGGCATATCCGCGACGCGGATGTCGCCACCCTGATGGCGGCGCTCAACGTGCCGCTCAACCTGGAAATGGCGGCGACGGCGGAGATGCTGGACATCGCGCTGCGCTATCGTCCCCATGCCGCCTGCATCGTGCCGGAAAAGCGCGAGGAGCGCACGACCGAGGGCGGGCTGGATGCGGCCGGGCAGTTTGAAACGCTTAAGCCCATGGTCGCGGCGCTGCGCGATGCGGGCATCCGCGTCAGCCTGTTCATCGAGGCCGACGCGCGCCAGATCGACGCGGCGATCCGGCTGGACGCGCCGGTGGTGGAATTTCACACCGGCGCCTATGCCCATCTGAGCGGCGAAGCGCGCGCGGCCGAGCTGCGGCGGATCGCCGACGCGGCGGCGCTGGCGGCCAAGAACGGCATCGAGCCGCATGCCGGGCACGGCCTGACCTTCGACAATGTCGCGCCGATCGCCGCCATCCCGCAGATCGCCGAATTGAATATCGGCCATTTCCTGATCGGCGAGGCGATTTTCGGCGGGCTGGAGGGCAGCATTCGCGAGATGCGGCGGCAGATGGACCTGGCGCGGTGATTCCGCCCCGGCACGGGGAGGGGAACCAGCCGCAGGCTGGTGGAGGCGGCGCGCCTCCTACCGCTCCCTGTCGGATTCTGGCGCTACCCCCCTCCACCACCGCTTCGCTGTTGGATGGAGTCACGGGCCTCCATCCAACCCCCTCCCCGTACCGGGGAGGAATGGCATGATCATCGGCCTCGGTTCCGACCTCTGCAACATCGAGCGCATCCAGCATTCGCTCGACCGTTTCGGCGCACGGTTCGAACAGCGCGTCTTCACCGATGTCGAGCAGGCCAAGGCCAATCGCCGCCCCTTTACCAAGGCCGGCACGCTGGCCAAGCGCTTCGCCGCCAAGGAGGCCTTTTCCAAGGCGGTCGGCACAGGGTTCAAGGCGGGCGTGTTCATGAAGGATATCGGCGTGGTCAACACCCCGTCGGGGGCGCCCACGCTCAACCTGACCGGCGGGGCGCAGGAGCGGCTGGCCGCGATGATCCCGGCGGGGCACCGCGCCGCCATTCACCTCACCCTGACCGACGATCATCCCTGGGCGCTGGCCTTCGTCATCATCGAGGCGGTGCCGCTATGACGAACGATCCTCCAGCGAACGAGCCTGACATGACCGCAGCACAGGACCTGGCCCCGGCGACCGCGGCACGGACCGGCGTCGACTGGTGGCATGAGATCAAGAGCATCGGCCTGCTGATCCTGGCCGTGCTGGCCTTTCACAGCTTCGTCGCCAAGCCCTTTTACATCCCGTCCGAATCGATGATGCCGGTGCTGCTCAAGGGCGACCGGCTGGTGGTGAGCAAATTCCCCTATGGCTGGTCCTATGTGTCGCCCAGCTTTCATCCCCTGTCCTATATGCCCGGTCGCATCTTCGGCAGCATGCCCCAGCGTGGCGACATCGTCATCGTGTCGCCGCACGCCCGGCGCGAGGATTATATCAAGCGCGTGATCGGCCTGCCCGGCGACATCGTCGAGGTGCGCGGCGGCCAGGTGCTGCTGAACGGCGTGGCGGTTCGCCAGAAGGCGATGAAGCCGATCCGCCTGCCGGTCGACGCCAACGCCCCCTGCCCGCCCACGCAATTTCCCGGCGCGCTGATCGCCGACGCGCAGGGCCGCGAATTTTGCGAACTGCCCGTACGGCAGGAGATATTGCCCAATGGCAAAACCTATCTGACCATCGACATGGGGCCGAGTCCGCTCGACTGGTATGGGCCGGTGCGGGTGCCCGCCAACCATGTGTTCCTGATGGGCGACAATCGCGACAACAGCGCCGACAGCCGCGCGCCGCTGTCGGAAAATGGCCTGGGTGGCCCAGTGCCGTGGGAAGCGATCGGCGGGCGCGCCGAATTCATCACCTTTTCGCTGGATGGCGCGGCAGGCTGGTCACCGCTCAGCTGGATTGAATCGCTAAGGAGCGGTCGCGCGGGGAACAGCTTGCGCCCTGCCAGCGTTGCACCACCGAAATAATTCGCAACCACCGGGGACCGCGTTTGAGCGACACGCACCATATCGAACGGCCCGGCCCCACCGAACTGCGCAGTTCGCTGACCCAACATGAAGCGCGCCGCGCGGCTGTGTGGTTTTCCATGGCGATCGCCATCGCGCTGGTCGCGCTGCTGGCTCAACCGATCATGCTGATCCTGGGTGCGCTCGTGCTGGCGACGATGATGGACGGGGGCGCGCGGCTGCTGGGCCGGGTGCTGCCGATCCGGCGCGGCTGGCGGCTCGCGATCGTGCTGCTGGGCGCGGTCGCGTTCCTGACCTACACCTTTTACCTGACGGGATCGAGCCTCGCCGAACAGGCACAGGCGATGCGGACGATCGTCGAGGGGCAGGCCGCACGCATCGGCGGATGGATGCAGCAATTGGGCGTCACCGCGACTCCCGCGGATTTCAAGAGCCTCGCCGGCCAGGCGATGAGTTCGATGGGGCGCCTGACCGCGGCGGTCGGCACCGCCGTCGGCGCCGTCACCAGCCTGGTGATGATGTTGGTGCTCGCCATATTCATCGCGGTCGAACCCAAGCTGTACGAGCGCGGTTTCGCCTGGATGCTGCCCATGGAGAGGCGCGCCTATTTCTATACGGTCGCCGACAAGATGGGCTGGACGCTGCGCCGGCTCATGTTCGGCAGGCTGATCGGCATGGCGGTGGAAGGCGTCGGCACCTGGCTGCTGCTGCTGGCGGGCGGGGTGCCGATGGCGGGGCTGCTCGGCATATTGACCGGGCTGTTCGCTTTCCTTCCCAACATCGGGTCGATCATATCGGGCGTGCTGATCATCCTCGTCGGCTTCTCGGCGGGGTCCGATGTCGGCCTCTACGCTTTCTTCGTCTATCTGGTGGTACAGATTATCGACGGCTACCTGATCGTGCCGATGGTCGCCAAGCGCGCCACCGACCTTGCCCCCGCACTGGTGCTGGCGGCGCAGATATTGTTCGGCGCGCTGTTCGGTATCATGGGGCTGTTTCTGGCCGATCCGATCGTGGCGATGATCAAGGTGTGGCTGGAGGAGCGCTCCAAGGCGCTTGAGGCACGGACGGCACCGGGCGAGGGATAAGCGCCAGGCACAAAAAAGGGGCCGACTGGCTGGCCCCTCCTTCATCCTGCGATCGGCCCGACCCGGTCAGGGGGCCGGCGGCGGCGTTGCCCCGCCCTGCCGCTGCATCTGCATGATTTCCGCCTTTGACTTGAAATCATGCAGCGTCACGTCGAACACCAGCACCGATCCAGCGGGGATCGGCCCGGCGGCCTGGTCGCCATAGCCAAGCTGCGGCGGAATCCAGAAGCGGAACTTGGCCCCCTTCTTCATCAGTTGCAGCCCTTCGGAAAAGCCCGGCACGACGCCGTCGATCGGCATCGCGGTCTGCGGATTTTCATCGAAGGTCGTGCCGTCCAGCAACGCGCCCTTATAGCCCACCAGCGCGACATCGGCGGTCGACGGGCTCGTGCCCGTGCCCGCTTCGATCACCTTATATTGCAGGCCGCTGTCCGTCGTCACGACACCCGCTTCACCAGCATTGCTCGCGAGGAAGCTGGCGGGCGTGTCGGCAACGCCTCGCTGACCGGCCCAGGCGAGTCCGCCCGCCGCAAGCGCGAC
Source organism: Sphingobium anseongense (assembly GCF_037725245.1). Classification (NCBI taxonomy): domain Bacteria; kingdom Pseudomonadati; phylum Pseudomonadota; class Alphaproteobacteria; order Sphingomonadales; family Sphingobiaceae; genus Sphingobium; species Sphingobium anseongense. The sequence continues at coordinate 244,873 of NZ_JBBJUL010000003.1, read as the reverse complement.
GGCGGCGACACCGATCCACAGACGGGAAAGAGACCCTTTGGAGATGGGACGAAGCGGAACGGCCGTGATGGACATGGCAAGACGCCCTTTGTCGAGAAGGTCAGAAAATCAGCCTGGCAGGGCGCGGCGACCGCCACGCCCGAAGCAGCGACGCCTACTTCGCGCCGTCGCGCTCGGCGCGCTTGCGTTCCAGCTTGCGCGCGCGGCGGATGGCGGCGGCCTTTTCACGAGCGCGCTTTTCCGACGGCTTCTCATAATGACGGCGCAGCTTCATCTCGCGATACACGCCCTCACGCTGCAACTTCTTCTTGAGCGCGCGCAGGGCCTGGTCGACATTATTGTCGCGAACGATGATTTGCATAAGCCAGTCAGTCTCCGGTCAAAAAACGGCCAGTCCGTCGGAAAATTTCTCATTCCGACGGGTCGGCCGAAAAACAAATATAATGAGTCGTCGCAGGCAAGCCCGCGCCGTGTGTGGGCCGCGCCCTACCAGCAGGCCATGGCAAATTCAACCCAAAAGCCGCACCGTCTGCACCGAAGCCTTTTCAAGGCTCGGCGCGGCCCTTGAAGCCCTGCGCCACGACATACCATTCGACGCTGCCCTTGCGGCTGGCGGGGGGCTTGGCGTGCTTCACCGTCGCAAAATTCTTCTTGAGCATGCCCAGCAGTTCCGAATCCGTGCCGCCGGCAAAGACCTTGGCCACGAAGGCTCCGCCCTTCTGAAGGTTTTCGATCGCGAACCAGGCGGCCGCCTCGACCAGGCCCATGGTGCGCAGATGGTCGGTCTGCGCATGGCCCACCGTGTTTGCCGCCATGTCGGATATGATGAGGTCGGGCGCGTCGCCCAGTGCGTCACGCAACATCGCGGGCGCCTTGTCATCCATGAAGTCCATTTCGAACAGGGTGACGCCGGGGATGGGATCGGTCGGCAACAGGTCGATGCCGACGACGCTGGCCTTGGGGCACTGCTTGCGGACGACCTGCGCCCAGCCGCCCGGAGCCACGCCCAGATCGACCACGGCGCGCGACCCTTTGAGAAAGCCGAATTTCTCGTCCAGTTCGATCAGCTTGAAGGCGGCGCGACTGCGCCAGCCTTCCGCCTTGGCCTTGCGGACATAGGGATCGTTGAGTTGCCGTTCCAGCCAGCGCGTCGATTGCGCGGTGCGGCCCTTGGCGGTCTTTACCTTGACCCGGCCGACGCCCGTGCCCCTCATATTGCGATACTCATATCAGGACACTCATGACGGTGCCCTGTCACGGTCCATCAGCCCGCGCAATATGCCTTCGCGAATACCGCGGTCGGCAACGCCCAGCCGCTGGGCGGGCCAGATATCGAGAATCGATTCGAGAATCGCGCAGCCCGCCACCACCAGATCCGCCCGCTCCGTGCCGATGCACGGCAATTTCTGCCGGTCGGCGAGCGACAGGGCGGCGAGGCGCGTGGAAATCGAACGCATCGATTCGGAAGGCACGATCAGGCCATCGATCGCCTGGCGATCATAGCGTGGCAGGTCGAGATGCACGCTGGCGAGCGTCGTCACCGTTCCCGAGGTGCCCAGCAGGCGGATGTTGGCCGCATTGCGCGGCAATCGCCGTGCTAGCGGCGAGAAGGCATCGGCGACGCGGGCGCGCATCCGGCCATAGGCGGCGAGGCGCTCGGCCGGGTCGCCATGATCGAACGCTTCGCTTTCGGTCAGCGAGACGACACCCCAGGGCGCGCTGACCCAATCGACGATATGCGGCGTCCCCGATCCATTGGCATCGACCAGCACCAGTTCGGTCGACCCGCCGCCAATGTCGAAGATAAGCGCCGGACCATCGCCGGGTTCCAGCAGGGCATGGCACCCCAATACCGCCAGCCGCGCCTCTTCCTGCGCGGTGATGATGTCGAGCGCGATCCCGGTTTCACGATAGACGCGGTCGATGAACGCCCCGCCATTGCTGGCGCGGCGGCACGCTTCGGTCGCGACCGACCGCGCCAGCGTTACATGACGGCGGCGCAGCTTGTCGGCGCATATGCCAAGCGCAGCGATAGCGCGGTCGATTGCTTCATCGCTGATCCGGCCGGTCGCCGCCAGCCCTTCGCCCAGCCGGACGATGCGTGAAAAGGCATCGACCACGATGAAGCCGTCGGCGGACGGCTTGGCGATCAGCAGGCGGCAATTATTGGTGCCAAGGTCGATCGCCGCATAGGCGCGGCGCCCCCGCGGGAAACTCCCCGAAAGCCCCCTTTGCACGGGGGCGGAACTGGCCGCGGTCTGGGCGCCTTGGCTGGATGCCGGGCGGACGTGCTGGCCCGGCATCGCGCCGGACGGCCCCAGATCGTGCGGCGATGGGCGGCTGTGCTGCACCATGGCCCTGTCTCACTTCTCAATCGCCGGCGCCCAAGGAGACCCGGAACTTGAGGTGGAGACTAAGCAGCTACGGGCGATTGTGCAAGGCGGGAGGTCGTTACCGGCACGACATGACAGGATGATGACCGATCAGAGCGGCATCAGCGCCGCGACGATCCAGCGTTCCTCGGCGCGCAGCACGCCCCAGGCGCGGGCGGCGGCGCGGCTGTCCATCGATTCGACGCCGATATCGAGCGCATCGAGCGCACGGACGAAGGCGCGCGGCGGCTGGCGCATGCCGGCGCCAGTGCCCAGCAGCAGAAATTCAGGCCTGACCTCAAGCTCAAGCAGGTCGCCAAGCGAAGCGACATCCAGCGCGGCGACGCTATCGGGCGCGTCCCAGGCGAGCGCGCGAAGGGGCGAGAGCAGCAGGCCACGGGGAAAAACATCGTCGCGCACGCGGAAACCGCGCCCGGAAAAGCCGGTGACGATCGGCCCCTGCCCCGCATCGTCGCGGCGCAGTTCGATACCGATACGCCGTTCGTTCAGGGCTTTGCCCCGTCGGCGGGACCGACCCGCTCGGCCTGCGCGGCGATGCCGCCTGCCGACTTGCGGTCGCTGATCGCGGGCTTGAGGCCCAGGCTGATCAGCAGCGAGGACGAGACATAGACCGACGAGTAGGTGCCGACGATGATCCCCAGCATCATCGCCGCGGTGAAGCCACGCAGCACATGGCCGCCAAACAGCAGCAGCGCGCCCAGCGCCAGCATGATCGTGACCGATGTCATCACCGTGCGCGGCAGCGTCTCGTTGACCGACAGGTCGATCAGCGCCTTCATGTCCATCTTGCGATATTTGCGCATATTTTCGCGGATGCGGTCGTCGATCACCATCTTGTCGTTGATCGAATAGCCCACGATCGTGAGCACGGCGGCGACGATGTTGAGATCGAATTCGAACTGGGTGACAGCGAAAAAGCCCAGCGTCATCAGCACGTCGTGCATGATCGCGACGAAGGTTGACACCCCGAACTGCCATTCGTAGCGGAACCAGGAAAAGATGGCGATGCCGAACACCGCCAGCATCACCGCCAGCACGCCGGTCTGGATGAGTTCGCCCGATACCTTGCCCGACACGGTATCATAGCGGGAGAAGGTGACGCCGGGGAATTGGGCAATCATCGCCGCGCGCGTCTTTTCAACGACAGCGTTGGCCGCACCCGCACCGCCCTGTTCGGGCACCGGCAGGCGGATCTGAACCGTCTTGGGATCGCCGAACTGCTGGAGCGAGCTTTCGCCCACGCCCAGCGAACCGATGGTCGCGCGGACCTTGTCGGTCTGGACGGCTTGCGGGAATTTCGCTTCGATCATCAGGCCGCCGACGAAATCGACGCCGAGGTTCAGGCCCCGGTGAGCGGTCGCGCCGACAGCCAGCACCGTCAGCAGCGCGGTCAGGGCAAAGGCCCATTTCCGCATCGCGACGAAGCCGATGTTGGTGTTGTCGGGAACGAGTTTGAGCAGTTTCATAGCCATTACCTATACCCGTTCGGGCTGAGCGAAGTCGAAGCCTGCCGCCGAACGTAGCGAAGCAGCTTCGCCTGCGGCTCCGCAAAGCCCTTCGACACGCTCAGGACGAACGGATGAGAGGGAGGTGCCCAGATCATATCGTGATGTCGGTCGGGCGCGTGCGGCGGAGCCAGTTCGCGACGACCATGCGGGTGAAGGTGACGGCGGTGAAGACGCTGGTCGCGATGCCGATCAGCAGCACGATGGCAAAGCCCTTGACCGGGCCGGAGCCTAGCGCAAGCATGATGCCGCCGGCGATGGCGTGGGTGACGTTCGCTTCGAAGATGGTGCGGCTGGCTTCCTTGTAGCCATGTTCGACCGCCTGCACGACGTTGCGGCCGCGCCGCCTTTCCTCGCGGATACGTTCATAGATGAGGACGTTGGCGTCGACCGCGGTGCCGATGGTCAGCACGAACCCGGCGATGCCCGGCAATGTCAGGGTGGCGTTCAATATGCCCATGACGCCCAGGATCACCAGCACGTTGATGGCGACGGCCATGTTGGCATACATGCCAAAGCGGCCGTAGCTGACGAACATGAAGGCGGCGACGGCGGTGACGGCAATGATCGAGGCGATGAGCCCCGAGCGGATCGAGTCCGCGCCAAGCTGTGGCCCGACGGTACGTTCCTCGACCACCGCGAGCGCGACCGGCAGCTTGCCCGACCGCAGCGCGATGGCGAGCTGGTTGGCGCTCTCTACGGTGAAGCTGCCCGAAATCTGCGCCGATCCGCCCAGGATCGGTTCGTTGATATTGGGCGCGGACAGGACCGTGCCGTCCAGGATGATGGCGAAAGGGCGGTTGACGTTCTGCGACGTCACCTGGCCGAACTTGCGGCCGCCCGCGCCATTGAAGCGGATCGACACCAGTGGCTCGTTGGTCTGCTGGTCGTAGCTCTGGGTGGCGTCGGTCAGTTCCTCGCCCGACACCATCACCTGGCGCTTGACCGCGATCAGCGGCACGCCCGACGGATTGCCGGGATAGGGCAGGATCTCGCTGCCCACCGGCGCACGGCCCTGCGCCACTTCGGACGGGTCGGCGGCGGTGTCGACCAGCTTGAATTCGAGCTTGGCGGTCTGGCCGAGCAGATCCTTCAAGGCCTTGGGGTCCTGCAATCCCGGCACCTGGACGACGATGCGGTTGCTGCCCTGCTGCTGGATCGTGGGTTCGCGCGTGCCCATTTCGTCGATGCGCTTGCGGATCACCTCGGTCGCGACTTCCATCGCGCCCTTGACCGCATTGTCGATGCCCGCGCTGGTGGGCGTGACGACGATGGTCGAACTGTTGACGACCTCTACATTGAAATCGCGCTGGCCGGTGAGCCCGGCGCCCTGCGTCATCGGGCGGATGCGTTCGACGGCAGCGTCGACCTGGCGGGGATCGCGGACCATGAAGGACAGTTTGCCGTCGCGGCTGGAAATATCGCCGACCGCGATGCGGGGCGTGCCCCGGCGCAGTTCGGTGCGAATCTGCTCTTCCATATTGGCGAGCCGCTGCCTGGCGACATCGTCGGTCGATGCTTCGAGCAGCAGATGGCTGCCGCCCGACAGGTCAAGGCCCAGATTGACGCGCGTGCGCAGCGCCGATGGCAGATGCGCCACCGTGCTGTCGGGCAGGAAGCTGGGGATGGCGCACAGCACGCCGATCAACAGCGGCAGGATGATCGCCAGGACTTTCCAGCGCGGGAAGCTGAGCATGTTGGGGTTCAGTCGTTCGCGGGCTTGGCGGTCATCGGGTCGATGACGTCGGTAAAGGTCGACTTGACCGCCTTGACCTTCATGCCGGGGGCGAGTTCGACATCGGCATAAATATCGTCGACGCGCACCACCTTGCCGACGAGGCCGCCGCCGGTGACGACCTGATCGCCCTTCTTCACCGCATCGATCTTGGCCTTATGCTCCTTCATCCGCTTTTGCTGGGGGCGGATGAGCAGGAAATAGAAGACGACGAAGATGAGGACCAGCGGCAGCATCTGCATGGCGATGCCGGCGCCGGACGCTTGCCCGCCGGCGGCCTGGGCATAGGCTGGGGAGATGAACATGGGGACCTGCGCCTCTTCATTGCGGTAGTCGCGGGACAAGCCTTGTCCCGTCGATCAAGGGCGCGCGGCTAACACAGATGGGGGCGCAGTGGCAACAGCGCAGGGCGCGCGAACGGCGGACGGAAACTATGCTTGCAACTTGGCGCGGCGGCTTATATGTGCCGCCCCTCGGTCGGGACGTAGCGCAGCCTGGTAGCGCATCACACTGGGGGTGTGGGGGTCGGAGGTTCGAATCCTCTCGTCCCGACCAAAAATTCCAGCTTTTACAAGCGCTTAGCGGGCAGCGAAAGCTGCCCGTTTTGCTTTGCGTGTTACCGTCTAGCGTATTTCTAGCGCCGCCGCGAATGGGCGCGCTGTTTCAGTTGAATCCAACCTGGCAAGCGTGGCAGTCATCTTGAGATGAACGACGAACGATACCGCAGCCCGACAACGGGCGCTGGCCGTATTGGCTGTGCCGTCGCTAGCATTTTCGGAATTATCTTCGGGTTGCCGTTCCTGTTCGTAGTGACCTACACGAGCGGCGGGTGTGAGGGTGCTCCCCAGCCATGCCAGAGTGACAGCACATGGCTCTGGCTCGGGTTACTGATCGTAGCTGCAAGCTGCACCGCTATCGGACTGCTGACCCGGAAAGCGATTTTGAATCGTCAGCGGCGTAAATGACCTCACAGCAACGCCCCGCACCCGAAGGCGCGAGGCGTTGCACAGCGTCAGGACGAAAAGGAGTGTCCGGTCCCCGCTGCTGGCCCCGATGGTGCGGAGGCGCGGCGCTGAAGTGCAAGGACGGCACAACCACCGGCGACTGCGCGCCGCAAGGGGGTGGAGGTGATCGCACAGAATCAAGGCATGAAATGTGCCTGGATGGTGACCCCAACGGGAATCGAACCCGTGTTTCAGCCGTGAAAGGGCCGCGTCCTAACCGCTAGACGATGGGGCCGTGAAGCGCGCCGGCAGGCAGCGTCGCGTCCAAGCGAGGGCGGCATTAGGGGGTGGCTGCGGCGGGGTCAACCCCCTTCCGCACAGTCGTGTCACTCCGCCCAGGCGGCATCCTCCAGATGCAGCTCCGCCGCCGGGCGCGGCCCCCAATCGTCGATCTTTGCCCGGCCCGCGACCCACAGCCGCCGGTCGCGCGGCGCGCCCAGGATCGCCTGGCCCAATGCGCTGTCCGCCTGACGAAAGGCGATGGTCTTGATCGAACGGCCATCGTCGCCGGCCATGATCGCGCGCAGATGGCCGTTGCCCACCACATCCGCCTTTATTACGCGCATCGGCCCGGCGGCGATGCGTGGCGCTGGCCAACCGGCGCCATAGGGCCCCCCCGCCTCGATCGCGGCGACGAAATCGGGATTGACCCCGGCCGGCGCCAGCACCGCGTCGATCAGCAATGCCCGGTCGTCGCGCGCGCGCGCCACCGCGTCCGCCAGCCGCTCGTCGAGGAAATCGGCAAGCGCATCGATCCCGTCCGCCGCCACGGTCAGCCCGGCCGCCATCGCATGGCCGCCGCCCGCGACCAGCAGGCCACTGTCCTTGGCCGCCAGCACCGCCGCGCCGAGATCGACACCGCCGATCGAGCGGCCCGACCCCTTGCCGACGCCCGCATCGTCGAGTGCGATCACGATCGCGGGCCGCCCGGCCCTTTCCTTGATCCGCCCGGCGACGATGCCGATGACACCCGGATGCCAGCCGACGCCCGCGACCACCGCCACCGCGCGATTGCCCTGGCGTTCGAGCAGCGCCTCCGCCTCCGCCTGTACGCCGCCTTCGATACCGCGCCGGTCCTCGTTCAGCCGGTCCAGTTCCGCCGCGATCTCAGCCGCCTCGATCGGGTCCTGCGTCGTCAGCAACCGCACGCCCAGGTCCGCCTTGCCCACGCGCCCGCCGGCATTGATACGCGGCCCCAGCGCGAAGCCCAGATCGTGGCAGAGCGGCGCGCGCGCCAGCCGGCTGGCGTCCATCAGCGCCGCCAGCCCGACATTGCGCCGTCCCGCCATCACCTTGAGTCCCTGGGCCACGAATGCACGGTTAAGACCCCGCAATTGCGCGACATCGGCCACCGTGCCCAGCGCGACGATGTCGAGCAGGTCCATCAGGCGCGGTTCGGCCCGGCTTGCGAACCATCCGCGCGCGCGCAATGCGCGGATCAGCGCCGCGCCCAGCAGGAACGCCACGCCGACGGCGGCAAGATGGCCGTGCGTTGCTCCGATCGCGCTTTCGTCCAGCCGATTGGGATTGACCAGCGCCAGCGCGTGCGGCAGCGCGGCCGCGCATTTGTGATGATCGACGACGATCACGTCGACGCCGGCCACCCGCGCCATCTCCAGCGCCTCGAACGCCTGCGCGCCGCAATCGACCGTGACGATCAGGCTGGCGCCTTCGCCCGCCAGCCGCACCAGCGCCTCGCCGGACGGGCCATAGCCTTCCATCAGCCGGTCGGGAATATAGGGTCGCGCCGCCAGGCCCAGGTCGCGCAGCAGCCGGATCAGCAACGCCGCGCTGGTTGCGCCATCGACATCATAATCGCCGAAGATGCGGACATCCTCGCCGCGCTCCACCGCGTCGGCCAGCCGCGTCGCGGCCGCGTCCATGTCGCGCAGATGGCTTGGATCGGGCATGAAGTGCCGGATCGTGGGATTGCGGTGCGCCTCCACCGTGTCGCGCGAACAGCCGCGCGCCATCAGCAGCTGGGTCACGAGATCGTCGGGCCGGTAGCCCGGTTCGCGCGCGTCGGCCCCCTGCCCGCGCCACCGCCATGGCTGCCCCAGCAGCGAATGGGTGATGTTGAGTGCTATCGCCATATGTCCCCCTACTCCGGCCAACAGGCGGATGGAAGCGCCGGGTCGACGACGGGGAACCAAAGCAAACCCTTGAACGTATTGGCGGTTGGCGCCCGACAGGCGTGTGACGATCGGGGGCAGCGGATTTCATGAGGGCGACACAGGCGACGCACGCTCGGCATGCCATGATCCTGGCGATGCTGGCGTCCATCGGCTCCGCAGCCTTTGCCCAGCCCACGGCACCCGCGAGCGAGCCTCCTATCCTGCCTGACGACCAGTTCGAACAGAGTTTGCCGGCCCTGTCCGACGACCCGGACGCGCCGCTGCCTTCTGTCGACAGCTATATCGAGCAGCAGATGCCACAGGCGGACATGCAACGCGAACTGCCTCCCGCAACCGAGCCGCAGGCGCAGGCCGAACTGTCGCAGCCGCTACCTCCGCTCGACAGCGTCACGGTGCCCGATGCGGTCGCTGGCGACGAAAACCGTCAGGAAAAGCTGCCGGACGTGCGCTACAGCCTGAAGATAGAAGGGCTGGATGCCATCGGCCTGGAAGACGAATTCCGCGCGGCTTCGACGCTGGCCGATGGCAAGGGACGCGCCGACACCACGGCCATGGTCCAGGCCCGCGCCCGGGAGGATGAGGCGCTTGCCGTGCGCCTGCTCCATTCGCAGGGCTATTATGATGCCACCGCGCTGGCCTCGCTGGATCAGGCGAGCGACAAGACCGGCATGCTCGACGCCATCGTCAACGTCACGCCGGGCAAGCAATATAGATTGGGTGCGATCGTCATTCAGGCGCGCCCGACCGTACCGGAGGCGCTTATCCGCGACAGCCTTCCGCTCAAGACCGGCGATCCGATCATCGCCGAACGGGTCGAAGGCGCCGAGGCCAATGTCGCGCTGAAACTGCCCGAGATGGGCTATGCCTTCGCCAAGGTCGGTGCGCGCGACATCCTGCTGGATGGCGAAACCGTGACTGGTGACTATACGCTGCCGGTCGACACCGGCCCGCGCGGTCGCTTTCGGGGCATCACCACCGCCGGCAAGCAGGCGTTCGATGCCGAGCATATCAAGGTCATCAGCCGCTTTCGCAAAGGCGAACTCTATGACAGCCGCAAGGTCGACGACCTGCGCAAGGCGCTGGTCGCGACCGGCCTGTTTTCCAGCATCGGTGTCGAGCCGGTCCGCACCAACGCGCCTGCGGCGGAAGATACCGAATATGTCGATCTGCATGTCGAGCAGGAAGCCGGGCCGCCCCGGACGCTGGCGGGAGAGCTTGGCTATGGCACCGGTCAGGGTTTCCGCGCCGAGGGCACATGGACCCACCGCAACCTGTTCCCGCCCGAAGGCGCGCTGATCGCGGGTGTGGTCGCGGGCACGCAGGAACAGGGCGTGTCTGGCACATTCCGACGGTCCAATGCGGGCAAGCGCGACCGCACCTTTCAGGCCGCGATCAACCTCAATCACCAGAAATATGATGCCTATGAGGCTTTTACCGCCGGCTTGAGCGCCAGCATATCGCGCGCGTCGACGCCGATCTTCCAGAAGCGCTGGACCTACAGCTATGGCTTCGAAATTTTGCTTTCCAACGAAAAGACGACGATCGACCCGGCCACTGCGGCGACCGACCGGCTGACCTATTTCATCGGCGCGCTGCCGGTTCAGCTTGGCTATGATCGGTCAAACGACCTGCTCAATCCCACCAGCGGCTTTCGCGCTACCTTGCGCGTCTCGCCCGAAGCGTCGCTCCAGGGGGATGTTTCGCCTTATGGCCGGGCGACTTTCGACCTGTCGGGCTATTATCCCGTAACCGACGCAATCGTCATCGCCGCCCGGACGCGGATCGGCACCATCGGCGGCGTCGCGCGCGACACCATTGCGCCGTCGCGGCGCATCTATGCCGGCGGGGGTGGATCGGTGCGCGGCTTTGGCTACCAGCAGCTTGGCCCCAAGGACATCAATGACGACCCGATCGGTGGCCGGTCGGTCAACGAATTCGCGGTCGAGGGACGATATCGTTTCGGCAATTACGGCGTCGTCGCCTTTGTCGATGCGGGGCAGGTCTATGAAAGCTCGATCCCCAAATTTTCCGACATTCGTTACGGCGTGGGCATCGGCGGCCGCTTTTACACGAATTTCGGTCCCTTCCGCGCCGACATCGCGATGCCGATCAACCGGCAGCCGGGCGAATCCAAATTCGCGCTCTATGTCGGCATAGGGCAGGCCTTCTGATGGCGAGCGAAGCGCCCCGCGACCACGCAGATCGCGTGAAACGCCCGCTGTGGCAGCGTGTCGCCCTGGGCGCGAGCGGCCTGATCGCGGCGATCATCATCCTGGTCGTGGCCCTGCTGCTTGGCCTCAACACCCAGCCCGGCAAGCGTTTCCTGGTCGGCCAGATCGCCGCGCTGGAAATGGAATCGGGCATGAAGATCGAGGTCGGGCGGATCGACGGTTCGATCTACGGTGCGATGACGATCCATGATCTTGTCCTGCGCGACCCCAAGGGCGTGTTCGCGGTCAGCCCGCTGGTGAGGGTCGACTGGAACCCGTTCCGCTATCTCCAGAACCATATTTCGGTGCGCAGCCTGGAAAGCCCGCTCATCGTGCTGGCCCGCAGCCCGCAATTCAATGTCGTGCAAAGCGATCCCGATGCCCCGATCCTGCCCGACATCGACATCGACATCGACCGGCTGAAGATCGCGCGGTTCGTGCTGGCCCGACCCGTTATCGGCCAGAAGCGGACCATCGCCATAGATGCCCGCACCCACATCGCCGATGGACGTGCACAATTGTCGGCATTGGCCAAGGTCGACAGCGGCGACCAGTTGCAGGCCAGCCTGGATGCCGTGCCGGCCCAGAACCGGCTTGCAATGAAGGGCCGGCTTGTCGCGCCCGCCGGCGGCGTCATCGCGGCGATGGGCGGCCTGACCGACGGGATGACCGCGACGCTGGACGGCGCGGGCAGCTGGCAGACATGGAACGGCCGCATCGTCGCGACATCGCCCAGGGGCGAACTGGCGAATATCGCTCTGGCGGCGCGCGACGGCGATTTTTCGGCCAGGGGCCCGGTTCGCCCCGGCCTGATCATGACTGGTCCGGTGCAGCGCCTGACCAGCCCCGCGCTTGACGTTGCCCTGGCAGCGGGCCTCAACGAACGGCGCGTGACGCTCAAGGGCGTCCTGCGGTCGTCGGCGCTCGCCGCCACCGCGCAGGGTCTGATCGACCTTGGCGCCAGCCGCTTTGGCGCATTGAAGATCGACGCCACGCTGCTCACCCCCGGCGCGATCATGGACGACGTGCGTGGCCGCGACGTGCGCGCTTCGGTGATCCTGGACGGGCCGATGGCGACGCCCTTCATCGATTATGACATCAGCGCCGCGCAGATCGCCTTCGACGCGACCGGGATCGAAGGGCTCAAAGCCAGCGGCCGGGCGGTCATCGACGCCGATCGCATCCGCATTCCCATCAACGCAACCGCGCGCCGCGTGACCGGGCTGAACGCAGCGGCAGGCGGGCTGATGGAAAATCTGAAGGTCAAGGGCGATTTCGCTTATGCGGGCGGCAAGCTGATCAGCGACAATCTCAAGATCGACAGCAACAAGATAGACGCTACCGCGATCATACTCGCCGATGTGGCCAATGGCGTGTATCGCGGCGCGCTCAAGGGCAGGGTCAATGATTATCGCATCGACGGCATCGGCATCGTCAACCTGACCACGGACGTCGAACTGGTGCCCGGCCCCAGCGGCGGCTTTGGCCTGTCGGGCAAATTCGGGGTCCGCACGGCCCGCTGGGACAATGCGTCGGTGCGCGATTTCCTGGGTGGCAATGCGCTGGTCACGGGCCGCATCGGCATGACGCCCGAGGGCGTCTTCACCCTTGCCCGGCTGAAGGGAGCCGCACCGAATTTCACCATAATATCCGGCTCTGGCCGGTATGAAACCGATGGCGGCATCGCTTTCGACGCTGCCGCCAGTTCGCGCCAATATGGCCCGCTCGCGCTGTCGGTGCGCGGCACGGTCGATCGGCCGCAGGCGATATTGCGCGCCGCCCGGCCCCATGTCGGCGTGCAGCTCAGCGATGTCGTGGCCAGGCTGAATGGCGAAGCCGCCGGCTATCGGCTGGAAGCGACGGGGGCTTCGGACTATGGTCCCTTCTTCACCAACATGCTGATCCGCACCGCTCGCGGACCGCTGACCATAGATATCGCCAAAGCGCGATTTGCCGGGGTCGACTTCGCCGGCACCGTGCGCCAGACGCCCGCCGGTCCCTTCGCGGGCCAGCTCAGCATGAACGGATCGGGCATCGACGGCGCGATCCGGCTGGCCAATGTCGGCAAGGCGCAGGGCGTCGACATCAAGGCCACCGCGAGCAACGCGCAGATCCCCGGCAGCGCCGACATCGTCATCGGTCGCGCGCTGGTCGATGGGTCAATCATCCTTTACGATCAGCCGCAGATCGTCGCCGACGTCCAGATCGCCAATGCCGCCTATGGCGACTATATCCTGCGCAAGGGCAGGGCGAAGGTGAATTACAAGGGGGGGCGCGGCACCGCCCAGATGGTCGCGGACGGCTCCAGCGGAGTGCCGTTCAGCATCGCCGCCAATGCCGCGCTTCGTCCCGGCCTTTACGCGCTCGCGCTCAAGGGGCGTGCCAGCGGCATCGACTTCCGCCTCGCCAGGCCCGCGATCATTCGCAGCGAAGCGGCGGGCTATCGCCTGGAGCCGGTCACGCTGGCGATGCCGCAGGGCAAGGTGGATCTGGCCGGACGCTGGGGCGATAGGACGGCGTTGCAGGCGCGGTTCAAGGATTTCGATCTTGCCATCGCCAATATCGCCAGCCCCGGCCTTGGCATCGGCGGACGGGCGACCGGAACGTTCGACTTTGCCCGGAACGGCACCGCCTTCCCCACCGCCACGACCCGCATCGCAGTCAGCGATTTTCGCCGTTCCAGCCTGTCGGCGGTGTCCGATCCGGTATCGATGAACATGGAAGGCAAACTGTCGGCGGCGGGCGGAGACCTGCGCGGGCTCATCCGCCGCAACGATGCGACGCTGGGCCGGTTCATCGCCACGCTCGCGCCGCCCGGCCCCGGTGCAAGCTGGACGGCGCAGTTGATGGCGGCGCCCATGCGCGGCGGCATTCGTTACGCCGGCCCTGCGGACGTGCTGTTTTCCTTCGCGGGGCAGGCCGATCAGCAGTTGACCGGCCCGATTGCCGTCGCTGCCGATTTCAGCGGGCGCGTCGATGCGCCGCGCCTCAATGGCCTCGTCCGCGCCAACGCGCTGACCTATGAAAATGAAACGTTCGGCACGCGCGTCACCCAGATGCGCCTGGACGGCCGCTTCACCAACGACCGCCTCGACATACGCGATTTTTCCGGGAGGGCCGGCGACGGTTCGGTCAAGGCGAGCGGCACGATCGGGCTGGCGGCCGCCGACGGCTTCCCGATGGCGGTCAACGTCTCGCTCGATCGCGCTCGGCTGGCGCGCAGCGAACAGCTCGGCACTGTCGTCACCGGCGACATGGCCATCACCAATTCCCGGGCCAATGGCGGCTTGATCAAGGGTGACCTGCGCCTGCCCGAGCTACGCTATCGCATCGCTTTTCAAGGAGGCGCGGAAATTCGTCAGCTCCAGGGCGTGCGGCGAAAGGGCGAAGGCGGCGACATTCTGGACCAGCGCGCCGCCGTGCGCGCCGGCGGGGGCATCCCCGCCCTCTGGAAACTCGACCTGCGCGTGCGAGCCGACAATGAAGTCTATGTGTCGGGCATGGGACTTGAATCGGAATGGAAGACCGACATTCGCATTACCGGCACCACCGCCGCGCCGCGCGTCGTGGGCAGGCTGGATGTCATTCGCGGCACCTACAGCTTTTCGGGCCGGCGGTTCGATCTGGAACGGGGAACCGTGAGTTTCAACGGTGGGCAACTGACCAACCCGACGCTCAACATCCGCGCCGAAACCCGGATCGACAATGTGACCGCCGCAATCGTCGTGGCCGGAACCGGGCAGCAGCCCGAAATCGCCTTCAGCTCCACGCCGGGGTTGCCGCAGGACGAAATACTCTCGCGCATCCTGTTCGGCGCCAACGTCGCCAACCTTTCGGCTACGCAGGCGATCCAGCTGGCGGTCGCGCTCAACGGATTGCGGGGCGGGGGCGGGGGGCTCAATCCGCTGGGCAAGCTGCAAACCGCCTCGGGCGTGGATCGCCTGCGCGTGCTGGGCAGCGACGAGGAGAGCGGGCGCGGCACCGCGCTGGCGCTTGGCCAGCATATCTCCAACAACGTCTATGTGGAGATCATCACCGACGCCAAGGGCTTTACCGCCACCCAGCTCGAAGTCGCCCTGTCGAAGACGTTGAGCCTGTTGTCCAAGACCGGCGGTAATACCGGATCATCGGCCAACCTGCGATATTCAAAGGATTATTAGCGGGCCAGCATTCACGCCTAACCGTGACGGAGCGCCTTTGCCGATCCGCCATAGGCATGGAGATACGCCTCTTCGCCTGCTGGCCGGGCGAAATAATAGCCCTGGAATATCGTGCAGCCGACCACGCGCAGCATGTCCATCTGCTCCTGGCTCTCTACCCCTTCGACCACGACCTCCAGTCCCAGTCCCTGGATCAGGCCGACAACGGCGCTGCAAATGGTACGGGCCTCTGCCGATGTCGCGATGTCGCGGACCAGGCTGCGGTCGATCTTGATCCGATCGACGGGCAGGTCCTTGAGGCGTGACAGGTTGGAATAACCGGTGCCGAAATCGTCGATCGCGATCCGGATGCCATCGGCACGCAGCGCGCGCAACTGCGACAGCACCCGATCGTCCAGCTCCATCGCCAGCGATTCGGTGATCTCCAGTTCCAGCGTGGCGGGCGGCGTGCCGTGCGTCGCCATCGCATGTCGCAACCGCAGGAAAAAATCGCCCTGACCCAGTTCGCGCATGGATATGTTGATCGCGATCCGATTTTCCAGCCCCATGCGGTGCCAGCGCGCCGCCGTTTCGCACACCCGGCCCATGATCCAGTCACCCAGCGCGACGATGACGCCGCTTTCCTCGGCAACCGGCACGAAAAATCCGGGCATGACAAGGTCGCGTTCGGGATGCGCCCAGCGCACCAGCGCCTCGGCGGTGACGGCGCGCCCGGTGGCTGCTTCGATCTGCGGCTGAAACTCCAGCAGAAATTCGTCGCGCTCCAGCGCAAGCAGCAATTCCCGCTCCAACTCCGCACGATCGGCTGCTTCCAGCGCCAGCGCGCTGGTGAACATCTCCGCTCGCCCGCGCCCTTCATGCTTGGCATGATACATGGCGATGTCCGCCGCCCGCAGCAGCGCCGACAGCGTGTCGCCATGGTCGGGATAGCAGGCGATGCCGATCGACGCGCCCAGATCGACATGCTGGCTGCCAAGATCGAACCGCTCGCCCAGCGCGAACTGGATCGCGCGCGCGATCTTCGGCGCGGCGTCGCGGTTCGGCAGGCGAGGGAAGAACATCGTGAATTCGTCGCCGGCAAGACGGCCGACCACGGCGTCGCCGGTGCCGCCTGCGACCTGCGCCATCACCACTTCGCGCAACCGGCCCGCGACGCGCGCGAGCAGTTGATCGCCCGCGGCATGGCCCAGCGTGTCATTGACTGCCTTGAACCCGTCGAGATCGATGAAGAACAGGGCGGCGGGGCTGCTGTCCTCCCGTTCGGCAAGGATGCGTTCGACCTGGCGGCAAAAACTGGTGCGGTTGGCAAGGCCGGTAACCTGATCGAACAGCGCGAGCGCCTGCACATGGTCCAGATTGGTGCGAACCTGGCTGAACAGACTTTCCATCGCCACGGCCAGATCGGGCAGCTCCAACCCTATCGGCGCAGGCACGCGCGACTGAAGATCGCCATGCGCGGCAGCGATCAGCCGGTCGGTCGCGGCGTCGATCGCACCGGCGGTTGTCGCAACGGTACGCTGCGCCGATGCCCAGCTCATTGTGCCGCACAATATCGCGATAATCAGCGATCGTCCGACGGTGAACAGGTCGTCACCATCGCCGAAACTGTAACCCAATATCAGGGAAAGAATGAAGACAACGGCACCCGCGCCCGTAGCGAAGGCGGTGGCACGGCTCGTCAATGTCACGCCTTGCATTTGCCTCCTTCACCGCTGGATCCACATGGGACATATGCGGATGACAAAATATGAAGGATGCTGGTTAAGAAACCGTCAGTGTAACTGGCGCAGCAGGGCTATTTTTTGCGGCGCAGGATGATGTAGAGCGCGCCTTCTCCACCGTGGCGCGGATGAGCCTGGCGAACGCTGGCAATCGCATCGGCATGCGCGCTGATCTGAAGCCAATGACCGATTTCGGCGCGGATCGCGCCGCGCGTCGAACCATGGCCCGACATGTCGCTTTTCCGCGGCTTGCCGGTAATGACCAGCAGCGTGCGCGCGCCCTGCGCCAACGCCATCGTCAATGCCCGGTCCAGCCGCACATGCGCCGCCGACAGGCTGTGTCCATGCAGGTCGATGCTGAGGTCGGGCGCCAACGTGCCGCTCCTGATCCGCTTTTCCCAGCTCGTGTCGAGCACGGCGGCGGGCGACCGGGGCGACGGAACATGCCGCGCCTGCGGCGTCGCAGCCGATATCAGCCGCGCTGGCGGATCGGCAGGGCCAACGGCGCGCGACGGCGGCGGCGCAGGCCGGCGTCCCTTGATCGGCCGCACCGTGCTGGCCAGTGCCTCCCATAACGAACGCTCTTCAGGCGTGAGCCGTCGCTGGCCCATCGCGCCGGCTCAACGGCCCGTCAGGCGTGCATAGGTTCCGATCGGCAGCAACAGCAGCGCGCTGCCGCGCGCCGACATGCCACCGGCAATCCCGCGCGCGCGCGCGCCTGCACCCCAGAAACTGTCGAACCGGTTAGGCCCCTTGATTGCGCCGCCGGTATCCTGCGCGATCCAGATGCCGTTGGGTTCGGCGCGGTCGAGCGAGAGCAGCACCGGCGCGCCCAGCGGCACATATTTGGGATCGGCGGCCACCGTTCCCTCCGCCGTCACCGGCACGCCCAGCGCGCCTATGGGTCCCGGTCCGGTCAATTCGCGGAAGAAAACGAAGCTCCTGTTCTCGTTCATGATCGCAGCGCCTTCCGCCGGGTCGGCGCGCAGATAGGCCATGATGTCCTGCATCGACCCGGCCCGGATCAGCCCGCGATCCTTCATCAGCTTGCCGATGCCGGTATAGTCCCGGCCATTTTGCCCGTCATAGCCGATCCGCATGACGCTGCCATCGGGCAGGTTCAGCCGGCCGCTGCCCTGGACCTGCAGAAAGAAGAATTCGACCGGATCGGCCGCCCAGGCGAGTTCCAGCCCTCGCCCGGCAAGCGACCCGGCCACGATCTGCGACCGTTCGTCATAGGGGACAAGCGCGGTGCCATCCACCTTGCCCCGAACCGTTTTGCCTTTCAGGTTGTCGCTGAACAGGCCGAGATTGACGTCGATCAGGTCGGCGGGGCGGCGATAGATCGGTATGTCGTATCCCGGTTGGCGCGTGCGCGATCCGGCGATTTCCGGCTCATAATAGCCGGTCACGAACGCCGCGCCGTCGCCGACCTGAACCGCCTCGAAATGGCGCGCGAAAAACTCCGTAGCGCTTGCCTCAGGCCAGCTTCCGGCGACCGCACAGGCCGTATTCCAGTCGCTGCCCCGCGTCAGGCCGCTGGCGTCGGTGCGGCGCATCAGGGTCGGGCAGGAGATGCGGAACGCCTGGAGCGCCAGCCGCGCCCGCTCGCCCGACGGAATAAGGTCGCCGATGGCCGGCCCCTTGGTCAGCCCGATCCCTGCGGCGCTGGCGGGGTCGATCGCGGCGGCGGGCGGCGAAGCTGACGGCAAGGGCGCGCGGGGCGTCGCCGCTTGCGGCCGGGTCGCGACTTCTCCCTGCGGCGTCGAGCGGGGGGGACGTGATACCGCCGGGCCGGGTCCCGTCGCGGATGGCGGTATCATTCCCCCGGCGCAGCCCGACAGCAGCAGCGCCAGCAGCAGGCTCCCGCCCGTCGTGCGCAACGTCATGCGGCCTCGTCGGTCTCGCTGAGCTTCCAGTTGGGGTCGGCGCTGCGGATATCGCGGGTGAAGGTCCAGATGTCATTGGTGCCGATCGCGTCGGTCAGCGAACCCGCCACGACATTGCCATCCTTGTCGCGTGTGACCGCGGCGATATCGGCCTCGAACCGCAAGGCGACCTGGGCCATGCCCGCTTCGATCCCCGCCTCCACGATCTGGGCCTTTTCGATTCGCACGAAACGATTGTCGAGCACATGGCCCTGCGCCTCGCGCGATGCGATCGCTTCGTCGAACGACGCCAGCACGTCCGCATCGCACAGCCAGGCGAGTTCCTCGCGGTCGCCGCGCCAGAAGGCTTCGAGCACCATCTTGTAAGCGGACTTGGCTCCTTCGACGAACTGCGGAACGTCGAAGCTGCGATCCGCGGCGATCAGCGCGCGAACGCCATTTTCCGCTTCCGGCGCGATCATTCCGTCAGCGAGGCGAACGGGCTCGACGCCCCCATCGCCCAGTGCGCGTGGCTGCATGACCCCGCCCTTGGCAGCGACCTTGGGCCGCTCGTCGGCGGGCCGGATCGCGGGCTGTTGCTCATGTCCCGTGCGCTTGCCGAGCACGGAATAGAGGCGCAGAGCCAGAAAACCGGCGATCAGGGCAAGAATGACAATGACATACACGGGGGCGAGAACCCTTCCTTCGGCACAACAAACGTCAACATAGGCATGTTTGCGGCCAGATTCAAATGGCGCGATGGCGAACTTTGGCGTCGCCATTGCTCTGCCCTCCACGCCCTGCTAAGCGCGCGGGTCAAGTCGGCGGACGCCATATGCTACGCCGGGAAACAGGGAAAAGCTAGGAAAAGACATGGCCGACGATGCCGACCTCATCACCGTGACCACGCCCGGCAATGGCGCCGATACCGCGCCCCAGATCGCGCTCATCAGCCAATATGTGAAGGACCTGTCCTTCGAAAACCCCAACGCGCCGGCGGTATATCAATGGCAGGACCAGCCCGCCATCGACGTGCAGTTCAACATCGGCGCCGAAAAGCTGGGCGATGAAGTGACCGAAGTGTCGCTCAAGATCGACGTCAAGGCGACCACGCCCGCGGGCACCGCCTTTGCCGTCGAACTGGTCTATGCGGCGCTGTTTGGCATGCGCAACGTGCCCGACGACCAGATTCAGCCGTTCGTCCTGGCCGAAGCGCCGCGCCTCATCTTCCCCTTTGCCCGCCGGGTGCTGGCCGACGCCGTGCGCGACGGCGGTTTCCCGCCGCTGCTGCTCGACCCCATCGATTTCGGTGCGCTTTACCTGCAGCAGGCCGAAGCGATGCAGGCGACCAGCGCCCCGATCGGCAACGCCTGAAGAGCCTGCCGCCTCGCCCCGTTCGGGCTGAGCCTGTCGAAGCCGCGCTTTTCTTTGTAAGAAGAGCGGCGCTTCGACAAGCTCGGGGCGAACGGGATTGGATCATGTCATGGGCCTGCTGAGAGCCACCTCCACCATCGGCGGCCTCACCCTGGTCAGCCGCATCCTGGGCATGGCGCGCGACATGCTCGTTGCGCGCTATCTGGGCGCGGGCCTGGCGTCGGACGCCTTCCTGATCGCCTGGCGGCTGCCCAACCTGTTTCGCGCGCTCTTCGCCGAAGGGGCGTTCGCCGCCGTCTTTGTGCCGATGTTCAACCGCTCCATGGCGCAGGGCGACAAGGAGTCGGCAGGGAGCGGCAGGGCCGTCGCCGTCGCCTTTGCCGGGCAGGTTCTTTCGATTCTGTTTCCGGTGCTGCTGCTGTTCACCGCCCTGATGATGCTATTGGCCGCGCCGGTGGTGTGGGCGATGACCGGCGGCTTCCCCGATGGCGGGCCGGAAAAATTCGACCTGGCGGTCACGCTGACGCGCATAACCTTCCCCTATCTCGCCCTCATCAGCCTGGTGTCGCTGCTGGGCGGCATATTGAATTCGCTCGACCGTTTCTGGGTGAATGCCGCCGCGCCAGTGCTGCTCAACATCTGCATGATCGTCGCGATCCTGTTCTTTCGCGGCGACACGCCGGTCGAAACCGCGCATACGCAGGCGATCGCCGTCACGGTGTCGGGTCTGCTCCAGTTACTCTGGCTGATCTGGGCCTGCCGCCGCGCGGGCGTGGTGCTGCGCCTGTCGCGCCCTCGCCTGTCGCCGCAGGTCAGGCGGATGCTCGCGCTCATCGGCCCGGCGGCCCTTGGTGCCGGGGCGATCCAGTTCAACCTCCTCGTCTCGACCAGCCTAGCCGCCCGCTTCCTGCCGCAAGGCGCGGTATCCTATCTCTATTATGCCGACCGGCTGAACCAGCTTCCGCTCGGCCTGATCGGCATTGGCGTAGGCACCGCGATCCTGCCCGCCCTGTCGCGCCAGATCGGCGGCGGGGACGAGGCGGCGGCGAGCCACACCCAGAACCGGGCGATGGAGCTGTCGCTTTTCCTCGCGCTTCCCGCCGCGGTCGCGCTGTGCGTGTCGGCGACGCCGCTGATTCGCGGGCTGCTCCAGCATGGCGCGTTCACCGCCGCCGACACGGCGGGCGCGGCGGGCGCGCTGGCGGCCTTTGCGGTGGGCGTGCCGGCCTATGTCTTGATCAAGGTGCTGACGCCCGGCTTCTATGCGCGGCAGGATACCAGGACGCCGGTGCGGGTCGCCGTTTTTTCGATGCTGTTCAATCTGGTCGGCAACCTGACGCTGATCTGGCCGCTCGGCCATGTCGGCGTCGCCATCTCGACCGCGATCGCCGCTTGGGTCAACGTGCTGATACTTTATTGGCTGCTCCATCGACGCGGCCAGATGCGCATGGACGCCCGCTTTCGCGCCAAGGCGGTGCGGATCGTGCTGGCAAGCGCGGTCATGGGCGGGGCGCTCCATCTCCTCAACCCGCTGCTCGACCCTTATATGGCGCGCAGCGTCGCCGAGCGCACGATCGCCCTTGCGCTGTTGTGCGGGATCGGCGGCATGGTCTATGGCGCGGCGGCACTGGCCTTGCGCGCCTATGCGATTTCCGAATTACGGGCAGCGTTTCGCCGCCCCTCCAAAGCGAGCTGACCAACCCCATGCGCGTCCTTTCCGGCATCCAGCCCACCGGCAACCTCCACCTTGGCAATTATCTGGGCGCGATCCGCAACTGGGTGCGGATGCAGGATGAGATGGACTCTCAGTCCCAATGCTTCTTTTTCCTGGCCGACATGCATTCGATCACCGTGCACGAGGGCCGCGAGCAGCGTATCCGCAACGTGCGCGACATGGCCGCCGCGCTGGTCGCCGCCGGAATCGATCCCGATCGCAGCGTGCTGTTCAACCAGGCGCGCGTGCCCGCCCATGCGGAACTGTGCTGGCTGCTGAACGGGACGGCGCGGATCGGCTGGCTCAACCGCATGACGCAGTTCAAGGACAAGGCGGGCAAGGACCGCGAAGGCGCATCGGTCGGCCTGTTCGTCTATCCCGTGCTCCAGGCCGCCGACATCCTCGCCTACAATGCGACGCACGTGCCGGTAGGCGAAGACCAGAAGCAGCATCTGGAACTGTGCCGCGACATCGCCACCAAGTTCAACACCGACTTCGGCGTCGATCTCTTCACCCTGCCCGCCCCGATCATCCCCAAGGAAACCGCGCGGATCATGTCGTTGCGCGACGGCAGCGCCAAGATGTCCAAGTCGGACCCCAGCGACATGAGCCGCATCAACCTGACCGATGACGACGACATGATCATGGCCAAGGTCAGGAAGGCCAAGAGCGATCAGGAGATGCTGCCTGAAACGGCCGAGGGTCTGGCCGGCCGGGCCGAAGCGACCAATCTGGTGGGCATCTATGCCGCGCTTGCCGGCATCACGGCGGATGCGGTGTGCGCCCGGTTTGCGGGTCAAGGGTTCGGCGCGTTCAAGCCCGCGCTGGGCGAAGTGCTGGTCGAATCGCTCCGCCCGATCCGCGAACGCTTCCTGCAGCTGCGTACAGATGACGACGCGCTGGATGCCATATTGGAAAAGGGCGCGGCGAAGGCTTCGGCCGCTGCCGAACCCACGTTGCGCGCCGCTTATGATGCCATGGGGCTGATGCGCTGACGGCTTTTTGCCGGCGACAACGTCCTTGAAACAGAACATCTTTTGCGCCCGTTCGGCTTGTTCGCGCGTTCAATGGTTGTTCAGTTGCGTTTCGCTATGGCAGGGCGCAAGAATGTTTTTCGGGCTCGTCGCCCGCAACAGGACGTAGACCATGACCATGTTCAAGAGGATTGGCCTTTTCGCCGCGCCCGCTCTGGCCCTGGCGGGGCTTTCGGCATGCGCGACCCCGTTCAAGGCGGATGTCGCGCGTTTCCAGCAGCTTCCGGCGGCGCAAGGGCAGACATTCACCATCGTCGCTGACGATCCGCGCCTGGCCGGCGGCCTGGAATTTGCCCATTATGCCAGCTTCGTGTCGCAGCGCTTGGCCCAGACCGGCTATGTGCCCTCGAACGATCCGGCCCGCGCCGATCTTATCGTCCGCGTCGCCTATGACGTCGACAATGGCCGTGAAAAGGTTCGTAGCACCGGCTTTGGCGGCGGCGGTTGGGGCGGCGGCGGTTGGGGCGGCGGATGGGGCGGCGGATGGGGCGGCTGGGGCGGTGGCTATCGCGGCGCCTGGGGCCGACCATGGGGCTATGGTTTTTACGATCCCTGGCTGTTCGGCGCCGGCGGCTTCAATGACGTGTCGAGCTATACCGTCTATACCAGCGCGCTGACCATGAAGATCGACCGGTCCGCCGACAATCTCCGCCTGTTCGAAGGCAAGGCCAGCGCCCAGTCGCTCAGCAACAAGCTGACCTATCTGGTCCCCAACCTCGTCGATGCGATGTTCGTGAATTTCCCCGGCCAGTCGGGCGAGGATATCAAGATCACCTTGCCGCCCGAAAAGCGCTGACGGCATTTTTTAGGCGAAGGCTCCCAAGCGCGCCTATCTCGCCCGGCGGTCGAAAGGTCGCCGGGCTTTCTTTTTGCCGGGCGTGCGATAGGCTGGCGGCGATCAGGGAGCCATGATGTCGCTGACCGTTCGCATATTGATCGCCCTGACGCTGGGCCTGGCCGGCGGCATCGCATTGTCCGAATGGGGCGGCGCGGCCAATGATAGCGCGATCGCCATCGCCCGGCCTGTCGGCAGCGCATGGCTCAATGCCCTCCAGATGCCGCTGATCCCGTTGATCTTCGCCCTGCTGGTCACCGGCGTCGCCCAGGCGGCGACCACGGCGCGCGCGGGCGGCCCGGCCGCCCGATCCATCATCCTGTTCGCCATCCTGCTCGTCGGGGCGGCAAGCGTCGCGGCCTTCGCCGGCCCGGCGCTGCTTTACTGGTGGCCTGTTCCTGCCGGCGCTGCGGACGCCATCGCTTCGGCTGGCCCGGCCACCCAGGTCGAAGACGTCCGTCCCTCCGCGGAATGGTTGCTGGGGTTCATACCCGCCAATCCGATCAAGGCAGCCGCCGAGGGCCAGGTGGTCGCGGTCGTGATCTTCGCGCTCGCTTTCGGCTTTGCGGTCACCCGCATCGGGGCGGAGCCGCGCGCGCGCATCAACGGCCTGCTGTCGGCCATGAGCGATGCGCTGCTGGTGCTGGTCGGCTGGGTCCTGTGGCTTGCGCCCGTCGGGGTGTTCGCGCTGGCATTGGTCGCGGGCAGCCGATCGGGCCTGGCAACCGCCGGGACGCTCCTTCACTATATCCTGTTCATTGTCATTCTCTGCGTCGGGATTACCTTGCTCGTCTATCCGCTGGCGATCATCATGGGGAAAATCGCGCCGGGGCGCTTCATTCGCGCCGCGTTGCCGGTGCAGGCGATCGCCTTTTCGACCCAAAGTTCCATCGCGTCGCTTCCCGCCATGATCGCGGCGAGCGATGGCCCCCTGCAACTCCGCCCCGAAATCCGCAGCATCGTCCTGTCGCTTGCGGTATCATTGTTCCGCATCACCAGCCCGCCCGCCAATCTTGGCATCGCGCTTTACGTCGCGGCGATGAATGGCGTGGCCATCGGCCCGCTTCAGCTCGTGGTCGGCGTCGCTGTCGCCGCCGTGGTCAGCCTGGCGGCGGTGGGCCTTCCCAGCCAGGTCAGCTTCTTTACCACCACAGGGCCGATCTGCCTCGCCATGGGCGTACCGGTCGACGCCCTCCCGCTGCTGCTGGCGGTAGAGACGGTTCCCGACATCTTCCGCACCGTCGGGAATGTGACGGCGGACATGGCCGTCGCCCGCATCATCGACCAGACGCCAGGCTGAGCGGCCGACCGCATTTTAATCGTTTCCCGCCGCGGTGGACAGGAGCGCCCCCTTATCCTAGCCCTTGTCACACCGCAGCCAATATGAGGAATGCCATGCAACGCTACAGCCGCATCGCGATGGCCCTGCACTGGATCATTGCCTTCGCCATCGCGTTTCAGATCAGCGTCGGCTGGGCGCTGGAGGATCTGGGCGCGCGTGGTTTCGCGCTGTACCAGCTCCACAAGACGGTAGGCATCACCATCCTGCTGCTGACCCTTGTCCGTATCGCGGTGCGTTTCACCAAACCCCGGCCCGCCCCGACCGAAGGGGGGTGGGAAGGGGCACTGGCCAAAGCCGTGCATCTGGGACTTTATCTGTTCATGCTGGGCGCGCCGCTGACCGGCTGGGCGCTGGTATCCACCGCCAAGGTCAAGGTGCCCACGCTGCTTTTCGGCATCATCCCCCTGCCCCACCTGCCCCTGCCCGCGGCCGCGCATGAATTGACCGAGGGGGGCCATGGCCTGCTCGCATGGTTCGGCATCCTGCTGTTCCTGCTGCATGTCGCAGGTGCATTGCGGCACCAGCTTCTGCTGCGCGACGGCCTCGTCTGGCGGATGATCCCGCTACGCTCGACCGCGCTTTTGTGGCTGCTCGCGCTGCTGGTGCCGGCCGGCCTGCTGCTGGGCAAGGCCATCGTGCCCGCAGCAGGGCCTGCCCCGCGCGCCACCGCCGCCGAACCGCTGCCCGACAACGCCGCCAGCGCCGACAATGCCGCTGCACTGACAGAATCAGAAAACGCCGCCCTGCCGGCAAATGCGGTCGACGCAAGCGAAGAGGCGGTCGCGCAGGATAGCATCGCCCCTCCGCCTGCATGGACGCTACAGCCCGGCGGCCGCATCGGCTTTGCGGTCGGCAATGGCAGCGATACGATCAAGGGCAGCTTCGGCAAATGGACCGCGGCGATGGTGATGGACCCTGAGCGCCCTGAAACCGCAGACATCCGCGTCAGCATAGACATGGCGAGCGCCAGCGTCGGCGATGCCTATCAGGACGGGATGCTGCCGGGCGAAGAGTTTTTCGCCGTCGCCGCGCACCCCACCGCAACCTTCACGGCAAAGGGCGCCGAACGGACCGGGGCGAACGGCTATCGCGCCACGGGTACGCTCGACCTCAAAGGCATCACCAGGCCCCAGGCGATCCGCTTCACCCTCACCGGCACGGGCGAAAGCCGCAAGGTCGCTGGATCTGCCACCATCGCCCGCGCGCCCTTCGGTGTCGGCAATGGCGCGAGCAGCGAGGGGCTGGACGCCAAGGTAGCGGTCGATTTCGCCTTTACCGCGCGCAAGGACCAGCGCTGATCGAGGCTACCCCGCCTCCAGCGCCGCGGTTGCTTCCATCCATATTTCTTCCGCCGCGCCCAGCTTCGTCTCGATGTCGGCGCGTTTCACCATCAACTGGCCGGCGGTCATCTTCGCCTCGGCGCCGCTGGCGGCCTTGGGGTCGAACAACGCCTGGTCGATGCGGCTGCGTTCGGCGGCGAGCGCGGCCATTTCCTTTTCGGCGCGCGACACGGCGTTCTTGAGAACCTTCTGCTTTTCGCGCCATTCGGCGGCCACGCGCTTGTCGGCCTTGCGGTCCACCTTGGGCGCGTCCCCGCCCCCGGACGTCCCGGCCTTGCCCAGGATGAAGTCGGTATAATCCTCCAGCGTGCCGCTATATTCGGTGGCCGCGCCCGCATCGACCAGCACCAGCCGGTCGGCGACCAGTTCGACCATGTGCCGGTCATGACTGACGATCAGCACCGCGCCGGTATAGGCATTGAGCGCCTGCACCAGCGCCTCGCGGCTGTCGACGTCCAGATGGTTGGTCGGCTCGTCGAGGATCAGCAGGTGCGGCGCATCGCGGGTGATGAGCGCCAGCGCCAGCCGCGCGCGCTCGCCGCCCGACATGCTGCCCACCTTTTGCACCGCACGCTCGCCCGAAAAGCCAAAGCGCCCCAATTGCGCCCGCACCGCACCTGGCGTCGCGCCCTTCATCACCCGCGTCATATGTTCGAGCGGCGTGTCGGTGACATCCAGTTCCTCGACCTGATACTGGGTGAAATAGCCCACGTTCATCTTGGACGACGCATTGACCTCGCCCTCCATCGGCGGCAACTGCGCCGCGATCAGCCGGGCAAGCGTCGTCTTGCCGTTGCCGTTGCGGCCCAGCAGCGCGACGCGATCGTCAGGATCGATCCGCAGATTGAGCCGCTTGAGGATCGGCGTGTCGCCATAACCCACCGCCGCCATGTCCAGCGTGATCAAGGGCGGGCGCAGTTCGGGCGGGCTGGGAAAGGTGAAGGCCA
This sequence comes from Sphingobium anseongense, assembly GCF_037725245.1. NCBI lineage: Bacteria > Pseudomonadati > Pseudomonadota > Alphaproteobacteria > Sphingomonadales > Sphingobiaceae > Sphingobium > Sphingobium anseongense. The sequence goes on along the minus strand of NZ_JBBJUL010000003.1, from coordinate 217,556 downwards.
GCGTCGGGTCCTCGATCGCGGCGGCGATCGGCTGCATCCGCGCCAGCGCCTTCTGCCGCGACTGCGCCTGCTTTGCGGTCGAAGCGCGCGCGCTGTTCCTGGCGATATATTCCTGAAGCTTTTCGCGTTCGGCCGCCTGTTTGGTCCGCGCCGCTTCCTGCTGCGCCAGCCTTTCCGCCCGCTGCTGCTCGAACGCGTCATAGCCGCCCGGATAGAGCGTCACCTTGCCGCCCTCCAGATGGAGGATATGGTCGACGACATTGTTGAGCAGGTCGCGCTCATGGCTGATGACGACGATCATGCCACGATAGCTTTTGAGGAAATTTTCGAGCCACAGCGTCGCTTCGAGATCGAGATGGTTCGACGGCTCGTCGAGCAGCAGCAGATCCGGCTCGGAGAAGAGGAGCGAGGCGAGCGCGACGCGCATCTTCCAGCCGCCCGAATAGCTGTCCAGCGGTCGCCCCTGCATTTCTTCGTCAAAGCCAAGACCGACCAGAATGCGAGAGGCGCGCGCCGGGGCGGTGTAGGCGTCGATCGCCATCAGCCGCTCGTAGATATGGCCAAGCTCGTCAGGGTCCTCGCACGTCTCGCTCTGCACCATCAGAGCCGCGCGTTCCTTGTCGGCGGCCAGTACCGCCTCGAACGGCGTTTGTTTTCCCGATGGCGCTTCCTGCGCGATATAGCCCAACCGGGTTCCGCGCGGCATCTCGCATCCCCCCTCATCGGGGTCGAGCTGGCCGATCATGACCTTCATCAGCGTGGATTTGCCAGCGCCGTTGCGGCCGATAAGGCCGACGCGACTGCGCGGCGGCAACGCGGCGCTGGCGCGGTCCAGAATGATGCGGCCACCCAGCCGCACGGTGATAGCGTTCAAATTGAGCATGGCGCGCGCCGTAGCAGGCAACGACCCGCCTGTCATGGCCGCTATCGCTCAACCCGAAAACCTGCCTTCCCAGCCCGCGACCGCCAAACGCCTAATGCAGCGTATCGCTCAGTATCTTGAGGAGCTGGCGAGGTATATCGCGGTGATCAATCAGCATGGCGGCGGGATGCCGACCGATGGCGGATCGCGAGGCTGGATCGCTGGAACATATTATATAGGGTATGCCGTAACGATCGAGGTCGCCCGCCAGCAAGTCTTCGCCGGCCCGGACCCGATCGGCGTCGATTATCGCGCCATCGGGAAAATGGGCGGCCAGAGCGGCTATGCCGTCCGACACATTCCTGTAAGGTCCATCGACCCTGTAGTCGGCCTGCCGCAACAGGCGCGCGATCATGCTGGCCCTCGCGCTGTTTTCCTCGACCAGCAAAATGGTTTTCGCCGCGCCAGTCATCGTCATGACAGTCCGAAATGCGTCCGATAGCGGGCGAAGCACCGCCCACCGCAGCGCAGGCGGATAAGGGCGCCCTCCGCGATGGCCGGCGCCCGGTCGGGATCTTCGGCCACCAGCGGCGCGATCACTTCATCGTTCCAGTCGCGACTATGCTTCACGTCCAGCACAGCGTGCAGATCGAAATAGCGGCGCTCGGATTCGGTCAAACCGATACGACGCAGTCCCCGCGCGGTACAGGCCGACCGGCCAGGCGCTGTCAGTTCGATCACGCCAAGCGCGCCGATACTGTGCCAGGCATAGTGGCGCGACGTCGCCATCGCCGTCATGGCGTTGGCCAGCGCCAGGCTTTCCCACACGGTCGCGTCGATCGCGGTTTCAAGGTCGAGAATGTCGACCAGCCGCGCGAGCATAGGCCCGTGCATCCCCTTGAGATTGCCGCGCCCCATCTCGTCCCAATAGTTGCGGGCCAATTCCAGCTTGGGCCGCGCCGGCATCTTGATTTGCGTGTAGGCGACAAGGTCGTCAAAGCCCGCCTCACCTGCGGTTTCCTGGCCAAGGAACCAGCGTAACTCATCGCGGGTCGCATGATCGGCCAGCCAGGGGAACAGATCGTCATTCTGGCCCGGACCATGCTCTTTCAAATCTTCGAACCAGGCGATGAACGCAGCAGGTTCGCGAGGGACGTTCTGCGCTTCGTCGGCGACTTCGGCGCGCAACTCTTCGATGAACGCATGTTCCAGGCGCATGATCGCATGGTCTTCGTCGGCTTGCCGGCGCCAGTCGGCTGTCGGAAAGGCGGGAGCCAGGCGTCGTCGGTTCCATCGACTAAGTTGCCGTTGAAAATCATCCTGTAGAAATTGCGAAGATCGTTCGATCGTAAGGGGTCGGGTTGCCATTGCGTTGTCATTCCTAAATCATCTGCAAGGATAAGCGCGCGACGCGCGGCAGCGTTCCGCAGGAACGGATTGATCCAGATTATCGCCGGCGCGGCGCCAGACTTTGTTCATTCTTTCCCGCTAAAGACATTCGGCCACCATCGCCGAGAACCATAATGGATCGATTTGCCGAACGCAGGTTTGGCCCCTTCAGCACCGAACTTTCGCACGGCGATGCCGCTCGCCTGCCTTCATTTCCGTATCGGCACGATATTCTGTCCGGCGCCGTTTTCGACACGCTGGCACCCGCCCGGCTCCGCTGGGTCGCCGATGATCGCGGCCGCCTGAAGGTAGCAGGCCGGCAAGCGACCCGCCTGATCGGCCGGTCCGAAGCGGCCTTGCACGGGCGGCGCTGGCGCGCGTTCGTCCATCCGGCCGATCGCCGGCTGCTGATCGCCGCGGCGCTGGGGTCGCACCGGCCGGATCCTGTGCGGTTGCGCCTGCGGCAAGCCGACGGATCATGGTGCTGGACGCTCAACCATCTGCGCTTCGATCGGGACGCCGACGGTCGCGAATGCTGGCACGGCGTGACCACCGACATTCACGCGCTGATGATCGAGGAGCAGGATCGCCTGGCAAAGGCGGTGGAGGAAAGCGACGCGCATTATCGCTGGGCGGTCGCGCTCAACCCGCAATTGCCCTGGACGGCTTCACCCGAAGGCGAGATCGAGGAAATAGGGCCACGCTGGCTGCACCTGACCGGGGAAGATCCCGATCGTGCGAAGGGACGAGGATGGGTCAATGCCCTCCATCCCGACGACAGGCCGGGCGTGGAGGCCGCATGGGCCCAAAGCGTGGCGACGGCGACGCCGGTCGATGTACGATACCGCATCCGCCTGCCCGACGGGTCCTATCGCTGGATGCGCGCACGGGCCGCGCCCCGGCTGGACGATCATGGCAATATCTTCCGCTGGTACGGGACATTGGATGACGTTCATGACCAGCATCTTTCGCAAGCCGCTCTCGCGGAAAGCGAAGAACGGTTCCGGCTGGCGGTGCAATCGGCCAACCTTGGCATCTGGGATTATGATGCGGCCACCCGCACGCGCACCTGGTCGCCCGAACTCAAGGCCATGCTGGGTGTCAGCCCGGACGCCGAACCCACCAACGAATTGGCGCTCGCGCTGGTCCATCCCGACGACCGTTCCCGGCTGAGCGACATCATGGCCTCCGTTTCGACGGGCGCCGCACCCGATCATTTCGAAGCTACGCTGCGTATCAGGCGCGCGGACACCGGCGAAACGCGGTGGCTCAAAAGCACCGGCTGGAATGGCGTATCGGCAGGCAGCGACTTGTCCCGCCTGGTGGTGACATTTCAGGACGTGACCGAGCAGCGTGATGCGGAGCGACGGATCCGCTGGGCCGCGACTCACGATCCGCTGACCGGCCTTCGCAACCGGGCGCTGTGGCAGGAGGCACTGGAGGACTTTACGCGCAAGGGGCGAGCGAATGGCGCGCATTTCGGCCTGATGCTGCTCGATGTCGACGATCTCAAGCGCACCAACGACACGCTGGGGCATGATGGCGGCGATGCGCTGTTGCGCAACTTCGCCGCGCGCATCATGCAATGGGCGCCCGATGACGCCATCGTCGGCCGCCTGGGCGGAGACGAATTCGCGGTGATCGCGCCGTCGCTGGCGGACCCGGCAGCCGTCGAGCGATGCGCGACCGATCTGAGGAAAAGGCTGGCCGTCCCCTTCATGCACGACGGTCGCCATGTCGAATGCAATGCGAGTATCGGCGCCAGCGTCTTTCCCGACCATGGCGAGGAAGCGGCGGAGCTGCTCAAGGCGGCCGACCTGGCGCTTTACGCCACCAAGGCGCGGGGCCGGGGTCAGCTGACCATATTTCATTCGCAATTGCGCGCCGAAACGCAGCAACGCGCATCGATGATCAGCATGGCGCGCGAAGCGCTCGAAGAAGACCTGATCGTTCCTTTCTACCAGCCCAAAGTCGACCTGCGCACGGGCCGCATCCTCGGCTATGAAGCGCTGCTGCGCTGGCGCCATCCGCGCCTTGGCCTGCAAGGTCCGGCATCGATCCTGGCGGCGTTCGAAACGCCGCAGGTGGCGATCGCGCTGACCGAACGGATGATGACGCTGGTTACTGCCGACATGCGCAACTGGATCGACGCGGGCGTTGACTGCGGACGTGTGGCGGTCAATGCATCGGCGTCGGACTTTTCGGCCGATGATTTCGCCGAGCGCGTGCTGGATCATCTGGCGCGGCACAACGTCCCGCCCGATTTTTTCGAAGTGGAAGTTACCGAAACGGTGTTCCTGGGCCGGGGCGGCGACAATGTGAAGCGCGCCCTCACCAAATTGTCGGCAAACGGGATCAGGATCGCGCTGGACGATTTCGGCACTGGCTATGCATCGCTCAGTCATCTCAAGCAATTTCCCGTCGACGTCCTCAAGATCGACCGCAGCTTCGTCAACGATATCGGCCATGACCGCAGCGATACGGCAATTGTCGATGCCATCGTCAATCTGGGCGTCAGCATGAATCTCGACGTCGTGGCCGAAGGCGTCGAGACCCAGGCCCAGGCCGCGCTGCTGTTGGAACAGGGCTGCTTCATTGGACAGGGGTTTCTGCTCGGCCGCCCTATTGCGCGTGAGGCGATCACCTGAGTTCGCGCTGGGCCAGCGACAAGCGGCCGCGCTGCCCCTCGACAAAAAAATATAGTATGGGCAACCTAGCTCTTTGCACGGCGGGGTCAGGCGCTTATGAGACGATGGACCAAAGCCCGGCGCCGTGAAGGATTTTCAGCGCCTGCCTGACCGGGCGCGTGGATTGGGCAGGATATTAAAGGAAAGCATATGAACGCCTATATCGTGGCCGCCGTTCGAACCGCTGGCGGAAGGCGCAATGGACGCCTGTCCGGCCGGCATCCGGTCGAACTCGGCGCCGAAGTTCTCAACGCAGTCGTCGCGAAATCCGGCGTCCCGGCCGAAGCGATCGACGACGTCATCATGGGTTGCGTCTCGCAAGTCGGCGAGCAGTCGCGGCAGGTCGCGCGCTTTGCCGTCCTCGCATCCAAACTGCCCGAAACCGTGCCTTCGATCACCATCGACCGGCAGTGCGGATCGTCCCAGCAGGCCATGCAATTCGCGGCGCAGGCGATCATGTCTGGCACGCAGGACGTGGTGATCGCCGCCGGCATCGAAAGCATGAGCCGCGTTCCGCTGGGTTCCGCGACCAATAGCGCCGAAGGCAAGACGCCGATGATCGATGCGATCCGCGAACGCTATGGCGTCAAGGATTTCAGCCAGTTCGGCGGCGCCGAAATGATTGCCAAGAAGTGGGGCATGACCCGTGACGAGCTTGACGCCTTTGGTGTCGAAAGCCACCGCCGGGCGATCGCCGCGACCAATTCCGGCGCCTTCGACGCCGAAATCGTGCCGATCGCGATTACGCTGGCCGATGGAACGTCCGAAATGCATGTCAAGGACGAAGGCATCCGCTGGGACGTGTCGCTGGAAGGCATGGCGGGCGTAAAAACCGTGCTGGACGGCGGGTTGATCACGGCGGCCACGTCATCGCAGATCACCGATGGCGCAGCTGCCGTCATGATCGTGTCGGAAAAAGCGTTGAAGGAATATGGCCTGACGCCGATCGCGCGAATCGCAAGCTTCATGGTGACGGCGGGCGATCCCATCATCATGCTGGAAGAGCCGCTATTTGCTACCGACAAGGCGCTCAAGCGCGCTGGCATGACCCTCAACGACATCGACCTGTTCGAAGTCAACGAAGCGTTCGCGCCAGTGCCGCTCGCCTGGCTGAAGCATACCGGTGTCGATCCGGCGAAGATGAACGTCAATGGCGGCGCTATCGCACTCGGCCATCCGGTTGGCGCATCGGGCGCCAAGCTGATGGCAACGCTGGTGCATGCGCTGCGCGCGCGCGGTGGCAAATATGGCCTGCAAACGATGTGCGAAGGCGGCGGTCAGGCCAACGTCACCATAGTCGAGGCGCTGTAATCTCGGTCTCGCCCGACCTGACCTGAAAAGCATTCAGGGCGCTGCACGATGCCAACCTATCGTGCAGCGCCCTGATTTTTGCACCCAGTTCACGCCCTGGGGCAGCTTCAGCGGATCGGGAGCGGCCATCCGCCCCCGAAGCCGCGATGCCTACTCCGCTCCGACAACATTCTCGTGCGTGAAGGATTTGCGCAAGGTTTTCCTCGCGATCTTCCAGCTGTCGCCGATCTTCAGATACTCGTCCTCATATTTGACATGGAAGCGCAAACGCTCGCCGTTTTTGCGCATCGTTTCGACCAGGGCAAAGGACGTGGCGGTCGCCGTCGTGGGCGTAAGGTCGCGGATGATGTGATTGGTCATCAGGTGGACCATCATCGCGACATTGCCGCGGATCGTTTCCCCATAAGCGCGGATCGCATCACGCCCCTCGAACAGGGCGTCGGGAAAAAACGCGCTTTCGTCGAGAACGCCATCGGGCGTAAAAATGTTCGCCCAATTGTCAGGCTCCAGGCTGTCGATGAAATAGGCGTAACTATAATTGAGTTCCTGCAACGCCAGGCGATCTTCCGTACTCATCTTCATCTTCTCCTGTAGATATGTTGCTCCATCCGCTGTCCGGGATTAGCAAGGAAACAGCTATATTATTCGACGACTGTGTAAGGTTCGGCTTCAATATTGAGATATTCTCTGACCGATTCATGCAGCTTGGATATATAGGTTTTGCCGGCATAGGGCTGGATCAGGCTAATATGATGGATACAGCAATCATAAATGGCTATGACGCTGTCGCATGCTTCATCATGCCCCGGCCGAGCGGCGCCGAGGCGATTGACCCACACCGCCCACATATTTTCGCCCAGGATCTTGGGGCTATTGGGCTCGACCATCGGCGCGATATCGCCACAGGCGATCGCATCTTCGATCCGCTGTATGGACCCGTCGATCGCGGTCGCCATGATACGGCGATAGCTTTCGGCCAGATGCGGATCGGTGGCGGTGAAATAGGTCAGCGATTCAAAAAAGAAATGGTAGCGCCACATCAGGCCGAACAGGTTCACCATATATTGGGCGAGATGCCGGGCGCTGGGGTCGCGCTGGCGGGAGAGCACTTCGGACGCCTCCAGTTCGAGCCGATCGATCAGGGAGTAGATGATGTCCTGCTTTTTCGCGAAATGATAGGTCAGGTTGCCGGGACTGATGCCCAGGTTCGACGCGATTTTGTAGATGGCTACCCGGTCCACGCCGTTGCTGTTGAAGAGCCTCAGCGCAGTCGACAAAATTCGCTCAGGTGTGGATTCGACGCTCAATTCCAAAGCCCCCCGGGGTCTAGTTATTAGTATCTAGCTTATCAGGTGCTCTAATCGCGTCAACCACCGCCTCGTCGCGCGCGCGCCGGACCGATATTGGCAAAAGGTCGGCAGTGGCGTGGCGGCGATATGGGAATGGCCGACAAAGGTGATTGATGGGCGAAGTCATGGCCTCTATTGACGGTGCTATCGGTCAGTGAAGCCCCGCGAAAGGCGGGCGCGACAATCACATTCAAGAGCGGAGATATGTCTGTGGTCAAAGTGCATAGAGTTTCGGGATATCATCAGGGCAAGATCAACGCGAATATCGAAGATGTGTGGGCGTTGATAACCAATTGGGGCACATTGTTCTGGTATCAGGACGGCAACAATGCCGAGGGCCTGAAGCTGATGGATTCTTGGCTTGAGGGCGAGCCGGACGTGGTGCCGCGCACGCGCGTCATGTCCCGTGGCGAAGGCGCGGTCGAAAACGGGGCGCCGGATGAAAATCGCGAGGTGCTGCTGCTTGCCGATCCGGTCGCGCACCGGCTCTATTATGATGCCACCGACGATTTCGTTCCCGGCATCCGCAACTATATGGCGACCTGGTCGCTGGACGAGTTGGACGATGGCGGATGCATGATGACCGTGTCGTCGAATTTCGATGTCATCCCGGCCGAAAACGGGCCGCTATATGGTGAAATGCTCCACAACGTATATATCGCCATCGTCTCCAGCCTCGACAGCCATTTCGCCAGGGAAAGAGCGAGCGAACAGGGCGCGTGATGTGCGCAGATGGCGGGCGGGTCGGCGAATTCGCCATCCCGCCCGCTGCGCTTTCCTGATTATTGAGCGGTCAGGCCACCGTCGACTGGAACGGCCGCGCCGGTCATGAAGCTTGCTGCTTCCGACGCCAGGAATGCCATAACGCTGGCGATCTCCGACGGATCCGCGCCGCGATTGAGCGGCATGCGCGCGATGAAAACATCGCCATCCGCTCCCAACGACGCCATCGTGTCCCGAACCATCGGCGTCAGCACCACGCCCGCGTGGATCGAATTGACCCGGATCTTGGACGGCGCGAACTCGATCGCGGCAGCCTTGGTCATGCCGGTCACCGCGAATTTGGACGCGCAATAATCCAGGTTGTTGGCGGCGCCCACCAGTCCGTAGCCGGACGAATTGTTGACGATCGAGCCGCCACCGGCGCGGATCATCGACGGCAGGACCAGCTTCATGCCCAGGAAAACGCCTTCCTGATTGATGGCGCACACCTTGCGAAATTCTTCCAGCGTCAATTCCGATGCGGGCTTCCAGTGACCCGAATGCCCCGCGTTGTTGACCAGCACATTCACCGGGCCGAATGCGGCCTCGGTTTCGTCGATGGTGCGTTCCCAGTCATCCTGTTTGGTAACGTCGAGCCGGGAAAAGCGGACCCTGTCGCCCAACTCCGCGGCCAGCGCTTCGCCTGCTTCGGCCTGGATGTCGCCGATGGTAACGCTGGCGCCCAGCTGGTGAAATGTTCGTGCCGCCGCGGCACCGATGCCGCTGGAGCCGCCCGTGATGATCGCTACCTTGCCTGTCAGATCAAACATTTTGGGTCCTTCTTGAAATAATCTGTATCAAAAATCTGTATCAAAAATCGTGCTGGCCGCGTCGTTCAGGCGAGAACGCTGTCGGCAAGCTTCGTGTCGATCAATTCGCGCATCAACGCGATCTTGTCGCCCTTGAAATGGACGAAGACCGCGTAATCGCCGTCAAAGCGCTTGCCGTTGACCAGTTCGCATTTGCCCGAGAACATCGCCGAGACGATGTCGCCTTCCTCGACCATCTCCTGAAAGACGAATTCGCCCGGTACAGCCAGAGCCGACGAAAACGCCACCAACTGATCGAGCAGTTCCGACCGCGAGCGCTTGCCGCGCAGCACCGTGCTGCCCAGAAATTCATGGACATAATCTTCGGTCGTCAGGGCATTGATCGCTTCTGCATCGCCCTTGCCGACCGCATCGCAGTATCGCCGGATCGCCAGCTTTTTTTCACTGTCCATATCTTCTCCTTCGTTCGACCTGCCATGAGCGTCGCTTGTTCATCCGGCTTTGTTCGACGCGCCGGCGTTCGCGCGCTTGTCGGATGCGCGGGGAGCCGGCTTCCCTTATTGCGCCGTCAATCCGCCATCAACAACCAACATGCTGCCATTGCAATAGGCCGCATCGTCCGACGCGAGAAACGCGATCGCCGAGGCCATTTCAGCCGCCTGCCCCAGCCGACCGGCCGGAATATTCGCGATCGTCTGCGCGAACGCGCCCTCGTCATTCGCGTCACCCAGCATCGCCGTCGCGGTATAGCCGGGGTGCACCGAATTGACCCTGATACCCTGTTTGGCCGTCTCGATCGCAAGCACCTTGGTCAGCATCTGGACCGCACCCTTGCTCGCGCAATAGGCGCCGCCATATTCCCCGGCGACGATCGAGGCGATGGACACGACATTGACGATCGCTCCACCCCTGCCCGTGGCTTGCATTTCCCGCGCAGCCATCCGGCACCCCAGAAACGCCATGGTGCTGTTGACGTCCACCACGCGCCGCCATTCGTCCAGCGGTATATCGACAACATGATTGATCGCAGAAATGGCCGCATTGTTGACCAGGATATCGAGTACGCCGAATTCGGCCTTCGTCGCCCGCAACACTTCTTCCCACGCGGCTTCATCGGTCGCGTCGTGCGCGCAGGCGATTGCCCGATGACCTTCACTGCGCAGTTCGGCGGCACGCGCGGCCACTTCGGCATGGTTGATGTCGGTCATGACCACCCGCGTGCCCTCTTCGGCCAGCCGCTTCGCCGTGGCAAAACCCATGCCGATCGGCGAAGCCGCTCCGGTCACGATTGCAACCTTGCCGCTCAATCCTCTCATCCTACTCGCTCCCGCCTTGATGCGTTGGCATATTTGTTGCCCTGATATCAGATAGTCGGCGAACCGATGGCGCCGGCATTCTCCCGCCTGGGTGTCCGATCCTGCCTGCGCAGGTCACTGCGAAGCTGTTTTGCCGGACATTACAATTTTCCATCTGCGGTTCATATTCCACTTCGAATTCGCGCACCCCGATCAACCGGCGCATTCATAGGCGAAGACCCTCGGCCTGCTAGCCTTTTCCGATCAGCATCGCCCCCAGCATCGTCGTCGGGATCGTCGGATCATTGCCCAGATGCGCGCGCGCGGCGCTCAGATCGAGCCAGGCCCGCGTGACCGGCGAGTTCATATCGGTCGCGCGCGCGCCCTGCAGCATCATCAGATCGTCCACCAGCGCCGTCAGCTTGCGCAGGCCGCCAGTGAGCTGGGCGCGAAGCAGGACGGCGTCGGGCATCGACATCATTATGTCGTCCGTGTCATGATCGAGCAGCTGCCGGACATGCCGGTCATACATTGCACTGGCTGCGTCGATTTCCGCAGCGAGACGGCCCGCGGCCTGTTGAACCGCCGGATCTTCCCGCGCGACCTTTCCGGTCATCATCGAGACCCGGCCTCTGATGATCGCCAGAAAGCCATCGAGCGCGGCGCGCGCGGCACCGATGCCGAAATAGGATATGGAGGCCGAGAAGAGATAATGCCAGGGCATCCGGTAAAGAGCCGGGCCGGGCCGCGCGTCCCGGCGCAGATTCTGTATGCCCGGGTCGAGCGTCAGCGTCCGGTGCGCAGGTACGAATATGTCCTGCACGACGATATCGTTGCTGCCTGTCGCCCGCAGCCCGAACGAGCGCCAGACATCGACGACCTCGAAATCCGCGCACGGCACCAGGAATATATTGAGCGCGGACCGGCAGTCGGCGGCCGCGGCGGGCAAGTCGGGCCGACGGGCGCCCAGCAGCGCCCATTGCGCATGCGAAATGCCGCTAGAGAAAGTCCAGCGGCCACTGAGCCGGAAGCCGCCTTCGACGGGCGTTGCGACTCCGGCCGGGCTGGATGCGGAGCCGATGAGCGCGCCGCCGTCATCCCCCCATATGTCCGCCTGCGCCTGCCGGTCGAACAGGCTGATCCGGAACGGTTGGACGCACAGGACGCCATATACCCATGCCGTCGACGGACATACCTCCGCGATGGCTTTCTGGATCGCGAAGAAGGTTCGCGGATCAGCTTCGAGGCCTCCCCATTCCTTCCGCTGAAAGAGGCGAAACAGGTCTGCCGCCGCAAGTGCCGCTATCGTTTCGGCGGGCGTGTCCCGCGCCACATCCCCGGCCGCGATCCGCTCCTTGATCAATGGGAGGATCGGGTTCAGCCGGGCAAGCAGTTCCTCTGTCAATCGCAGTCGCCGGCCGTCATACATGCTCATGGGCGAATGTTTTGCCGGGGGAACAAGGTTTCGCTGAAGTCGCCCTCGGCCTTGCCGACGGCATGGTCGCTGACGAACGGAGCGCCGGCCAGGCCGTTGGACCAGTCGGCCGATGCGCCGAAATCCTTCATCCAGTCCGCAACGAGAACCCGATGGATGATCCGCCATTCGTCATCGCGCTTTTCCCAACGGTCGAGATATCGTCCGCCCAACGTAATGTCGCGGTGCTCGCCGCCAATGTCCATGCGGTGATAGGCTGTAAGCAGGGATTGGGAGACCGCGGTGTCGCCGTCCAGGCGGATCAGGATTTGTCCCAGATTATGCTGGGTGAGAACCATCGCAGCCAGGCTTTCCATCGCATAGGTGACGAAGGCATCGACTGTGCCGACGAATGTCGCATGATCGTCGACGGCTTCGGGCCAATAGCAGGACCTGAGGAGATCGGCGTCGCGGCGGTCGATGGCATGGCAATATCGCGCCAGGCAGTCCCTGATCCGCTCCCGTTCGACCACATCGGCCGCAACTATCGCGCTTACCGTCATGAATGCCTCTCCTTATGGAACCGCCGTTTTCGGCATGATGCGATTTGACGTTCCCGCCATGAGCACTTTACGCTTCGCCGATACTCAAGGCCGGCGAGATATTTAGTAGGATCATACTATGGAAGTCAACATTCGCCTATGCCGGCGGCGGCGGCGACAGGTCGGGTTAGCGAAACACAGGCGAGGCTGTTTGCCGCACGGGCGTGAAGCGTGAAGATCGGCCTCTCCATTCCCAATAATTGGGGCGTCGCCGACGTTGCCGCGTTGATCGAAATCGGTGTCGTGGCGGAGCAGCATGGCTTCCATTCGCTCTGGACGTCAGAGCATCTGGTCAATGTCGGCTATGTGCGCGATCGCATCGGCGAAGCGCCCTATTACAGCGCGCTGTCGATCCTGTCGGCGCTGGCGGTCAAGACCTCGCGCGTCCTGCGGGGCACGTCGATCCTCGTCCTGCCCTTCCACAGCCCGTTTTTCGTGGCGAAATATTTCGCCACACTCGATCACCTGTCGAAAGACCGCGCCGTCCTTGGCGCGGGCATCGGCAATGTTCGTGAAGAATTCGAAGCGGTGGGCATAGCGTGGAACCAACGGGGGGCGATGACCGACGAGGCTGCCGGACGCATCGCCATCCATGACAGGGCGCGATGACGGCGCTGGATTTCCGGTGTCAGCCGACCCGTTGGACGAACGGATGACGGCTGAGCGGCACGGGGGGCTGGATTTCGATCCGCCCGCCCCGCACCCGCACCTCGAACCGGCGAAGCGGGTCCACGGCAGGACCGACGACGGCCTTCCCGGTCTTTATGTCAAAGCGCGCGCCATGCTTGCGGCAGATGATGTCCGATCCGATCTGCCGCCCGCCTTCCAACGGAAAATCGAGATGGGTGCAGCGATTTTCCAGCGCGAACACATCCGGGTTGATACGGAAGATCAGGATGGACAGACCATCGATATTGAATGCCAGATGCTTGCCATTGGGGATATCCTCAAACGCACAGACATCGACATAGCCGGTCATATTTTCGGCGCGCCGGCATTCTGAACGAACGAGACGATATCCTCGGTCTTCGACCCAGCGCCGAAAACGCCCGCGACTCCCATTTCCATCAACTCGGCAACATCGTCGGGGTGGATCATGCCGCCCAGCATCACGGGAATATGCCCGACGCCCTTGGCCTTCATCGCTTCGATGAGCTGGCGCGTATATTCGACATAGGCGGCCGAGGAAAAGCTGACGCCGACAATGTCGATCTTGCGATCAACCACTGCGTCCGCCATGCCCTCGACGCTGTTATGCTCGCCGATATAGTCGACATCGATGCCCCCTGCCTCGTCCAGCAGTCGGGCAAGCGTGCGTATGCCCTTGGAATGCACATCGGTGCCTAGCATGCCGAGCATGCAGCGAACGGTATTGGGTTTGCTCATGTATAGCTCAATGGTGCCTGGAGATGACCATAAGGGTCGAAGGGATGGCCGTTGGCGACGCGCACCGTGCCCCAGATTTCGCCAATGCTGGCATCGGCGATGAATGCATCGATCATGGCCTGCATGGGATTATTGCCATCCCGAACGACATTATAGACGTTCTTCAACGACGTCGACCAATTGGCCTGATCGCGCTGCTGCTTGAGTTCGGAAAAACGGCGGATATGGGCATAGGTGTTGGTGCGGTCGAACTTGAACCGGGTCGGCGACGGCTCATCTTCCGGCACGAACCGGTTGACGCCGACGATGATGCGATCGCCATTATCCAGCTCGCGCTGAAGGTCGAAGTTGAAATCGTCCATCATCTCTTCGATTTTGCCGCTGGCGATCGCTTCGATCAGGCCGATTTCCTCGATCCGCGTAAGCATGGCGATGGCTTCGGCCTCGACCTTGTCGGTCAGCGCCTCGATATAATAGCTGCCGCCGAACGGGTCGGCGACGCGCGCCGCGCCTACTTCATTGGCGAGTATCTGCTGCTGCCGGGTGGCAAGCTCACGCGCTTCGTGAGTGGGCACGCATACCGGTTCATCGAATGTGCAGGCTTCGAGCGACTGCACCCCGCCACAGAGCGCGGCAAGCCCCTGTATCGCCGTGCGCGTCAGGTTGTTGAGCGGCTGCTTGTACACCAGCGACTTGCCGGACGTGTGGCACGCGATCCGCAGGCGCTGGGCGCGCATGTCCTGCGACCCGAACCGCTCCTTCATCGTCCGCGCCCAATAGCGGCGCAGCGCCCGGAACTTGGCGATCTCTTCGAAGAAATCGATATCCGACGTCGACACCCAGGCAAGGCTGGGCGCGACCTGATCCACGGTCAGGCCGCGATCGATCAGGTCTTCCATCGTCTTGTTGATCATGGCCATGCCAAGAGCGATCTCGCCCGCCGGCGACAATCCGCGTTCACGCAGGTCATAGGCCTGCGGCATCCCAAGCGCCCATTTCGGGCTGTTGCGGACGCTGAACTCGATCTCGTCGACCGCAATGCGGTGACCGAATTCGGCCGGAACCAGATGCTTGCCCCATCCGCACAGCGTCTGTTGCAGCATGTCGGGCATGTTGGAACCCTGCAAGGTGGAGAGCGGCTGGCCGCGCTTCACATGCACCGAAGCAATCAACGGATAGGCCATCGCCGCCCAATGCCAGGCGGTGTCGACCTTGGCCAGATCCAGCCCTTCGAGCAGCCGCGCCGCATCCCGCTGGGTCGGAAGCGAACAGCCCTCCAGCCCCACCTCCGGCCCGAACGCCGGATGATCGGGATCGACGCTTTGCGTGGTCAACGGGTCGGGCACGATGCTGACGCCGGTCCCACCGGCCGCCAGCACCATTTCGAGACCCTGCCGGGTATCTTCCGGCGAGCCGTAGCCGACGATGTTCCGCAGCGTCCACATGCGGCTGCGATACATTTGGGGATAGGCCCCCCGCGTGAAGGGATAGCTCCCCGGATCACCGAGATTTTCCTCATAGGCGCTGTCGCGCTCCTTGGGAAAATATGCGGCATCGGTCTCCAGCCCGCTCCACGTCTTGGTCCGCGAGAGCTTGATTTCGACGTTCTCGACGCTTTCGAACAAATTGCCAGGTGGGGTGGTCATGTCCATGGCTTCAGCTCCGCCCGATAAGACGGTCCAGTTCCGCCAGATAGTGCCGAATACGGTTTTCCGATTCCGACAGGACATAGCCGTCGAACGCGGCAGACTCGATGCCCTTTTGCACTTCGGGCACGCGAACCGCATCCTGCGCCAGCACCGAGCCGAAGTCGGCGAGAGTCTGGGGAACGATCTTCTCGGGCCGGATCGATCCATCCCAGCCGGGAGGCGAAACGGCTTCAGGGCCGAACTGGCCGGGATCCATCACCATGTCCTGCGACCCGCCGACCGGCAGGCACAGCGAAATGGCGCGGTAATGGCTCTTGCGCGGGTCGGTCGCATGCGGCGTAAAGATCTGGAGCAGCAACGAATCGCTGAACGCGTTGATCGTCACGTTCGGAAAGACGAAATAATTCCAGTCGTCATTGACCTGATCGTCGGTCAGATCCTTGAAATGCTCGTATCCGTGCCGCTCGGCCCATTTACGCCGCGTCTGAGCAAAGGCCTTGTTATATTCATGACCCTGCAGATGCAGGAAATCATCAGGATTGCCGCCGTAAAATTGCAGAAACGCCTTCATGCCGTCGGGCACGGTCTCACGATCCTCGAACCGCACCGGAACGCTGCCGATCGGAATGATCATCCGGCTGTTGCCATTGCCGTACAGATCGTACTGACAACCCAGCGTCTCGGTGAACGGCGCGACCTGCGGATGGACGTCGTCGGCGTGGTAGAATTCGATAAACGCGTCGAGAGCGGTCTTCCAGTTCGCATCCCAGCAGGTTTCGATATCGCGCAGCACGCGATATTTCTCGAACGGGTAGGGCGCCAGATGTTCGGGGATGACGTCGAGATGCTCAAGCAGCGACTTGCTGTCCGGATCCATATTGATGAAAACCAGGCTGTTCCACACGCTGCATTTGACGGATTTCAGCCCCGGACGATGCGCGATCGCTTCCTTGCGGAAAATCATCTCGTCGCGGATTTCGGCATTCTTGCCATCCAGGCCGAATTTCCAGCCATGAAAATCACAGGTGAACACGCACGCGCCCTCACCCCCGCTTGCGCTGCCGAAATCGGTATGGACGATCCGGTTGCCGCGATGGGGACAGACGTTGTAATGGGCGACGATGCCATCATCGCCTTCGCCGGTCCGCACGATGACGAACGATTCCTTGCCATAATCGGCCTTGAACCAGTCGCCGATCTCGGGAAGGTCCTGGGTCAAGCCGACGAAGAGCCAGCTTTTCGTCCACATCCTGTCCCATTCGAGCGCAGCTTCTTCGCTGCTGTAGAACCGCTTGGGGTCCACACGCTCGGTGCCATGGTCGATGTAGGGCGCTTTCGCCGCCGGACTGCCAGGCTCAGCGTCAGGATAGGTGATGAATCCCGTCCGATAATCGTAATCCATGGCATC
This sequence comes from Sphingobium anseongense, assembly GCF_037725245.1. Classification (NCBI taxonomy): domain Bacteria; kingdom Pseudomonadati; phylum Pseudomonadota; class Alphaproteobacteria; order Sphingomonadales; family Sphingobiaceae; genus Sphingobium; species Sphingobium anseongense. Next base: position 200,672 of record NZ_JBBJUL010000003.1, on the reverse strand, counting down.
CCTCGTCGTTTCTGAAAACAGTATGTAGGACCTAATGCTTCACGCATCGCAAGGCAATGCGTTTGTCCGTCAATAGATATGGCGTAAGCCTGACGAGGCAATGTTTCAACCCGCCTGTGGCGACAATATACCACCCTGCCGCTGGCGACACGGCAAATGAATGCCCGGCCAGCGAGGGAGCAATCGCCCGTGCGCCACCACACCGGCGCTGCGGGGATCGCGATCAGATAATGGAAATGGCGCTGGCATCCTTGCGAGCGGCGCCGCATCTCTCAGCGCGGCTGCGCGTCGAAATCCCCTTCTTCGATCGGCAGCCGAATCGACGTCTCGTCTTCGGGCAACTGGCTCGCGTCTTCGTCGCCGACATGATCGAGGCCGGGGCCCCGGACATCGGCGTCTTCCGACGCTGGCTGGTCCGGGCGGGTTTTGTCCTTCGTCATGTACGGCTCCTTTTCAGTCACACCAATCATGGCGGCTGACGTTGGTTCCTTGCGGTCGCCGGGATAGCCTCAGCATTTTCCTTGCAAGCCCGCCGCTCATGGGAAATAGCCCAGTGAGGCCGATCTTCCGCATAGGCAGCGCGGAGACAGGAGCAGATAATGCTGATCGGCGGTTCTTTTCATGGAGATAAAAGATGTCGGTAGCACCAGCACGATCGGGCAAGATTTTGGTGATCGGCGCATCGGGCGGCGTGGGGCGATGCCTGACGCGCCGGTTGCTCGACGGGGGCTATGATGTGCTCGGCTCCGCGCTGGATCAGGCCGATCTCGACGCCATGGCAAAGGGCGGATTTGACGCCGCCAACCTGTTCATCGCCGATTTTTCCTCCGCCGATACCGGGATCGCCCAGGTCAGGGAAGCACTCGGACGCAGCGATCAGCCGCTTGCCGCCGTGATCAGTTGCGTGGGGATCAACCCCTGCGGCCCGCTCGAAACGACGCCGTTGGATGTGTTCCGGCGCACGATGGAGATCAATACGATTTCCAATCTGGCTATCTATCAGGCGACCCTGCCGCTGTTGCGGGACAACCAGGGCCGGTTCATCTTTGTCGGCTCCATGGCCGGCAAGGTGACGTTCCCGCTCCTTGGCTATTATGCGGCCTCGAAATATGCGCTCGAAGGGCTGGTCGACACGATGCGGCTTGAAGCGGGTCAATGGGACATCCCTGTGTCCCTGATCCAGCCGGGCGCCATTGCCACCGCCATGGTACATGGCTTTGCCGCGCTGCTCGACAAGGGCCTGGCGCAGCTCGATAAGGAGGGAAAACGCAACTACGGCGATTATTTCGCCCAGCAGCGCGCCTTTTCGCAGACGGGCGATTCGGTCGCGGTGGCCCCGGATGTGGTCGCGGCGGTCATCATCGAGGCGCTGGAAGCTGAAAGCCCCAAGACCCGCTATTGCGTCGGCAACGCCGTCGAGCTGCTGGAAATGCGGCGATCATCAACCGATCTGGAAGTCGATGCGTTCTTCAACGCCATGCTACCGGGCAACCGCCAGGCCGTGCCCGCCGAATGAACGCTGCCGGGGAAGCCTCCACCGCAACGACGCTTCCCCACCGATGACCGCACGGGCGATGTGACCGCAAAGAGTGCCGCCGCGTCAGTTGAGCAAGGCGTCGAAGTCCAGCGCGGCATAGGCTTCGGGCGTGATCCGCTCGCATGCCTTGAACAGCCGGGTACGCAATAATGTGGTGGTGCCGTCCGGGTTGTGATCCTCCAGCAGCTTGTCGTTCCCCTTGCCGCCGATCAGGGTCGTCAGCAAAATCGCTTCATTGTCGCGCGTGATCGGCTGGTGCACTTCGACAGTCGTTTCAAAAGCGATATCGCCCTCGCGGAAGCACAGATCGTCATAGAACCACTCGCCCTTGAGCGTATAGGCGGTGGCCGTGCAATGATGACTGTGAACCGGGGTCACGGTTCCCGGCGGCATTTTGAAATTGAGGACGACGATATTGTTGACCTCATCCACCTTGAGCACGCGGAAAAAGGTGTTGGGGATGAGCGAATAGGGCAACCAAGGGACTTCCTCGGTGGCGATGCGCTGGACGGCGTCTTCGTGCGCGTGCGGCACTGTTGCGGAGGCGTCCATGATCCTGCTCCCTGTTCAAAACCAATGGGGCAACGAACCGCGGAAAGGGCGGGGCGGGGCCGTCGCCGGTCAAGCTATGCTGACGAACGAGGCCCCGCCGGCGACAGTCAGCTCTTGCCGGTGATCTTGATGCCCGCTTCGCCGACATCATAATTTTTGTTGATGAAGATCAGTACCGAGGTCAGTGCCTCGGCAGCGGCCGAATTGCACAGCGCGCCGGCGTGGAACGCGCGCAGGCCCATGGCTTCGGACAGCTGCACAACCTGTTCGCGCGACGCCTTGTCATCGCCGAACACCAGCACGTCGCAATTGAGATCCTCGTTGGCGGCAAGCTTGGCGGCACCGACATTGTGGAAGGCAGAGACGACGTTGACCCCTTCGCCGAGCAGATTCTGCGCGCGCTGGGCGGCGCTGCCTTCGGCGGGAAGCTGGACGCGCATCACCTTGGGCGGGACCAGAGGTACGGTCGTATCGACGACGATCTTGCCCGCGCAATGGGGCGCGATGTCGGTCAGCGTGCCTTCCTGGGCAGCGAACGGGACAGTCACGATGATGAGATCGGCCTCTTTGGCCGCGTCGGCGTTGGATTTGCCGATCAGGCCGCAGCCCAGTTCGCCGGCGGCGCGTTCGGCGCTTTCGGCCGAGCGCGATCCGATGACGACGCTATGGCCCGCCTTGGCGAGCCGGCACGCAATCGCCGCACCCAGATTGCCAGTGCCACCGACGACCGCAATTTTACCGACCATATCAAATTGTCCTTCTAGGTTAAGATTATTCCGCGGCTTCCAGCTCGCGGGCAGCCACGCGGCCGTATAATGTCGTGCGTTGAACGCTATGACGGCCCGCCTCGGCCGCATAGGCGGCCATCTGCGCCGGGTCGCACAATTGCCCGTTGAGGCCGCCGGCCGCCCGGGTAATGGATTCGTCCATCAATGTTCCGCCCAGGTCGTTCACGCCGGCCCGCAAGGCCGCCGCCACGCCGGTCGCGCCGAGTTTCACCCAACTCGCCTGGATATTGACGATCACGGGGTTGAGCACGAGCCGCGCCACTGCATGCATCAATATCGTTTCGCGGAAGCTGGGCCCGGAGCGCGACCGCCCCTTGCGCCAGATCGGCGCTTCCATATGCACGAAGGGCAACGGAACGAATTCGGTAAAGCCGCCGGTTTCGACCTGAAGATCGCGCACCCGCAACAGGTGGCGGGCCCAGTGCCGATAGCCTTCGACATGCCCGTACATGATCGTCGCCGTCGTACGCAGCCCCACGCGATGGGCGGTCCGCATGACCTCCAGCCATTCCTGCGTATTGAGCTTGTCGGGGCAGATGATGTCGCGGATCTCATCGTCCAATATTTCTGCGGCCGTGCCTGGCAACGTCGAAAGTCCCGCGTCCCGAAGCTGCGTCAGATAATCTTCCAGACTGAGGCCCAATGTGGTCGCGCCATGCGTTACCTCCAGCGGCGAAAAGGCATGGATATGTATGCCCGGCGCGGCGTCCCGAACCGCCTTGATTACCGACAGATAGGTGTTGCCGTCATAGTCGGGATGGATGCCGCCCTGAAGGCAGACTTCCGTCGCGCCCCGATCCCACGCTTCGGCAGCGCGACGACCAACCTCTTCCAGGTCGAGCCGATAGGCCGGTCCGCGCATCGCCTTGGTGCTGCCCTTGGAAAAGGCGCAGAACCCACATTTGTACAGGCAGATATTGGTATAGTTGATGTTGCGATTGATGACATGGGTGACCGCGTCCCCAACCACTTCACGCCGCAACCGGTCTGCGGCCTGCGTGATCTGCTCGACATGGGAACCGTCGGCTTCGAACAGGCGGATGATCGCATCCTCGTCCAGTCGCTCGCCCGAACGCGCCGCCGCGATGATCGCATCGATCTCGGCCGACCCCGCGGTCGCGCCGCCGCTCGCCAGCGCGGGGGCCAGGTCACCCGTGCCCGCATGCCATCCGTCCGTCACCGGCAATCCGCGCGCGTCGATCGACTGGCGCACCTTGCGGGCAATCGCCGGTTCGCTCCAGCGGTCGGCTTCCAGCGCATAGGCCGGACCGATCGCCAGCCGCTCCCGCAACACGCGGCCAGCCGCCACCGTTGCCTGCTCCAGCAGCGCAAGGTGCGGCCAGGGCGCCTCGGGATTGACATGGTCGGGGGTCACCGGCGACACGCCACCCCAATCATTGACCCCGGCCCTCAGCAACGCCGCCAGCTCTTCGGGCGCATGCAGATTGGGGGGAGCCTGGATCACCATGTCCGGTCCCAGAACCAGTCTCGCCATAGCGATCGTCCAAAGATGGTCTTCCAGCGACGGTTCGGGATGATCGACCATCAGCGTGCCTGGCTTGGCACGGAAATTCTGGATGATGACTTCCTGGATATGACCATAGCGGCGATGCAGGTCGCGGATCGCGATCAGCGCCTCGATCCGCTCCTCGCGCGTTTCGCCGATGCCGATGAGCAGACCGGTGGTGAAGGGCACCGCCGCCCGTCCTGCGGCCTCGATCGACGCCAGCCGGTGCGCCGGCCATTTGTCGGGCGAACCGTGATGAGGGCCGCCCTTTTGCGACAATCGTTCCGAAACCGTCTCCAGCATCAGCCCCATCGACGCGGATACCGGCCGAAGCGCGGCATAATCGGCATCGTCCATCAGGCCCGCGTTGATGTGCGGCAACAATCCGGTCTCGTCCAGGACGGCGCGCGCCATTTCCTCGACATAGGACAGGGTCGTCGAATGGCCGAGTTGGCCGAGCGCCTCGCGCGCGGCCGCATAGCGTGCCTCGGGCCGGTCGCCGAGCGTGAACAGCGCCTCGCGGCATCCGGCGGCCGCACCCGCCCGCGCAACCGCCAGCACGGCTTCGCGCGACATATAGGCGGTATCGACCCTGGACGGGGTGGAAGCGAACGTACAATAGTGACAAACGTCGCGACACAGCTTCGTCAGCGGAATGAACACCTTGCGCGAATAAGTGACGATAGGGCCAAAGCCCGCCATCGTCATGCGTTCGGACCTGGCGATCAGCGCATCAAGCGGCCCTGAGGCCAGCGCGCGATCTTCTCCTTCGAGAAGACCATCATAACAACTTGACATCGCAACATTCACTCCTGTTGGCGCGACCAATCAACCAGAGACTAGCGATCTTGCTATCAGATTGCGCTGGATTTCGTTGGTGCCGCCGAAGATCGACCAGCAGCGACCATATAGATATTGATGACCCATCAGGCTCGCACGCTGCGACGGCGTGAACTGGCCATGGGGCGCCAGGTGGAGATCGTGCGGGTCGTGCGCGCCGCCCAGCGGCCCTTCGATTTCCAGCGCGATCTCGGAAAGGCGCTGGAGAATTTCGGTGCTGCGGATCTTGAGGACCGATGCTTCGGGACCATCGCGCGAAGCGCCTTCGGCCCATCTCGACACATAGCTTTGCTCCATGCAGCAAAGCGCGAGCAGTTCGATCTCCGCCCCGGCAAGCTTTTCAGCGAGCCGCGCGCGCGGCGGCGATGGCGGCACTTCGGCCAGCATCGTCTTGATGTTCTGAAGCAGGCGCAATTTCGGCCCGGTGTCGGCGATCGCCACTCGCTCGTGCGACAACAGGAACTTGGCGATGGTCCACCCCTGCCCCTCCTCGCCCACCAGATTTTCGACCGGCACCCGGACATTGTCGAGGAACAGCTGGTTGGTATGATGCTGGCCATCGATGGTGACGATCGGCCGGATCTCAATGCCGGGGCTGTTCATGTCGATCAGCAACATCGAAATGCCGCGTTGCGCCTTCACTTCCCGGTCCGTGCGCACCAGGCAATGCATCATGTCGGCCCAATGCGCCTCGGTCGTCCACATCTTCGTGCCGTTGACGATATAATGATCGCCCTCGCGCACCGCGCTGGTCTTCAAAGACGCCAGGTCAGAGCCTGAATTTGGTTCTGAATAGCCCTGGCACCACCATGTATCGCTCGACAGGATGCCGGGCAGATATTTCGCGCACTGTTCGGCATTGCCGAATTCCTGCAACACCGGCCCGATCATGTTCACGCCGTAGGGGATGATCATGGGTGCGTTGTTGAGAGCCGATTCCTGAAGGAAGATAAGCTGCTGGTCGATGGTCCAGCCCGCGCCGCCATGTTCGACCGGCCAGCCGGCGGCGAACCACCCCTTTTCATGCAGGATCTTCTGCCAGCGGACATAATCGTCCTTGTGAATTTCAAGGCCGAGAGCGCCCTTGCGCGCGATATCCTCGGGCAGATGCGCGCGCACGAATTCGCGGACCTCGGCCCGGAACGGCGTTTCCTGGACGACATTGACGCCCAGCCCGGCAAAGCGCGCGCGATGCAGGTCCGCGCTTCCCAATTCGGCACGGATCGCGGCGAGACGCCGGAGATAATGGCTGATGTCCAGTTCATCGCTGACGCCCATGCCACCATGCATCTGCACGGCCTCATGCCCGACCTTGCGCGCCGCATCGTCCACCAGCACCTTGGTCGCCGATGCCAGGGCGGAGCGGTCCGCCGCGCCCGCGTCGAAGGATTCTATCGCCCGTTCCGTCAGGATGCGCGCTTCTTCGGCGGCAGCATACATGTCGGCCGAGCGATGTTGCAGCGCCTGGAAGCTGGCCAGCGGCACGCCGAACTGCTTGCGCGTGCCAAGATAGGCGAAGGTTGCCGCGTTGACAGCACAGATGATGCCGACGGCTTCGGCGGCGAGCGCGATGGCGCCGCGCTCGATTGCCGCGACGATCAGGTCGCTCCCGCCGATCCGCCGCGCGGCGACGCCGGACAATTCGACCGTTGCGGCCGACGCGCCATCGATCATCCGATAGCTGTCGAGCACCAGGCCCTGCGCGCCGGCCTCGACCAGATAAACGCCAGCCTCTCCATCCAGCGTCGCGCTGACGATGAACTGATGCGCCAGATCGGCATGACGCACCACCATCTTGCGGCCATGCAGATGATAGCCGTCCCCGGCCCTGACGGCGCGGGTTTCGGGCAGGGCGAAGGGATCATATCCTTCTTCATGGGCAAAAGCGGTGATCGTTTCACCGGCGATCAGGCCGGAAATGTCCTCGCCGCCCGCATGCAGGATGGCGCCGGTCAAAGCACTCGCCAGAACCGGCTCCACCACCAGCTTGCGACCGACCTCTTCCATGATCACGACCAAGTCGCGCATGCTGCCGCCGAAGCCGCCGGCTTCTTCGGGCACCGTCGCGCCCAGGATGCCCTGTTCGGCAAGCGCAGGCCAAAGCGCCAGCCGGTCGGGCGTTTCCGCCGACAACCGCCGCCGTCGCTCTTCGAAGTCATTTTCGACGTCGAGAAGGCGGCCCAGCATGTCGCCGAACATCTGCTGCGTCTCTGTCCTGGCGAACGTCATTATTCTAGGCCTCTCCTATCGAACCCTGGTGCAACCGGTCGACCGGTTATGCAAAAAGTGCGGTGCTGCCCAAGGCGACTTCGATCGCCTTGACGAAGCGCGCCGCGTCCGCGCCATTGATGAGCCGATGGTCGTAGCTGAGCGACAGCGGCAGCTTCTTGCGCCAGATGACCGCGCCATCGTCCCCCGGAACCGGGCGCAACTGAATGGCGGTCGCACCCAGAATGGCGACGTCCGGGGCATTGATGATCGGTGTGAAGGCGGTGCCGCCGATATGGCCCAGCGAGGTCAGCGACATCGAACTGCCCGACATTTCCGCCATCGACAGGCCCTTCGTCCGCGCCTTCTCGGCAATCGCCGATACGGCACGGGCAATATCGGCCAGGCTCATCCTGTCGACGTCGCGGATCACCGGGACCAGCAATCCGCCGGGCGTGTCGACCGCGACGCCGATATGCACATATTTTTTGAGGATGACGGTTTGTCCATCATCGCCAAGCGAAGCATTGAACTGGGGGAAGTCCCGCAACACCGTGGCGAGCGCCCGGACGAGCAAGGCGACAGGCGTCACCTTCGCGTCCGGATTCTCGCCATTCCACGCCGCTCGCCGTGATTCCGTTTCGGTCACGTCCACTTCGTCGTGATGCGTGACATGGGGAATCGCGACCCAGTTGCGGCCCAGGAACTTGCCGGTCAGCTTCTGGACATTGGACAGCTTGCGAATTTCGACTTCCCCATATTCGGAAAAGTCGGCCACAGGCCACCCCGGCAGGGATGCAATCAGGCTTTCCAGGCTCATGATTATTCGATCGTGCCGAGAACCGTCCCTACTTCATAGGTTTCGCCCGGTTCCTTGATGATCCGCAGCGTCCCCGACGCAGGGGCTTCGACCTCGTTGACCGACTTGTCGCTTTCCAGCGAAAACAGCGGCTCGCCTTCGACGGCCTGTCCGCCGTCCGGGACCAGCCACTCGGCCAACTGCCCTTCGGTCATCGAAAAACCCAGCTTGGGAAGTATGATGTCAACCGCCATTTAGGACTCCTTTCCGGCCACCAGGCCGCGCACTGCATTTTCGATATCAGCCGCCGAGGGGGCGAATGCGGTTTCGAGCGGCTTGGAATAGGGCACCGGACAGAATGCACCGCCGACGCGCCTGACCGGAGCCTTCAGCCTCCCGAAGAAATGGTCGCCCAGATCGGCGGCGATTTCGGCGCCGACCCCGAATTCCTTCACCGCTTCGTGCGCGATCAGCGCCCGTCCGGTCTTGGCGACCGAAGCGCGCACCGTTTCCTTGTCCCAAGGCGCGATCGTGCGCAGGTCGACAACCTCGACCTCGATCCCGTCGGCGGCCAGCTTTTCGGCTGCGGCGAGCGCGGGCGCGACCATGGATGCATAGGTGACGATGGTCAGATCGTTGCCCTCGCGCGCGATCCGGGCCTTGCCGAGCGGAATCACTTCGCGCGTCACCGGTCCGGTATTCCAGTAGCCCGGCAGATTCTCGATGAAGATCACAGGATCTTCATCCTCGATCGCGGCTCTGAGCAGGCCATAGGCATCGGACGGGTTGGAGGGCGCCACGACCTTGATCCCCGGCGTATGCGCGAACCAGGCTTCGAGATAGTCGCTGTGCTGGCCACCGTTCGACATGCCGGCCCCGGTCATCGTGCGGATCACGATGGGAACATGGGTCTGACCACCGGACATGAAGCGCAGCTTCGCCGCATGGTTGACGATCATGTCCATCGCTACCGTCGTGAAGTTCATCAGCATGATTTCGGCAACGACGCGATAGCCGCCGAGCGACGCGCCGATCGCCGCGCCGATGATCGCCTGTTCGGCGATCGGCGTCGACTTGACGCGATCATCGCCGAATGCGGTCGAAAGGCCCTTGGTGACGCCAACGACGCCGCCCTCTTCCCGGTCGGCGACATCTTCGCCCAGCACTAGCATCTTGGGATCGGCGGCCATCGCGTCATGAAGCGCGAGATTGACGGCCTGGATGGTATTCAGGGTCTGCGTTGTCATCGTGTCGATTCCTCAGGCCAGTTCATAGGCGAACACGTCGCGCTTCAGTTCGGCGACATCGGGCAGGTCGGCCTTGAATGCAGCTTCGACCGCCGCCTCGATGCGGGCCTTGATATCCGCGTCGATCGCATCGAGCTCGGCTTCGCTGGCGGCGCCGTCGGCAAGCACGCGCTTGCGCAACGTGGCGAAGGGGTCATTGTCCTTGGCCGTCTTCAGCTCTTCCTTGGGAATGTAACCGGCGGCGTCGCCGATCAGATGGCCATTGAAGCGGAACGTGTTGGCTTCGATGAAGGTGGGACCCTCACCGGCACGGGCGCGATCGACGGCGATCTTCGCGGCCCCATACATTTCATCGACGTCGTTGCCGTTGACGGTCACGCCTTCCATACCGTAGCCCGCCGCCCGCTTCGACAATTCATCGACGGCAGTCGAGTTGGCGAAGCTGGTATGTTCGGCATAGCGATTATTCTGGCAGATGAAGATCACCGGCAGCTTCCACAGCGCCGCCAGGTTGAGCGATTCGTGGAACGCGCCGATATTGGCGGCGCCATCGCCGAAATTGGCGACCGCGACATGGCCCTTGCCGTCGAGCTTGGCGGCCCAGCCAAGGCCCGTGGCGATCGGCATCGAAGAACCCACGACGCCCGTCGTCACCATGCATCCGCTTTCGGGATGGGTAAGGTGCATCGTGCCGCCCTTGCCCTTGCAGCTGCCGGTCACGCGCCCCGCAAGCTCGGCCCAAAGCGGCTCAAGCGGAAAACCCTTCGCAAGCATGTCATGCGTGCCGCGATAGATGGTGCAGATCGTGTCGCCGTCATTGAGATTGACAGACAGGGCCGACGGAATGATTTCCTGCCCGGCCGGCGAATAATAAGGCGTCACCAGCAGGCCAGCCTTCATCGCCTTGATCACGCGAAGATCGTTGTGCCGAATAAGCGACGCCTTGTTGTAAATGGCGAGCAATGTCGCTGCGTCCGCTTTGGGTAGGTTTGACATCCTGTCCTCCTTAATCAACGCTTGCCCGCGAACAGGTCACGGCCGATAATCTGTTTCATCACTTCCGCAGCGCCACCGGCGATGCGCGCAATCCGCGCATCGATGAACGCCCGCGCGATGGGATATTCGGTCATATAGCCATAGCCGCCGAAAAACTGCAGACACTCGTTAACGACCTTGTTGTGAAGGTCGGTGACAAGCAACTTGGCTTTTGCGGCATCGACCGGGCTGAGTTCGCCCTTGAGGTGGCTCTCAATGCACCAGTCGGTGAATACCCGCAAGGCCGTCGTCTCGGCCGAAAGCTGCGCGAGCACGAACTGGGTATTCTGGAAATCCGCGATCGTGTGGCCAAAAGCCTTTCTCTCGGCGGTATAGTCGACCGTCCACTGGATCGCCGCTTCGCAGACACAGATGCTGCGGATCGCCTGGGTCAGCCGCTCCTGCGACAACTTGGTCATCAGCATCGCAAAGCCGCCGCCTTCATTGCCCAGGCGATTGCCCACGGGCACGCGCATATCGGCAAAGAAGAGTTCCGAGGTATCCTGCGCCTTCAGGCCGATCTTTTCGAGATTGCGCCCCCGTTCAAAGCCCGCCGTGTCGGCAGGCGACAGAACGATGCTGACACCCTTTGCGCCTGCTTCGGGGTCGGTCTTGCACGCCACAAGGGCGAAATCGCAATTCTGGCCATTGGATATATAGGTCTTCTGGCCATTGATCAGATAATCGTCACCCTCGCGGACCGCACGCGTGCGAATGGCTTTCAGATCGCTGCCCGCATTGGGTTCGGTCATCGCCACCGCACCGATCGCCTCGCCGGTCACCATCTTGGGCAGCCAGGTCTGCTTGAGTTCCTCCGAACCCCACGCGAGGATGTAGGGAGCGACCATTTCGGAATGGACCATGAAGCCCGGCCCGGACATGCCGGCCTTGGCCAGCTCCTCGATCACCACCACATTATACAGCCAGTCGGCACCGATGCCGCCGTAGCTTTCGGGAATGTCGCAACACAGCATGCCCGCCTCGCCCGCCTTGAGCCAGACGTCGCGCGGAACCCGCTGTTCCTTCTCCCAATCGGCGTGGAATGGCACCATTTCGGTTTCCACGAAGCTGCGAACCGTGTCGCGAAACATTTCGTGGTCGGAAGAGAATAGAGTGCGCTTCATCAGTTGAGACCCAATATCGAGATGCACGCGATACCCTGATAGGGCACACCGCCCAGATTATGCGTCAGCCCCATCGACGGCGAAGACAGCTGCCGTTCCCCGGCCCGGCCCAGAAGCTGGCTATAGACCTCATAGGTCATGCGCAGCCCGGTGGCGCCGATCGGGTGGCCAAAGCATTTCAGACCGCCGTCGATCTGGCACGGCACCTGCCCGTCCGCGTCGTAGAACCCGTCGAGGATGTCGTTGACCGCCTTGCCCTCTTGCGAAATGAACAGATCTTCCATCGTCACCAGTTCGGTGATCGAAAAGCAATCATGAACCTCTATCAGGTTCAGCTGGGTACGCGGATCAGTGATCCCGGCTTCCTTGTAGGCGCGAGTCGCGGCGTTGCGCGTATTGCGCACATAGCTGCCATCCCATGTGTTCATCTGGGATTCGATCCCTGAACTGATCGCCAGCTGGATCGCCTTGACCGTCACCAGGTCCTTCTTGCCCAGCGCACGCGCGATTTCGGGCGTCGTCACGATCGCGCAAGCCGCGCCATCGGACACGCCGCAACAATCGAACAGTCCCAACGGGTCGGAAATCATCGGCGCGTTCAGGATGGTTTCCATCGGCACCGCCTTGCGTAGATGCGCCTTGGGGCTTCGCACGCCATTCTGGTGGCTCTTCCATGACACATGCGCCATGCCCCGCTTGAGGTCTTCCTTCGCCAGACCATGTTTCGCGCGATACCCCGCCGCCAGCTGGGCAAAGCCCGCCGGCGACGATCCCATCGGCATCCACATATCGTTGAATGTGCCCTTGAACGGGATGGGCAGGCCGCCATAGCCTGTATCCTTGAGCTTTTCCGCACCGATCGCGACGGCGATGTCGACCGCGCCCGACGCCACGGCGTAAGCCGCGCCGCGCAGCGCCTCGGTCCCGGTCGCGCACATATTCTCGACGCGCGTGAACGGGATGCCGTCGAGCCTAAGCGCGGTGGAAGCCGGGATAGGCGAGTTACCCACATTCACATTGTCGAGCGCGCTGCCATACCATCCCGCCTCGATCTGCGACCGTTCGATACCGGCGTCGGCCAGCGCCTCGTCGAACGCCTCGCGCATGAGCGCCGACGAATCCGTGTTCCAGCGTTCGCCAAACTGCGAACAGCCCATTCCCAGGATCGCAACCTTGTCCTTGATGCCTGTCGCCATGCTTATGCTCCCGCCTGGCCGGTAGGCGAGGCTTTCCAGAAATAGCGGTTATAATCGCGGGCGCGATCGCGCTCCTTGATGCGATAGCTCAGCTTCAAGGGCGTTCCGACCTCAAGGCCTTCAGGTCCGACATCGACGATCTCCATCAGGATCCTGGCACCGTTGTCGAACTGCACGAAGCCGACATAGAGCGGCGGCGCCGGGTGATAGGACAACCAGTCGGCGGTGTAGGTCAGAACCTGGGACGGGGCATCGACAAGCGAATAATCCTCGAACTGGCTGGCCGGCGCGTTGCATTCCGGATTCACGCAATATTCGAGTTGGGGGAACTGGATCGTGGCGCATTTCCCGCACTTGCCCGCCACCAGGCCGTCAATCTGATCGGACGAACGATATTGCTCGGTAAGCGCCGTCTTGGCGACCTTCTCCGAACGCATGCCCCATTCCAGGTCGATGCCATCGTAGAAGGACAGCATCCGCAAATAGCTGTCGGTCGCGATGCCGTCGGCGATGGCGGCGGCGATACCGCGCCGGGGCCTTGCACCCTCGATCGCGCCGGTCACTTCAAAGACCAGCGCATCGGCGCCCTGACCGAAACCGACCAGCAGGATCCTGTCGCCCGCCTTCGCCGTTTCCAGGACGTTGGCCAGCATCAGCAACGCATGCGCCGCACCGGCATAGCCAACGCCATTTTCAAGGCCGTCCGCCGGCTTGCCGGCAAAACCGATCTTCTTGGCGACCGCATCGGCCGCGCCGCGCTGCATCGAAGGCATGACGAAATGGGTGATGTCGCTCGCCGCGATGCCGGCCTTCGCCAGCGCCTGGGCGATCGCCGCGGGCGCGAGCTTGGCATAGCCTTCATCGCGCACCCAGCGCTCTTCCCAGAAATAGTCATAGCGCGACCGGGCAGCGCGGAAATGGTCCACAAACGGCGCGGTTACGCTTCCCGCGCCGATCAATTTGGCGGCGACATCGTCGCCCGATCCCAGCAGGAACGCCGCCGATCCCGCGCCGTAGCTCAGTTCCTGCGTGCTGGCGGGCTTGGCAACGGGCGCGTCGCTCGCGATGAACAATGCATTTTCGCCCACCTTGAGCGCCTGCAACAGGCCCGATGTTCCGGCGCGCTGCGAATGCCCCGCATCGCTGCTCGAAATCTCCCTTGGCAACCCCAGCGCGCTCGCCACCAGCGACGCGTGCTGAAGATCGGCATAGGGCAGGCTGGTCGACGCCAGATGGATCGCCTCGATCCCGCCTGCGCCGCCGCCGTTGAGGCAGTCGCGCGCGGCTTCCACCGCCATGGTGACCGCGTCCTCGTCCCAACTCAAAAAGGCGCGCGAGCCCTTCGCCTGGCCGCGCAGGCCGGGCGCCATCCACTTGTGCGCCTCGGCGATATGCGACCGTTCGATCCGCAGACGCGGGACATAGCCGCCGAACCGCTTAATACCAAAGTCTGCCATCGGAACTCCACTCGTGTAGTTAGGTGCTCACCGAACGCTCGCAAAGACCCATAGAACCGCCAGTCCCGCGAAATGTCACGTCTCCGGCCTGATGCCAGATGTCTTCAGCCCGGCCCGCGCGGCTCAGCGCGGGCCGGGGCCGATCATGTGCGTCAATCCGATGCGGATGGGAAGACGGCCTGCCGCTTTTCGATGAAGGCACGAACCCCTTCCTCGAAATCGGCGGTGCCGACCGCTTCGACGATCGCATCCCGTTCCGCACTCAGCTGCGCCGCAGCCGACTGCTCGCCGCTCGACGCGACCAGCTTTTTCGCCTGTCGCACCGCGCCCACCGGCGCGCGGGCGAACCGCTTCGCCTGCGCCGCAGCTTCGCTCGCCAACTCGCTCGCGGCCACGATCCGGGTGGCAAGGCCGATGCGGAATGCCTCGTCCGCGCCCACCCTTGCAGCCGTGAGGATCAGTTCGGCCGCACGGCGCTGGCCGACCACGCGCGGCAGCAAGAGGCTGACGCCCCCGTCCGGCGGCAGGCCCACTCGCTGATGCGAGAACAGAAAGGTCACCGTCTCGTCCGCGACGACATAGTCCGCGCCCAGCGCGAACATCAGGCCCGCCCCGGCCACGGCGCCCTGGCAGGCCGCGATGACCGGCACTTCGATCGACAGATACGCCTCGACCATGCCGCGCACCGCGTTCAGCCGCGATGTGAAGTCGCTGCGTCGCGCCTCGACCGGCTGCTCTATGGCCCGCGCAAAGCTGCGCACGTCGCCGCCGGCGGAAAAATGCGCCCCCTCGCCGCGAACCAGCAGCACCCGAACAGTCGGATCGCTGGAGATCGAGGCGAACAGTTCGGTCAATCCCGGCACGGCTTCCTGCGGGATCGCATTGCCCTGCGCCGGGCGATTGAAGCTCAGCGTGAGAACTCCATCGGCCCGGTCGACCAGATATGGCGCGTCGTCGCCCATCGGGATCAGAACGGATCCCAGGTGAAGACGTGCGACGAGATGTCGAGCGGATAGAAGCTCGGCTTCATCGCGGGCAGCACATGGCTGACGATGGTTTCGGGCGTCCAGCCGTCGGAGGTCTGCGCGGTGCGGATCGGACGCGGCTGGCTGAACAGGATCGCCTCGTTCATGCGCGACGAGAAGATCTGGCCGCTGACGTCGGCGGCGCCATCGCTGATCAAGCCGACGGCGAGCGGCGCAATCTTGTCGGGCGTCATCCGCTTGGCGATTTCGAGGCGCTTGCGGTTGGCTTCGTCATTGGCCGGGATGGTGCCGACCATGCGCGTGAAAGCGAACGGCGCGATGCAGTTGGAACGCACGTTGAAGCGCTGCATGTCGATGGCGATGGACTTCGACAGACCGGCAACGCCAAGCTTGGCGGCGGCATAGTTGGCCTGGCCCATATTGCCGATCAGGCCGCTGGTCGAGGTCATGTGCACGAACGCGCCGCTGCCCTGCTCCTTGAAATAGGGAGCGGCCGCACGCGAGACGTAGAAATAGCCGTCGAGGTTGACGGCGCGAACCAGGTCCCAATCTTCCTTGGTCATCTTGTGGAAGATGACATCGCGCAAGATGCCCGCATTGTTGATCACCGCGTCGATCTTGCCGAACGCCTTGATCGCGTCCTGGATGATCTCTTCGGCCGATTCCCACGTCGCGATCGAATGGAAGCTCGGCGCGGCGACGCCGCCGGCAGCCGTGATTTCATCGACGATGCGCTGCGCCGGCGTGCTGTCCGCACCGCCGCCGCTGGCGGCGCCGCCAAGGTCGTTCACCAGCACGCTGGCGCCGCAAGCCGCCGCCATCTTCGCGATTTCCGCGCCGACGCCGTTGCCGGCTCCGGTCACGATCACGACCTTGCCTTCAAGAATTTTCGATTGAGCCATGTTCCATCCCATCTTCTTTTGATGTCGTATCGACTACAGTTTTAGCAATTAGTGTCAATATACTAATTCTTTGCGCCCTCGACATGGGCGCTCGCCCGGTCGAGCACCACCAGATCGCGCTCGACCGAGCGGCAGCGGAACCGGACAGTATCGCCGCCGAGGTAAAATTCCACCCGAATTGTCTCTCCGGGGAACACCGGCCTGCTGAACCGGACTTCCATCGACCGCAGGCGGGCGGGGTCGCCATCGCACAGGCGGCTGATCACGGCGCGCGCGGCAAGGCCCATGGTGCACAACCCATGCAGAATAGGCCGGTCGAACCCTGCCTTGCGCGCTGTCGAAGGACTGGCGTGAATTGGATTGAGATCGCCGCTCAGGCGATAGATCAGCGCGATCTGCGGCATGGTCGGAATGTCCATGACGAAATCCGGCTCGCCTTCGGGCAGCGGCGCGAGGCCTGGACCCGGATCGCCGAACCCGCCCTGGCCGCCATCGCCGCGCAGGAACAATGTCTGCGTCACGGTCGCGCACAACTGGTCGCTGTCACGGTCAAAAAGACGCTTCTGCATCTTCATGATCGCACCCTTGTCGGCGCCCTTGTCCTCGATGCTCAGGATCGAATATTCGCCACGCATGCGACCTTCCACGGGGATTTCCGAGTGGATTTCGAACGCCTGCTCGGCATGGAGCACCTTGACCCAGTCGATCCCCAGTTCGGGCCTGTCGATCCAGAAGCCGGGATGCGCGATCGTGTTGCACATCGCCGGAACAGCCTTCAGACCCTTTTCATAAACGAAAGCCAGCTGTTCCTCGTCGGTCGGATCGCTGCCATATCCCAGCCCCAGCGCGTAGAGAATGGTTTCGCTGACGCTATAATCATGATTCTTGTCGTCCAGCTTGAAACGCTGCAAAAGGTCGAGATTCACGATTCTGGGCTCCCCCGGCTGCTTTGATGTTGACTTCCCCTAGACCATTTAGGATTTAGGAACAAGAAAGGTCAGAGAAGCTGTGGCTCGTTTTGTGTCCTGGCGGTGAATAGCGCCTTCTGCGGAACTGCCAACCTTTTTGAACCGTGCCATCATCATGGGCAGCGATGCGCAAGCGCGCCGCCCGTATATGCGCGATGCCCGCCGGACGCGACCGGCACATCGTTGCTCTTTCGAACCGGGATAGGCCATGGGCAGCATCATCGACAATGCGGAAATCGAAAGGCAGGCGCAGGCTCATGCCCTGACCAGCCGATTGGCGGCGGCCGAGTCGATCCGCTCGCTGCTTGACGATTTTTCCTGCTCGATGGCGCAGGACGCCGTATTCGAAGATGTCGCAGCCTGTGTGAGGCGCGCGTCCGCGCTGCTGGCGGAGCATCCGCGACGCCCGGCGCACGTCCGGTCGATCGAAGGCGCGTTGACCGGCATGGGCGAATTGAGCGAACTGGGTCCTTTCACCGGCAGGCTGCATCCGCTCGCGCCGCCGTTCCGGCTGGTGCTGAACGGTGACAGGGCCGAAGCCTATGCGACCTATGGCCATCCGCATCAGGGGGCGCCCGGCATGCTTCAGGGCGGGTTCATCGCCGCGACCTTCGACGAATTGCTGGGCGTGGTTCAGGCGGGTGTGGTACGACTGACCGTCGATCTTCAGATCAGCTACCGATCGCCGACGCCGCTCTACAAGGAGCTGCGCTACACCACCTGGCTGGAAAAGATCGACGGGCGCAAGGCCTATGTGAACGGCACCTTGCACGATGGCGACCGCCTGTGCGCAGAGGCGCGAGGCTTGTTCCTGGAACCGCGCCAATTGCCGTTTTGAGCGGGATCGAAAAAGAACGGGCGACAGCGAAGATTGTCGTCGGAACGACGAGAGGATGAACTGATGGCGACGCACACAACCTATTGCCGCAACTGCGCAGCATCATGCGGGCTGGTCGTGACCGAAGAGGACGGCGTGATCCAGGACATCCGGGGCGACCGGAACCACCCCGTTTCACAGGGCTATTTCTGCATCAAGGGCGCCGCCACCAAGGACTTCCATAATGGCGAGGACCGGCTGCTGAGCAGCACTCGCCGCAACGCCGACGGAACCGTCGAGAATATCGACGCCGAAACGGCGATGGACGAGATTCACGCGAAGCTGGACCGGATCATCGCCGAGCATGGCATCGAATCGGTGGCGCTCTATTACGGCACCGGCGCAAACTGCAATGTGCTCAGCGTCCCGGCGGCAAAGGCGTGGATGGACGCGATCGGATCGCCCTATCTTTTTTCCAGCATGACCGTCGACCAGTCGTCGAAATGGGTGACGGCGGGACGCATGGGCATGTACCTCGCCGGCAAGCACAAGATACCCGACGCCGACGTGCTGATGGTGATCGGCTCCAACCCGGCCGCGTCGCACGCCTGCTACGGCCTGCCTTCGCCCAACCCGATCAAGCATGTGCGCGACGCGCGCAAGGCGGGCACGAAGTTCATCGTCGTCGATCCCCGCAAGACCGAGCTGGCGCGTTCGGCCGATCTGCATCTGGCGGTGCGGCCCGGCCAAGACCCTGCGCTGTTCGCCGGCATGATCCGCATCATTTTGGAGGAGGGGCTGGAAGACAAGGCCTTCTGCGCCCGGTTCACGACCTCGCTTGACCGGCTGCGCGCCGCCGTGGCGCCGTTCACGCCCGATCATGTGGCCGCGCGCACGGGCATCGACGTCGACACCCTGCATGAAGCCACGCGCATCTTCGCCAGCGCCAAGCGCAAATCGGCGGTGACGGGGACCGGAACGGCCATGGCGCTCAATTCCAACCTGTCAGAGCAGTTGGTCGAGGCGTTGAACGCGATCTGCGGCGGATATCGCAAGGCGGGCGACCGGGTGGGCAACGCCGGCTATTTTGCCGGCCCCGCACCTGGCGAGGGCGTTTTGCCGCCCAACCGGACATGGGAATCCGGCGTCAGGCTTCGCACTGTCGATATAGGCCCTTTGGGCGGCGAATATCCCACCTCGCAGTTACCGGCGGAAGTCGTCGGCAACGAAAAGGGGCGCATCCGCGCGCTGATCCATGTCGGCGGCAATCTGGTCAAGGCCCTGCCCGAACCCGATCGCACGATTCCGATGCTGCGCGAGCTCGACCTGCTGGTATCGCTCGACGTGCGCGACAATGTGACGAGCCGCATGGCCGATTATGTGATCGCCACCAGCGGCCATTACGAGCATCATGATTTCAACCTGGCGCTCGAATATATGCTGCCCACCACCTTTGCCCAGATCGCCGAACCGTTCCTGCAAAGGCCAGCCGGTGTCATTGACGACTGGGAATTCTTTCATGGCATGGCGCGCCGCATGGGCAAAACCATGCATATGCGCCGGCCCGCCTTTGGTCTCGCCCATCGCGACATTCCCGGACCGGAACTGGAAATCACCGATCAGACCACGGCGGAGGACATGGTCCGCTGGCTCGCCGATGCGGGTCGCGGCAGCTATGACGAATTGCAGGCAAATCCGGGCGGCATCCATTTCACGCAGGCCGAAACGGTGGTCCAGTCCGCAGGGGAGGATAATGGCGCGCGGCTCGATCTGTGCCCGCCCGATGTCGAGGCCGAGATCCAGGCCGTGTATCAGGCCCAGGACGATGTCGCGGGCTATCCCTATCGGCTGATACCCCGGCGGCTGATCGAGGTGATGAACAGCGCCTATACCCAGTCCGGGCAGACCCGTCGCCGCTTCCCCACCAATCCCATCTACATGAATGAACAGGATATGGCGGGGCTCGGGGTTTCCGACGGCGGCACCGTCAAGCTGACCGGCCGGACCGGCGGAGTCGTGATCGGGCGTGTCCGCAGGGATGGGGGGCTTCAGCCCGGCGTCATTTCGATGTGCCACGGCTGGGGCAATCCCGACGTTTCGGGCGAAGCCGATCCCGACGCCTTTTCGGGCCGTCTCGTCTCGCTCGACATCGACCTCGAAACCATCAATTTCATGCCCCGGCAAAGTTCGGTGCCCGTGCAGGCGCAGCGGTACGACGCCTGAGGATCGGCAATGCGTTTCATAACCCATCCACACGACGCAAAATCAGAATGAAGGATTATCCATGAAGATCGGTATCATCGGCGCAGGCAATATCGGCGCAAGCCTGGTGGGCAAACTGGCCGCAGCTGGGCATCAGGTCAAGGTCGCCAATTCCAAAGGCCCCGAAACCTTGCGCGAACTCGCCGACGCAACCGGCGCGCAAGCCGTCCACAAGCAGGATGCGGTCAAGGATGTCGACGCGATCATCCTGTCGATCCCGTTCCTCAGCTATGCTGATCATCTGGCGAGTCTGTTCGCCGACGTGCCCGCCGATGTGACGGTGATCGACACCTCCAACTACTACCCCTTCCGCGACGGCACGCTCGACGGCCTCGACAATGGCACGCCGGAAAGCGTCTGGGTCAGCCAGCAGATCGGCCGCCCGGTCATAAAGGCATGGAATGCGGTGCTGGCCGCCACGCTGGCCGAAAGAGGCAAGCCGGCCGGCGCCGCCGGGCGGATCGCGCTGCCCGTCGCGGGCGACGATGCAAAGGCAAAGGCAGTCGCGATGCAACTGGTCGACGACACCGGCTTCGACGCGCTGGACGCGGGCTCGCTGGCCGACTCGTGGAGGCAGCAGCCCGGTACGCCCGCCTATTGCACCGAACTGACGCTCGATGAACTGAATTCGGCTCTGGCTGCGGCCGACAAGAAGCGCGCACCGGAAAATCGCGAAGCGCTCATCACCCAGTTCATGGCGCGCTATGACGAACTGACCCATGACGATACGATTGAGATGAATCGGGCGGGCACCGCCTGAACGGCATAGGCGCATCTGCCGATGCGTCTTCCCGTCCGGCCAATCGGCTAGGCGCGAAGACGCATCGGCACCCTCAATATGTCGCGTTGGTTACCCCGCCGTCGATCACCAGGCTCTGGCCGGTGATGTAATTGGACTGCGCGCTACAGAACATCGCGGCAATCGCGCCGAAGTCGATTTCCGATCCGAACCGGCCGACCGGAATGCCGATCGTGCGAATAGCATCCTCCAGTTCCGCCTCCAGGCTGATCCCCTTCTCGACGGCGCGAGCGGCATAGATATCGCGGATGCCATCGGTGTCGTGCATCGCCGGCAGCAGGGAATTGATCGTCACGCCGTGGGGGGCGACGACACGAGCGACCGCGACCGTATAATTGACCAGCGCCGCCCTTGGCGCGCCGGAAAGAATGCGCCAGGGATGCGGAAATTTCACCGCTGCGGTGGCGATATTGAGGATGCGGCCCCATCCCCGTTCGCACATGCCATCGACAATGGCTCGAATGAACTCGACCGGCGAGATGAAGGTCATGTCGAGGTTCGCGCGCCAGTCCTCGTCGGAAATCTGCCGGAAATTCTCGATATAGGGTGGCGGCGAACAGGTGCCGACAAAGATATCCGGGTGGGGGCAGCGATCGAGGATAAGTTGCCGACCTTCAACCGTCGCATGATCCGCAACGATCGCTTCCACCCGTGCGCCGGTTGCGCTGCGAATTTTTTCGCACGCCCGTTGCAGCCTTTCCTCATTCCTTGCGGAAATGAAGAGGTTGACCCCCTCCCCGCCCAGCGCCATGGCCGTTCCAAAACCCAATCCCGCGCTACCGCCATTGATGATGGCGCTGCGCCCGCTGATGCCCAGATCCATCGTCCTCGTCTTTCCTGCTCAATCGCGGCTGTGCTGGAAACTGCATGACGGGAGGACGGGCTTTACGCGCAACGGCCGCGCAGCGCCCGTCCCTGCTTCCTAGAGTTGCAGGCCACCGTCGACGGCCAGCGACTGCCCGGTAATATATTTGGCCTTGTCCGACAGCAGGAATGTGACGGCCTCGGCGATATCCTCGGCCCCGCCGAACTTCTTCATCGGCAGCATCTTGCGCAGCCCGTCGATCCAATCCTCTATGCCCGGCCTTGCGATCAGCTCATGCCCAAGGCCCGCGTCGATGAAGCCTGGCGCGACGCAATTGGAACGGATGCCAAAGCGCCCTTCCTCCAGCGCCACGCCGCGAAACAGCATCTCGATCGCCGCCTTGGGCGCGGCCGAGCAGATGTCCCGCATCGGCACTTTCTCGACGGCGGCCGTAATGACCGCGACCAGCGATCCGCCGCCGCCCGCCTTGAGATGCGGCAGGGTAGCCCAGACGAGGTTGAACGCGGCGTTCACGTCATTGTCGAACACCTGCTTCCATTCGGCGGGCGTGATCGCATTCAGAAATTTCATCGGAATGTGGGGACCGGCGGCATAAACCACCGAATGGACCCGGCCAAAACGGTCCGCCGCCGCATCCACAAATGCCTTCATCGCGTCGGGATCGGTGTGGTCCACCGCCATCGCCAGCGCTTCGGCGCCAGCCGCTTGCACCTTTTCCACGACAGCGTCGGCCGCTTCCTTGCGCGACCGGTAGGTAAGGGCGACATTCGCCCCGGCAGCGGCGAGATGCTCGCAGATCGCCGACCCTATGCCGCCGCTCCCGCCCGCGACGATAGCCACGCCGCCGTCAAAAGCCTTCTCCATATCCTGACCTTTCTTCCCTCTTGCGACGGCGCAACTTATGGTGCAGGCCATCGCGAAATCCTATTAGTTCGCTCATACTATACAGGGACTGTCAAATGCCCAACCCCGAAATCGCCATCACCGAAGATCAGGGCGTGATCCACGTCACGTTCAACCGGCCGGAAAAATATAACGCGATCAGCATGGAAATGCTGGACGGCCTGCGCGAAGCCACGGCACGGCTGCGTGACCGTGACGAGTTGCGCGCGATGCTTCTGACCGCGAACGGAAAATATTTTTCGGCGGGGATCGATCTCAATGGAGGGCTCGCCCCCGACGCGTCGCTCACCAGCCCCAAGGCTTTCCGCAGCTGGTATCGGCAGGGCGCCGGCAGCCTCCACGGGCTGGGCGATGAGTGGGAAGCCATCGAAAAGCCGATCGTGGTCGCTTTCCAGGGGCCTTGCCTGGGCGGCGCGCTTGAACTCTCCCTCTGCGCCGACTTCCGCCTGGCCAGCACCGAAGCCCGATTCGGCCTGCCCGAAATCAGCTTCGGCGCACTTCCGGGATCGGGAGGCACCAGCCGCCTGGTACGCATCGCCGGGCCGCACTGGGCGCGCTGGCTCGTCCTTGCCAATCGGCAGATCGATGCGGAACGCGCACTGGCGATCGGCATACTTCACGAAGTGCATGGCCAGGACGAATTGAACGAGCAGGCACTTGCCTTCTGCCAGTCTCTCGCCGCCCTGCCGCCGGAAGCGTTCGGCGCGGGCAAGCTTGCCATTGAACTGGCCACCGATCTTGACAGGGCGCAGGGCCGCAATGCCGAGCGGCTGGCGGTCAGCGGTCTGTTCCAGGGCGCGGAATTGAAGGAACTGATGCGCGCGATGCAGGAAAAACTGTCCAGGAAGCGCTGAACCGCGTTCGACCCAATCACAGTTTGTCGAAGAAGGATCGCCATTCGCCCGTCAGCCGGTCGCGATGGTCGGGGGCGGCGATGGCGACCAGCGCGGCGGCGCGCTCGGAATGAGTACCGCCGCGCAGATCGGCAAGGCCGAACTCGGTCACGACGATGTCGACATCCATGCGGCCGAGCGACACCGGCCCGGCCCCCGCATTGGGTGCCACGATGCGGCTGATCGCGCCCTTGGCGGCGGTTGCGGAAAGCGCGACGATGCGCAACCCTCCCGCGACCTTCGCCCCGCGCGCGAAATCGGTGGCGCCGCCTGGGCCGGACATGAAGCCTTTGGGACCCACTTCTGCATAGGCCTGACCGAACAGGTCGACTTCGGTAGCCGAATTGATGGCGATGAAATCGGGAATCGCGCCGATGGTCGCGGCATCATGCGTGACAGATACAGGCGCGAAGCGATAGGTCGGGCGGCCGATCGCCTGGTACAGCCGTTCGGAGCCGATGGCGACGCCCGCCGTCACCGCCACGCCCGGCGCGAGCGCGCCCGCTTCCTCCAGATCGACGACGGCATCGCCGATCAGCCCCGAATGAACGCGCAGGTTGCGCCGACCCGTCAGTGCCCGGAATACCGCGCCCGGCACCTTGCCAAGGCCGGTCTGCAAGGTCGCGCCGTCGGCGATCAGGGGCGCGATGTGGCCGGCAATCGCGTCCGCCACGGCATCGCTGCCGCTGTCGGGCGTGCCGAGCAACGCCTGGGGCGCTTCGACCATCGCCGTTATTTCGGCCAGCGGGATTTGCGCCTGCCCCTTCGTGCGCGGCATGAGCGGATTGATATGGGCAAGCCGCACCGGAATCCGCGGCCATAGCTCCGCCAGGAAGTCGACGGTCGAACCAAAGCTGCACATCCCCTCCTCATCGGGGGGCGACACCATCATCAGGGCGGCATCGGGAGGATCGTTCAGCAGACGCTGCCGAATATCGGCATAGCAGAGTGGAAGGAACGTCACGGCCTGGCCAGCCGCCTTCAACTCCGGCGTCAGGAAGAATGTCTCGGTGACGCAGGATGGGTTGGCCAGATAGGTGCGGCGGTTCAATCCCGGCACGAAAATTCCGGTGAAAATGATACGACCCAGCCCATCGCCGGCCCGCTCCACCGCGTCGGCAAGCAACAGGGATTCCGCCGAGCAGCCTGAAACGAGCGTTCGTCCGCCAGACGGCAGCATCGCCACCAGCGCGTCGGCATCCAGTTCGATAGGCATTTTTCGGAACTTTCATGATCGTGGCCTTGTGACGCCAGGCCAAAGATGGAATATTTACAAGTGGCCGACATGCTGTCAATCAGCATCTAGTATGTAGGGCCTAGGCGGGGGTAGCTAAGAGAATGGCGGGTTTATATTTCGATCAGTTTGAAGTCGGCCAGACGTTTCGGCATGAGATCCGGCGGACCGTCACAGACATGGACAATATGCTGTTTTCGTCGATGACCTATAATCCTGCGCCCATCCATATCGACCACGCCTATGCCGCCGGCACGGAGTTCGGCAAGCCGCTGGTCAATTCGATTTTCACCCTCGGCCTCGTCATCGGACTTTCGGTTCAGGATACGACGCTCGGGACCACCGTGGGCAATCTGGGCATGAGCGACACCACATTCCCCAGGCCCGTTTTCGCCGGTGACACGATTCGTGCCGAAACCCGCGTCGACGCGCTGCGTCCCAGCGCCTCGCGGCCCGGCCAGGGCATCGTCACCTTCGAACATATCGGCTTCAACCAGCATGATGAAATCGTCTGTTCGACCAAGCGCAACGCGCTGATGATGGGACGCCCCGCATGAAGCTTCGATCGATGCTGTTCGTACCCGGCGACAGCGAACGCAAATTCGCCAAGGGCGCGTCGGTCGGCGCAGATGCGCTGATCCTCGACCTGGAAGATGCGGTCGCGCCGTCGATGAAGGACGCGGCCCGCGCCCATGTCTCGGGATTGCTCGATGACCGGTCGGCGCGGTCCTGGCGCTTCTTCGTCCGCGTCAACCCGTTCGATACCGGCATGACCTTCGACGACATGGCCGCCGTGGTGAAGCCGGGGCTGGACGGGCTGCTCATTCCCAAGGCCAACTCCGCGCACGACCTGGACCGCATCGGCGCGGAACTGGATCGGCTGGAAAGCCAGGCGGGCATGGCGCCGGGAACGGTCAAGCTGGCGGTCGTCGCGACCGAAACGGCGCAGGCCATGTTCAACCTTGGCAGCTATGCCCCGGCCCATCCCCGCCTTGTCGCCATGACCTGGGGCGCGGAGGATCTGGCCGCCGTGATCGGCGCCACCGACAACAAGGAAGACGACGGCAGCTGGACCTTCCCCTACCAGGTGGCGCGCGCGCAATGCCTGTTCGCCGCGACCGCCGCGGAAGTGCTGGCCCTCGATACGCTCTATGCCGATTTCCGCGATCCTGTGGGACTGGAAAGGGATTGCCGCCGCGCCCGCCGGGACGGCTTCGTCGGCCGTATCGCCATCCATCCCGACCAGGTGGCCGTTATCAACACCGCCTTTTCACCCACCCCCGAACAGATCGCCGAAGCACAGGCGATCGTCGACGCCTTTGCCGCGTCGCCGGATGCGGGCACGCTGGGCATCGGTGGAAAAATGTACGATATCCCTCACCTTAAAGCCGCACGCAGAACGTTGGCAGGAGTATAAGCATGTCCTCACCCCGCCCCCTCCCCACGCAGGAAGAGCGCGATGTCATCCGCGAAGGCGTGCGCGCCGTCGTCACCCGTTTCGATGAC
The DNA here is from genome assembly GCF_037725245.1 of Sphingobium anseongense. Lineage (NCBI taxonomy): Bacteria > Pseudomonadati > Pseudomonadota > Alphaproteobacteria > Sphingomonadales > Sphingobiaceae > Sphingobium > Sphingobium anseongense. The sequence goes on along the minus strand of NZ_JBBJUL010000003.1, from coordinate 174,286 downwards.
GAATATTGGCTCGCTCGCGATGAGGACGGGGTTTTCCCGTTCGAGTTTCACAAGGCGATGGCCGAAGCCGGCTGGCTGGGCATCACCATGCCCGAAGAATATGGCGGCGCCGGCCTCGGCGTGACTGAAGCGGCGATCATGATGAACGAGGTCGCCACCCATGGCGGCGGCATGACCGCAGCGTCGGCGATCCACGTCAACCTTTTTGGTCCGCATCCCATCGTCGTCAAGGGTACGCCCGAACAGAAGGCGCGCTGGGTCCCCCGGCTGATAGCCGGAGAGGACCAGGTCGCGTTCGGCGTGACCGAGCCTGACGCCGGCCTCAACACCACCCGGATCAAAACGTTCGCGGAGAAGGTTCCCGGCGGCTATGTCGTCAACGGGCAGAAGGTGTGGACATCGACGGCGCAGGTCGCCAGCAAGATCCTGCTGCTGACGCGCACCACCCGCATCGAAGATTGCGCGCGGCCGACCGATGGCATGACCATCTTCTACACCGACCTCGACCGGACCAAGATCGACGTCCACAAGATCCCGAAGATGGGGCGCAAGGCGGTGGATTCGAATGCGATCTTCATCGATGGCCTGTTCATTCCCGAAGAAGACCGGATCGGCGAGGAGGGCAAGGGCTTTTCCTATCTGCTCCACAGCCTCAATCCCGAACGGGTGCTGATCGGCGCGGAAGCGATCGGCGTCGGCCAGGATGCGCTGCGCCGGGGCGCGAAATATGCGCGCGAGCGCGTCGTGTTCGACCGGCCCATCGGCCAGAATCAGGGTATTCAGCATCCGCTGGCGGAACGCTGGATGTATCTGGAAAGCGCCTGGCAGATGGTGATCCGCGGTGCCGAACTTTATGACAGCGGCCTGCCCTGCGGCGCGGAAGCGAACGCCGGCAAATTCCTGGGCGCCCGTGCCGGACAGGATGCCTGCTGGCAGTCGATGGCGACCCATGGCGGCTTTGGCTATGCCAAGGAATATCATGTCGAGCGGCTGTATCGGGAAGTGGCGTTCACGCGCCTCGCGCCGATCACGGAACAGCTCATCATGAGCTTCATCGCGGAAAAGGTGCTGGATCTTCCCAAAAGCTATTGAGAAGCGGCCCTCGACGATCTTCTTGCCGACCAGCACGCCTTCCTTGCGGCGTGCTGGTCGGCCTGGTTTCAGGCGGGTGACAGATTCTGCGGCGGGAACAGCGGGTGGATCGTCCGCAGTTCAAAGCGCCATCCTGCCGCGGTCCTGACATAGCTGTCTTCATAGCGGATATAATAGCGCGCATGCCCGGTGCTGCGGGTATTGGCTTCGACCAGCGCGAACACGGTGCCCGACGCGCGGTCGGACTGGGCATCGAGAATGACGTGGTTCATCATCAGGTGGACGACGTGCAGGACATCGGCTTCCAGCTCCGCGCCATAGGCTGCGATCGCCTTTTGCCCTTCGTAGCGCCCCATGCCCATGACGCTTTCGTCCAGGACTCCATCTTCAAGGAAAAGGCCGGCCCAGGCGTCAACCTGCCACAGGTCGATATGATAGGCATATCTGTTGACCAGTTCGAGCAAGGCTAACCTGTCGTCGGAATTCAGCATAAATCCTCCCTATATTCCTGGACGTCAATGACCGGGCTTCGATCCGTTTGCTCCGGCGTTCCTCAAATGTCGATTCGATCGCTGCGATACCGGTAAAGCGCGGCGCCGCAGGACAAAAAGCGGGTTGCTTGATAGCATGTCTGCACGCGGAACCCACCCTTGACAGGGTGATATAGTCGAATATGTAGTATGCCAATACTAGGCCCGTTCGCGCGTGGCGCATCCTGGCGCACCGCGTCCCGTGGCAGGCCCGGTCAAGGACTGTTTTTGGAGACAGGATATGCAGAAGTATAAGAGAGGCCATGCCGAGTTTCGCGGGATTGTCGATGCCCCCATCGACGCCGTCTGGGAACTGCTGACCGATTGGGCGGGCTTTGAACGCTGGTGGATCAAGCCGGAAGATGGCGGTCGTCCGGGTCCCAACATCGCGAGCGTGGAACTGGTCGGAGAGCCCAACGCCGTGCCGCGCACGCGCGTCGTGCGGCATGTCACCGGCTCGGCCGTCGATGAAAAGCTGTGGCTTCAGGACGATGTCACCAAGCGCATCGTTTACGACATGGTGTTCCGGCCCAACCCGAACGGTGCGGTCTTGCGCAGCGAGTTCCGCAACTATCTGGCGACGACGATGCTGGACGTTCTGCCCACCGGCGAAACCTTGATGACGTTCAAGTCGGAATTCGACATCATCGAGGAAGCGGACCTGAACCTGATGGTATCGCTCATCGAGCGGACCTATTCGGACGCCATCCTCAAGGGTTTCAGACGCTATTTCGAAAAGCAGAAGGCCCAGGAATCCGTCCCGGCATAATCCGGCGCGCCGTATCGGCATCAGTATCGCGCTTGCGATATCGCACAGGAGCTTGATGGCCGGGATGGGGCGACCGCTCCGTTCCGGCCCCATCGCCCGATCGTCGGCATGCCGCGCATCGTACTGGCGATACCCCCTGGGATTGGGGCTTGATTGACGGCCGATCACGACCGCGGCGGCGGCGGATCGGTCAGCCGATCGCGCACAGATCCGTTTCATGTTCTTCCAGAATGAACGTGACGGTCGTTTCACGATCGAGAAATCTGAGTTCGTCGTCGATGAATAATTTCATCGCCGCCTGGGTCGTGCCCGCCGCCATGAACATGTCGAAATCTTCGCGCCGGTCGAACCACATTTCGGTCGCGACGTCATAGGGCGCCTCCGCCCCCGGTTCCACCCCCGGTTCTGCCGCCGGCGTCAGCACGGCCTGGGCGGGATGAAGATATCGCCTCATATATTTTTTCGGCGCCAGCTTCGTCGTCTTCCAGAATTCGGTGCCCAGCACCGCATGGGTGCCTTCATAATAGTCGATCAGATCCTGCATGGACGTGCCGGGCTTGCGCTTCATCAGCCATAGGATCTTGAACACCCGACTTCCTCCGTGCGACGCGAAATGGGGCAGCGGCGGCCAAGCCGTTCGCATCTGCCCGTCCTCCGACCACATCTATGGTTGAATCAGGCCGATCGCCAGATCAACCGACCCGACCGCATTTGCCGCTTTCGTATATGAACGCATATTGCTTAGTATGTAGGTTCCAGAGACAAAGGATGGCGGCACGCCGACACCGGCAGACGCTAAACGGGCAGAGCGGCTTTGCATGGCAAATCGCGGCGATCCGATGACGATATTCAACGGTACGATGGCGCGCGGCGCTGCGGGAGAGAGCGAAATGACGACAGATGCGACGGTGAATTATGTTCCGGTCGAACAGGCCCGGACGATGCCCGGACTGCGGGTCGCCTTCACGCGCGGGGTGCCCGGCGCCTGGAGCGTCGCCATCAAGGCGATCTTCGACATCAAGGGCATAGACTATATCGCGGTGCCGCAGGAGCCGGGACAGGAAAATGAACCGCTCCGGGCCTGGACGGGTCAGACTTCCGCACCCGTGCTGATGTATCATGATGACAAGCCGCGCATCGGCTGGGCCGAAAAGCTGGTCCTTGCCGAACAGTTGCAGCCCGAGCCGCGCCTGCTTCCCGCCGATCAGGACGAGCGTATCGCGGTCATGGGCTTTTGCCATGAAATTTGCGGGGAAGACGGTCTTGGATGGAATGCGCGCCTGATGCTCCTGTCGGGCGAGCGCGGACCCAGGGATCAGGATGACGGCAACAGCCTGATGCGTAAAAAATATGTGTCGCCCGTCACTAACGACTATGCCCGCAAGCGCGTCCTGGCGATCCTCGATTCCATGGTGCGCAGGCTCGAGGCGCAAGCGGCCCGAGGCCAGCCCTATTTCTTCGGCGATCGCCTGACCGCAGCCGACATATACTGGCCCTCGTTCAGCAACCTGTTCGCGCCGATGAGCGCGGATCTGTGCACGATGCCCGATTATTTCCGGGGCATCGGCCCGTTGCTGGAAATCTATCTGGAACAGCCGGTGCCACGGATATTGCTCGACCATCGCGACTATATCGTCCGCACCTATTTCCGCACCCCCATCGCTTTGTGAAGGCGGCACGCTGGCGATAAACGACCTTGGCGCTGACCGCCCTCCCGCCGGCCTGGCCATGAAAATCATAAGATTGAGAGGTTCATGATGAAGTACGGAATATGTTGCAGTCAGTTGCTTGGTCGCACGCCCACCGCCGCGGATGTCATGATTTTCGCGCAGGAAGCCGAACGCCTCGGCTACAGCGCGATTCTGGTCGGCGAGCATGTGCTGATGCCCAATGATTTCGACGATTCGGTATATCCGGCGGGCGCATTCGAATCGCAGACGCCTTGGTACGATCCGCTCGTCTTCCTGGGCGTCGTCGCGGGCGCAACCAAGACCATCAGGCTGGGTACGGGCATTGCCGTCACGCCTTACCGTCCGCCGATCCAGCAGGCGCAGGCCATAGCGACGCTGGACTTCATGAGCGGCGGCCGATTTTTCTACGGCGCCGGCATCGGCTGGATGCGCGAGGAATTCAACGCTCTGGGCATTCCCTTTGCCGAGCGCGGCCAGCGCACCGACGAGCATATCGAGGTGATGAAGCTGCTATGGTCGGGGAGCGAGGACGCTTTCCGGGGCACATTCACCAGCTTCAACGGCGGACGCATCAATCCCCTGCCAACGCAGAAACCCTACCCCCCGATCATCATCGGCGGCGAAACATCCCCTGCCCTTCGCCGGGTCGCGAAACTGGGGGACGGCTTTTACATCAACTGGAAGACATTGGCCGAATATCGCCAGATCCTCGACGAACTGAGCGGATATATGGCGGAAAGCGGTCGCGCCATGTCCGAACTCTACCGGCAATTGGGCGCAACCGACATCGCCCTGCTTCACGAGCACAAGGCAGCGCTGCCGGACTATGAAGCGATCGGCCTCGATGAGATCATATTCAGCCCGAAATGCTATTCGGTCGATGAAGGCATGACGCTGTTGCGGGACTTCGCCGACGAGTTCATCGGCGCATGAAAGGGGGGACGGTTCCGGCCGCGCCGACGTGCGGCTGGGACGCCACGCGGGGGACCCACGCCGCTCGCGCGGCCAGCGTGCGGGCCGGCAGCAGAAATGGCGGCACCGACTTGTCGGGGCAGGCAGGATGTCCTAAGTGGCGGCGGCGGACGGCATCGCCCGGCGCCATCAGGAACGGGCGACCGGCGGCCGCGTGAAGGATTCAGCAGCACGGCCGAATATTTGCGTCGTCGCCATCCGACGCAACCGATGTAGATGGAACCGGGACAACCCCATGGTCATCCCGACTGGAGAATGGAATGTCGCATAGCACGCTGTTCGAGCCGCTGCCGATGGCACGCGGCCCTGCCCTCAAGAACAGGCTCATGCTCGCTCCGCTCACCAACCAGCAAAGCCATGCGGATGGCCGCCTGTCCGAACCGGAAATCCGCTGGCTGACCATGCGTGCGGCGGGCGGGTTCGCGCTGGTGATGACCGCCGCCGCGCCGGTTCAGCATGTGGGGCAAGGCTATCCGGGCCAGCTTGGCATCTATGACGACATGCATGTCGACGGGCTGGCGCAGTTCGCTGCCGCCGTCCGCGCCAATGGCGGCGTCTCGGCGGTGCAGCTCTACCATGGTGGCGAACGCGCCGACGCGGCACTGGTCGGCACCCCCGTCGCGCCGTCCGACAGTGCGCGCAACGGCGCCCGAAGCCTCAGCCTGGATGAGGTGGAACAGCTGCGGGAGGATTTCATCGTGGCGGCGCTGCGGGCCGACGCGGCGGGCTGCGATGGCGTCCAGATCCACGGCGCGCACGGTTATATTCTCGCCCAATTCCTGTCGCCCACGATCAATCGGCGCGATGACCGCTATGGCGGCGGTATTGAAAATCGCGCCCGCCTGATGCTGGAAGTGATCGACGGCATACGCCGCCGGTGCCGCCCCGATTTTCAGGTCGGGCTGCGCCTGTCGCCCGAGCGGTTTGGCATGCAACTGGCCGAAGTGCGGGAACTGGCGGGCGAGATCATGCAGCAGGGCCAGATCGACTATCTCGACATGTCGCTGTGGGACGTGGCCAAGGAACCGCATGAGGAAGCGTTTCAGGGGCGCAGCCTGCTGAGCTATTTCACTGACATACCACGCGGCAATGTCCGCCTCGGCGCGGCCGGCAAGATCATGGATGCCGCCACGGCGACGAGCCTGATCGACGCCGGATGCGATTTCGTGACGATTGGCCGCGCGGGCATTTTGCGCCATGATTTTCCCGAGCGGGTGCGTGCCGATCCGGCCTATATGTCCCCGCCGCAGCCGGTTTCCGTCGCGTTTCTGCGTGAAGAGGGTGTAACCGGCGAATTCGTTACCTATCTTCGGACTTTCCCCGGCCTTGTTTCGGACGAACAGGATATGGGCCTGGGGCACTGACCGGGGTGCGTGCGCGACCGGTACGTGAATTTTTTGACGAACAGGCAGCAGCATGATTGGCGTTGACCAGCCCGGCATGGAAGTGCAGATACTATATCCTAGATCTGGAGAAAGTTTGCGTTTTCATCATGCCCGGCCGAGCATGATCGAGGTCGCCGGCAATGGTGTTCCCGCCGGGTTCGAATTACGATCGGACATCTGAACGCGGCGCGCCGGGATGCTGCTTTCGAGCGGTCGCAATCAAGAATAGGAGAAGCTCATGACTGAAAAATCACCCTTTACTCGCGACCGCAATGCGTTCCTGGTTCGTTGGAAGGTGAATCCCGAACGTCGTCAGGAGTTTCTCGACCTGTTCGAAAATGTCTGCGAGGAAGCCAAGCCTTTCTACTATCGCGGTTGCATCTTCGCATTCCAGGGCTGGGCCCGCGATCCCAACGAATTCGTCGTTTTCGCGTCATGGGACGAAGATGTCGCGATGGAGCTTCGCCAGGTTCCCGAATTCCAGGAGAATAACCGCAAGCTGCTCGAATGCTGCACCGAGCCGGTCCTCATGGAGCAGTTCTCCGGGATGAGCATCGACCGCAGCATCTTCGACGCCTTTCCTGTCGGGTCCTCGTCGGTACACAAGTTCGGTGAGAAGAACGCTTTCGTTCTGCGCTGAGGCAGGCAAGCGCGGTCCCGGCTCGCCTGGGCCGCGCCTCCTCCTCGCATCGGGCGGGACTGGCGCATCCGGCCTTTGATCATGCCCGTTCCCTGAGCCGCAGGCGAAGCGCCCTCGCTCAGCCCGAACGGACATCAGGTGGCCGCGACTATTCGCACGCTGCTCCAAGGCGTCCCCGCACCAGACCGCAGCGGCCCGTTACGGCGGTCGCGACATCTCGATAATCTCGGCCTGTTACGGCCGCCTGCCTGCTAAATCGGCCTGACTGTCACAGCGGCCTGACTGTCACAGCGGCCTGACTGTCACAGCGGCCTGACTGTCACAGCGGATTGCCATTTTCGTCGCGCAACACCTCGCGGCGGCCGACATGGTTGGGCGCGCCGACCAGGCCATCCTCTTCCATCCGCTCGATCAGGCGCGCGGCGCTGTTATAGCCGATGCGCAATTGCCGCTGAAGCCAGCTGGTCGATGCCTTCTGATTGTCGAACACCAGCTGGCACGCCTTGCGATAGAGTTGCGCGTCCGGGCTGTCGTCGCCCAGGTCGACGCCGTCGAGCGCGAAGCTGCCTTCTTCCGGTTCCTCGGTCACCGCCTGGATATAGTCCGGCTGGCCCTGCGCGCGCCAATGGTCGGCGACCATGCGGACTTCGTCGTCGCTGACGAACGGGCCATGGACGCGCGTAAGCTGTTTGCCACCCGCCATATACAGCATGTCGCCCTTGCCCAACAGCTGCTCGGCCCCCTGCTCGCCCAGGATGGTGCGGCTGTCGATCTTGCTGGTGACGAAGAAGCTGATCCGGGTCGGCAGGTTCGCCTTGATCACGCCGGTGATGACGTCGACCGACGGCCGCTGCGTCGCCAGGATCAGGTGGATGCCCGCCGCGCGCGCCTTTTGCGCCAGCCGCTGGATCAGGAATTCGACTTCCTTGCCGGCGGTCATCATCAGGTCGGCCAGCTCGTCGACCACCACCACGATCTGCGGCAACGGCTGGAAATCGAGCTGTTCCTCCTCGTAGATGGGCTTGCCGCTTTCGGGGTCGTAACCGGTCTGGACGCGGCGGCCCAATGGCTTGCCCTTGGCTTTGGCCGCGCGCACCTTTTCATTGTAATTGGCAAGGTTGCGGACGGAAATCGACGCCATCATGCGATAGCGATCCTCCATCTGCTCGACCGCCCATTTGAGCGCGCGGATCGCCTTGTCCGGCGCGGTGACGACCGGGGCGAGCAGATGCGGAATATCGTCATAAGTCGACAGTTCCAGCATCTTGGGATCGATCATGATGAGGCGCAGCTGATCGGGCGTCATGCGGTAGAGCAGCGACAGGATCATCGCGTTCAAACCCACCGACTTGCCTGATCCCGTCGTACCGGCGATCAGCAGATGGGGCATCGGCGCCAGATCGGCGATGATCGGTTCGCCCGAGATATTCTTGCCCAGGATGATCGGCAGCGTCGCTTCCTGGCCGAACTGTTCGGATGTGATCAGCTCGCGGAAGGACACACCCTCGCGATTGGCGTTGGGCAGTTCGATGCCGATGACGGTGCGCCCCGGAATCGTCGCGACGCGCGCCGACAGCGCCGACATGTTGCGGGCGATGTCATCGGCCAGCGCGATCACCCGGCTCGCCTTGATGCCGGGCGCCGGCTCCAGTTCGTACATGGTGACGACCGGGCCGGGGCGGACCTCGACGATATTGCCCTTCACATGGAAATCGTCGAGCACGCTTTCGAGCAGCCGGGCGTTGCGCTCCAGTGCCGCCTTGTCGATCTTCATGCCCTGGTTCACCGGCACCGGATTGAGCAGGTCGGGCGAGGGCAGCGAACTGTTGCCGAACAGGTCGTCCTGGCTGACCGGCGCCATCGCCCGCTGCACCGGGGCGGGCTTGGGAGTCTGGATGGTGATGGGTGGCTTGGGTTCGTTGGACACGGCCTTGCGCGGCGCCACGATCCGATCCTGCGGCACCGGCTCGTCGTCGTCCTCGACGTTCGCCGATCCGAAACTGGGGCGCGGCAGCATCAGCCGGGGCAGCGTCGGCCGGCGCAGTTCCAGCAGCGGCTTTTCCAGCGCCAGGCTGCGATACCAGATATAGCCGCCCGCGATCAGCGCCAGCAGGATGACGACGCCGTGGATCCAGCCGCGCAACGCCTGGGGCGCCTGCGCGGTCAGGCTCATCACGCCCTTGGTGGTCGCCAGGCCGACCATCCCGCCCCAGCCCGACGGCAGGCCCACCAGCGGTTCGGGCTGGAACAGCGACAGCGCGATGCCGATAAACGCGATGCCCACCAGGCACTTGCCGAATTGCGCCTTCCATCCCGCCATGTCGAGATCGCCCCACATGCGCCGCGCGGTGATCGCCATCAACGGCAGGACGAGCGCGACCGGGACGCCCAGCAGCAGCAGCAGCAGGTCACCGACCCATGCGCCCGGCGCACCCATGACGTTGCGCACGCCTTCGCCCGCGACGGTCATGATCGACGGGTCGCTCGGCGTATAGCTCAACAGCGCGAGCGCCAGGAACAGGGTCGCGATCATCAGCGCGATCGCGCCGATCAACGCACCGCTGCGGATCAGGCTGCGCTTGAGCATCTCGCGCCATTCCGGCGTGCGCTTCACCCCGCGGCTGACAGCCATGGCTTTCCCTTGTCCCCCAAATGTTCCGTGCGCCACTTGTCGCCGAGTGGGGACTCGGCGTCAAGAGTCCGCGCCCATATCGCTTGCAACGCTTGCGTCAGGCGATGCCCGGTTCGACATGCGGCGGCCGTCCCGCCCGCGCCGCGATCAGGCAGCCCGCGACGATCAGCGCCCCACCGACCAGCGTCGTCAGCGTCAGCCGTTCGCCAAAGGCCAGCCATCCCGCCAGCGCCGCCCACAGGAACGCGCTATATTCGACCGGGATCAGAAATTGCGCCTCCGCCCGCGCATAGGCCCAGGCGAGCGCGGCAAGCGAGACAAAGGCAAGGCAGGCGGCCAGCATGATGACCGGCACCGTGCCCGGTGGCGGCGCGAGCGCCAGCTTCGGCGCGGCGAGCGCGAACACGCCCAGCATGACCAGATGCTGAAAGCAGGCAACCTCGACCGGGCTTGCCACCTGCGCCTGTTGCCGCTGGATGATAAGGTTCCATGCGAACAGCACCGCCGAAAACAGCACCGCCCCGGCGCCGGCCAGCGCGTCGGCGTCATAGCCGCCGCTCATCCGGCCCGACAGGATCACCCCCACGCCGCCCAGCCCCAGCAGCGACGCGCCGATCGCCCCGCGCCCCACCCGCTCCTTGAGCAGCAGGGCGGCGAGATACAAGGCGATCAGCGGCGAGATGAAGGACAGGGCGATCGCTTCGGCCAGCGGCATCCGCATCAACGCCCAAAAGAAGGACAGCGCCATGAAGGCGACCACCGTGCCCCGTAACAGATGGATGCGCAGCACCGGCAGCGCAGGCCAGCGCTGCCGCAGCGCGACCATGAGGACAAGGCCCAGCAAGCTGCCCGCGACCGCGCGCCACAACAGCGCGTTATAAAGGCCGATCGACAGGCTCAGGCCCTTCATCGCCGCGTCCATCATCGCGAACAGGGCGACGCCCGCGCAGCAGACGATGAAGGGAAGAGTACGGGACATTGACGGCATGAAATGCGGCTGGCGGCGCTATTCCGCCGCTTGCGCCGTCCCTGCATCGGTCATTTCGGCCTCGGCTTTCTCCGCCTCGATCTCCGCCGCCTTGGCTTCGACCAGCGCGACGATATGATCGACCAGTCCTTCGTCCTGCACGGTGTGATCGGTAATCCCCGACAGATAGACCATATGCTTGCCCGCGCCGCCGCCGGTCAGGCCGATGTCGGTCTCGCGCGCTTCGCCGGGGCCATTGACGACGCAGCCCAGCACCGACAGCGACAGCGGCGTGTTGATATGCTGGAGCCGTTCTTCCAGCGCCTGCACGGTGCGGATGACGTCGAACCCCTGCCGCGCGCAACTGGGGCAGGAAATCACCTTGACCCCGCGGGTACGGATGCCGAGCGATTTCAGTATCTCATAGCCGACGCGGACTTCCTCTTCCGGTTCGGCGGACAATGATACGCGGATGGTGTCGCCGATCCCGGCCCACAGCAGGTTGCCGATGCCGATCGCGCTCTTGACCGTCCCGCCGATCAGCCCGCCGGCCTCGGTAATGCCCAGGTGCAGCGGACAATCGACCGCATCGGCCAGTTGCGCATAGGCGGCGACGGCTAGGAACACGTCGCTCGCCTTCACCGCGACCTTATATTCGTGGAAATCCTGGTCCTGGAGCAGCTTGATATGGTCGAGCGCGCTTTCGACCAGCGCTTCGGGGCAAGGTTCGCCATATTTTTCGAGCAGATGCTTTTCCAGCGACCCGGCGTTGACGCCGATGCGGATCGCGCAGCCATTGGCCTTGGCCGCGTCCACCACTTCCTTGACCCGCTGCGAGCTGCCGATATTGCCCGGATTGATCCGCAGGCAGGCCGCGCCCGCGTCCGCCGCTTCCAGCGCGCGCTTGTAATGGAAATGGATGTCAGCGACGATCGGCACCCGCGCGGCGCGCACGATCTGTTTGAGCGCCGCGGTCGATTCCTCGTCGGGGCAGGATAGGCGGATAATGTCCACGCCCGCCTCTTCGCACCGGCGAATCTGGTCGATCGTCGCCTTCACATCATGGGTCAGCGTATTGGTCATCGTCTGTACGGTGACGGGCGCGCCGCCGCCGACCGGGACGTTGCCGACCATGATCTGCCGGCATGCCCGCCGTGCGATGTCGCGCCAGGGGCGCAGGCCGGGATTATGCTCGGACATGGGGAAGCTCCGTTTTCATGGCAGCCCCTATAGGCGCTTATCCCGCCGGTTAGAAGCGCGCAGTCGACGACGCGGCCGCAACGGTCACGACCGGTTATCGCAGCGGCGCCGCTTTGCTAGGGCGGGCAAGAGAGATTCGGTAAAGGAACCATGCGCCATGAACGACCCTGCCCCCGCCGGCCCCGGCTGGACCTTGCTCGTCCATGGCGGCGCGGGGTCGATGAGCCGGGCGAACCTGACCGCGCAGCAGGACGCGGTGGCGCGCGCCGGCCTCGACGCCGCGCTGGATGCGGGGACAGCCGTGCTGGCAACCGGCGGCAGCGCGCTGGACGCGGTGGAAGCGGCGGTGCGCGTGCTGGAGGATGATCCGCATTTCAATGCCGGGCGCGGCGCGGTGTTCACCTATGAAGGCACTATCGAACTGGACGCGGCGATCATGGACGGGGCGACGCGCGATGCCGGCGCGGTCGCGGGGGCAACCGCCACGCGCAACCCCGTCACCCTCGCCCGCGCGGTGATGGAACGCAGTCCCCATGTCCTGCTGGCGCGCGAGGGAGCGGACCGCTTCGCAATCGAACGACAGGTGGAACAGGTCGATCCGGCATGGTTCATGACGCCCGAACGGGCGCGCCAGCTGGATGAGCTCAAGGCCCGTCCCGGCGACGGCCATTATGATGTCGACATGAAATATGGCACGGTCGGCGCGGTCGCGTGCGACAGCGACGGCCATGTCGCCGCCGCCACCTCGACCGGGGGGCTGACCGGCAAGCGCTGGGCGCGGATCGGCGATTCGCCGTTGATCGGCGCGGGCACCTATGCCGACGACAGAAGCTGCGCCGTGTCGGCGACGGGCGCGGGCGAATTTTTCATCCGCGTCGGCGTGGGGCACGAGATTGCCGCGCGCATGCGGATGCTGGGTGAAGAACCGCGGGCGGCGGCGCAGGCGACCTTCGCCGAAATCGCGGCGATGGGCGGCGTCGGCGGGGTGATCGTCGCCGCGCCGGACGGGCGCTTTGCCTGCCATTTCAACACGCCGGGTCTCTATCGCGGCGTCGCCACCAGCGCGGGCGAACGGTTCGTGGCGATCTATGGCGACGAATGAATCGCGCTCAGCGCCCGCGCTTCATCCGCACCAGCACCTCGTCCAGCGCCTGTAGAAAGCGCGACCTGTCGGCCTTTGAAAAGGGCGGCGGCCCGCCGATGGCATCGCCGCCGGCGCGCAAATCCGCCATGATCGCGCGGGTGGCGATGGCGCCGCCGATCGACGCCATGGTGAACGGCTTGCCGTTGGAGCCGATCACCTGCGCGCCGGCCTTGAGGCAGCGGTCGGCGAGCAGGATGTCGGCGGTGATGACGACCGCATCGCTCCCTGCCCGCTCGGCGATCCAGTCGTCGGCGGCGTCGAAGCCGTCGCTGACCACCTCGCGCGCGACCAGCGGGTGCGCGGGCACCCGGATCGGGCTGTTGCTGACGATCGTGACCGGCACCTCATGGCGAAAGGCGACCTTGTAGATCTCGTCCTTGACCGGGCAGGCGTCCGCATCGACCAGAATGCGCGGCATCAGCGACAGGCCTCAGTCCGGGCGCCTGGCCTTGTAGGGCTTGCCGCCCGACGGTTTGCCGCCAAAGGGCTTGCCGCCGCCGGGCTTGCCCTTGAAGGGTGGCCGCGCGCCGGCGGGACGACCGGGCGCGCCGGGGCGCGCGCCAAGCGTCGGGCGCGCGTCGTAACGGCGCTGCGGCGGGCCGTCATTGGCGCGGTCGCCACGGCGGTTCTGTCGCGCCTCGTCGCGGGGAGCGCCCTGGACCGCTTCGATCGGCAGCGCATCTTCGGGATCGCCATCGACCTGCGCGGTGCGCTTGACCGAAGCCATGAAGCGGCCCGCGCTATCGCTGCGAATTTCGAACAGGGTTTCGTTGCCGGTGATGCGGATCGCGCCGATCTCGCCACGGGTGATATGGCCGCGACGGCACAGCAGCGGAAGGATCCAGCGCGGATCGGCATTGTCCTGCCGGCCGATCGGCATGCGGAACCAGGCGGTATCCTCGAAACCGGGACGCGGCCCTTCGCGCGGCGGCGGGCCGGAACTGGCATCGACCAGTTCCTCGGGATTGGGCATGGACGCGCGATGCGAGCGCACCAGCAGCGCCGCGATTTCCTCGGCCGGACGCTGGCTCAGCAACTGTGCGCCCAGCGCGCGGTCTTCCTCGTCCAGTTCGGCCGGTTCCAGCAGCGCGGCCATCAACCGTTCGCGATCCTTGACGCGAATATCGTCCATCGTCGGCGCGTTGATCCATTCGGCGTTGATCTTGGCGCCCTTGAGCATCGATTCGACGCGGCGGCGGCGCTGATAGGGGACCAGCAGCACGGCGGTGCCCTTCTTTCCGGCGCGCCCGGTGCGACCCGACCGATGCTGCAACGTCTCAGCGTCGCGCGGCAGTTCGACATGGACGACCAGGCTGAGGCTGGGCAGGTCGATGCCGCGCGCGGCAACGTCGGTGGCGACACAGACGCGGGCGCGGCGATCGCGCAGCGCCTGGAGCGCGGCGTTGCGCTCATTCTGGCTATGTTCGCCCGACAGCGCGACCGCGCCGAAGCCGCGTTCGGTAAGGCTCGCATGCAGATGGCGCACCGTTTCGCGCGTCGCGCAAAACAGCATCGCGGTCGGCGCGTCATGATAGCGCAGCAGGTTGACGACGGCCTTTTCGATATCCGACGGCGCAACGGTCACCGCCTGATAGGCGATGTCGCCATGGCCGCGCTCGGCCCCCACAGTATTGATGTGCAGCGCATCGCGCTGGTAGCGGCGGGCCAGCGCGGCGATGGGCTTGGGCATCGTCGCCGAAAACAACAGCGTGCGGCGGCCTTCGGGCGTCGCATCGAGTATCGCCTCCAGTTCCTCGCGGAAACCCATGTCGAGCATCTCGTCGGCTTCGTCGAGCACCGCCACGCGCAGCGCGGTCAGGTTGAGCGCGCCGCGATCGAGATGATCGCGCAGCCGGCCCGGCGTGCCGACGACGATGTGCGCGCCCTGGCTCAGCGCACGCCGCTCCTTGGCCGCATCCATGCCGCCGACGCAGGTGGCGATGCGTGCGCCGGCGCCGCCATAAAGCCAGATCAGCTCCTTGCTGACCTGTAGCGCCAGTTCGCGCGTGGGCGCGATCACCAGGGAAATGGGTGCGCCGGCATGGCCCGCGCGGCCCGCTTCACCCAGCAGTTCGTCGGCCATGGCAAGGCCGAAGGCGACGGTCTTGCCCGATCCGGTCTGGGCCGACACCACGAGGTCGCGGCCCCGCGCTTCCTCTTCGAGCACGGCGGCCTGGACGGGCGTGGGCGCGGCATAGCCACGGGCGGAGAGCGCTTCGGACAGAAGCGTTGGCAGGGTCGTGAAAGGCATGTTGTCTCGATCGATAGCGGGCGTTCGACCCGAAACCATCATCGAGCATGAACGCGTTGAGCCGGGTCAGCGCCACAGCAAGGCTCGCCGTTAGGCGTTTGGCGGGCAAAAGGCAATGGCGGCGCGGATATCCGCGCCGCCATTGCCAAAGTCGGGCTTTCGAACCGTCGCCGGGTGCGGGAATTCTACTCCGCCGCGATCCCCGCCGCCTTGAACATGTCGGCTTCGCCGTCTTCGGGCGCGCTGTCATTGGCCTTGAGCTTCTTGCGCCGGTCGAAGCTGTCCCACACTTCGCTCCACTGGCCGCGGGTCGCGCCCTTGGAATATTCGGTAGCGCGGGTTTCGAAGAAATTGGCGTGCTCGACGCCGTTCAGCAGCGGGGCGAGCCAGGGCAGCGGATGATCCTCGATCATGTAGATGGGCTTCAAACCCAGTTGCCCCAGCCGCCAGTCGGCGATGTAGCGGACATATTTCTTGATGTCCTTGGGCGTCATGCCGGGGACCGGACCCATTTCGAACACCAGGTCGACAAAGGCATCCTCGATCCGCACCGTTTTCTGGCACATGTCCATGATGTCTTCCTTGACCGCCGGGGTCAGGCAGTTGCGTTCGGCGCAGAAGGCATGGAACAGCTTGATGATGCCCTCGCAATGCAGCGTCTCGTCGCGCACCGACCAGGTGACGATCTGGCCCATGCCCTTCATCTTGTTGAAGCGCGGGAAGTTCATCAACATCGCGAAGGACGCGAACAGCTGCAAACCCTCGGTAAAGCCGCCGAACATGGCGAGCGTGCGGGCGATATCCTCGTCGGTATCGACGCCGAACTGCTGGAGATAGTCGTGCTTGTCGCGCATCTCCTTATATTGGAGAAAGGCGCTATATTCGCTTTCGGGCATGCCGATCGTGTCGAGCAGATGGCTGTAGGCGGCGATGTGGACCGTTTCCATGTTGGAAAAGGCGGTCAGCATCATCTTGACCTCGGTCGGCTTGAACACCCGGCCATATTTTTCGTGGTAGCAATCCTGCACTTCCACGTCCGCCTGGGTGAAGAAGCGGAAGATCTGGGTCAAAAGGTTGCGCTCATGATCGGACAGCTTCTGCGCCCAGTCGCGGCAATCCTCGCCCAAAGGCACTTCTTCGGGCAGCCAGTGCAGCTGCTGCTGGCGTTTCCAATATTCGTAAGCCCAGGGATATTCGAAAGGCTTGTAGACCTTGGAGGCTTGAAGAAGGGGCATGGGGTTACTCCGAGCAATCTGTTCTTCCCCTCTCCCACCGGGAGAGGGAGGGGCCCGCGCCGTCAGGCGTGGGAGGGTGAGGGCGAAAATCGCGCCGCGATGACCGCTACGACGCCGTCGATATTGTCCATGACTTCATGGTTCCAGAAACGCAGGACTTGGTAGCCCTGCGCCTCGAAATAGCCGGTGCGGGCCGCATCCTGCTCGATGCTGTCCGCGTGGGTCGCGCCATCGACCTCGACGATCAGCCTGGCCGAGAAGCAAAGAAAATCCGCGACATAGGAGCCATGTGGTACCTGACGACGAAATTTCACCGCGGGCAGCTTTTCTCGCAGGGCGGACCACAGGCGCTTTTCGGCGTCGGTGGCATTGCGGCGAAGGGCGCGGACGCGGGCGACCAAGCCTGAGGCGAGATCGCGATAGTTCCGCATCATCCTCACCCTTCCGCCGCTGCGCGGCTCCCTCCCTCTCCTGAAAGGAGAGGGAATTACATCACTGACAGGCCAAACACTCGTCATAGTCGGTGCTTTCCAGCTCGAACTTGGGCGCGTCGATCGTGTTGTCGGCTTCCACGCCGCCGGCGAAACCGGCGCGCTGGACCGATTTCGAGCGCAGATAGTAAAGCGACTTGATGCCCAGTTCCCACGCGCGGAAGTGGAGCATGAGCAGATCCCATTTCTCGACATCGGCCGGGATGAACAGGTTCAGCGACTGCGCCTGGTCGATATAGGGCGTGCGGTCGGCGGCGAGTTCGAGCAGCCAGCGCTGGTCGATCTCGAAGCTGGTCTTGAACACGTCCTTTTCCTCGGGGGACAGGAAATCGAGATGCTGGACGCTGCCGCCATTTTCCAGGATCGAATTCCACACATTGGTCGAATCCTTCGATTTTTCGACCAGCAGCTTTTCGAGATAGGGGTTCTTGATCGAAAAGCTGCCCGACAGCGTCTTGTGGGTGTATATATTGGCCGGGATCGGCTCGATGCAGGCGCTGGTGCCGCCGGCGATGATGCTGATCGAGGCGGTCGGCGCGATCGCCATCTTGCAGGAAAAACGCTCCATCACGCCCATGTCGGCGGCGTCCGGGCACGGGCCGCGCTCGATCGCCAGCTGCATCGACGCCTCGTCGACCTGGCCCTTGATCTGCTTGAAGATGCGCAGGTTCCAGCTCTTGGCCATCGCCCCTTCGAACGGGATGTTGCGGGCCTGAAGGAAGCTGTGGAAGCCCATGACGCCCAGCCCCACTGAGCGTTCGCGGCTGGCGCTATATTTGGCGCGCGCCATTTCGGGCGGGGCGCGGTCGATATAATCCTGCAGCACATTGTCGAGGAACCGCATGATGTCCTCGACGAACAACTTTTCGTCCTTCCATTCGTCCCAGGTTTCCAGGTTCATCGACGACAGGCAGCAGACCGCCGTGCGATCCTGGCCCAGATGGTCGCGGCCAGTGGGCAACGTGATTTCCGAACAGAGGTTCGATGTCGAAACCTTGAGGCCAAGGTCGCGATGATGCTTGGGCATCATCCGGTTCACGGTGTCGTTGAAGACGATATAGGGTTCGCCCGTCGCCAGCCGCGTTTCGACCAGCTTCTGGAACAGCGAGCGCGCGTCCACCTTGCCGCGCTCCGACCCGTCCTTGGGGCTGCGCAGGATGAATTCGGCGCCGTCGCGCACCGCTTCCATGAACTCGTCGGTCAACAGGACGCCGTGGTGCAGGTTGAGAGCCTTGCGATTGAAATCGCCGCTGGGCTTGCGGATTTCGAGGAACTCCTCGATCTCGGGATGCGATATGTCGAGATAGCAGGCAGCCGAGCCGCGACGCAGGCTGCCCTGGCTGATCGCCAGCGTCAGGCTGTCCATCACGCGGACGAAGGGGATGATGCCGCTGGTCTTGCCGTTCAGGCCGACCGGCTCGCCGATGCCGCGCACGCTGCCCCAATAGGTGCCGATGCCGCCGCCGCGCGATGCGAGCCAGACATTCTCGTTCCAGGTGTTGACGATGCCTTCCAGGCTGTCGTCGACGCTGTTGAGATAGCAGCTGATCGGCAGACCCCGGCCGGTGCCGCCGTTCGACAGCACGGGCGTGGCGGGCATGAACCACAGGCGGCTGATATAATCATAGACGCGCTGGGCATGGTCGGCGTCATCGGCATAGGCCGCCGCCACGCGGGCGAACAGGTCCTGATAGGATTCGCCGGGCAGCAGATAGCGGTCGTTGAGCGTATCCTTGCCGAAATCGGTCAGGAGCTGGTCGCGCGAAGCGTCGGTCACTACCGCAAAGCGACGCGCCTCAACCGACGAGGATGAACGCGGCGCCTGCGCTGCGGCCGGTGCCGCAATCGCCGCTGCGGCCGGCGCCCTGTCTTCGGTCAATATTCCCATATCCTGCGGTCCTATGTCTTGCGACCCAATGTCTTGCGACCCTGTGCCCTGGCTCTCGCGAAAATCCATATACCCACCCCATTTGTTCCGTTTTCGTTCGAGTCGGCCACACCGGTTCGCGAAAGACGCCCATCCTAGCATGCCTGTCGAACGGCGGCACTGACTTTGGGTTCAATCGACCGGATCGCAGGGACGAAAACGCCCAGATGCCGGAAGAAGGCTTCCGGCACTGCGATACAATCTATTGGGTAACCCCCGTCGTTCCAATACCACCGATAGTGCCACAGCATACGCTGCGCGCAAGAGGGTAAATGACAGATTAGAGACTCGATCCGCATCGGGGCGCGTCGGGCGACCGCCTCCGCCACGCGCGACGCATGGACAAAGGCGGCACCCGCAAAAGGCAAGAAGGCAATTTCAAGGATAAAAAATTTTTACCTGGCGTGACCGGGCGACCGGGGCGGTGCCGACCGGATGCGGCGCGCCATATACCAGGCGCACATTTTGGCGCTTCCACCTCACGCCGCCCGCGCCTAACAGGGGCAGTCATGTGGCAGCTTTTCCAATTTCCGCTTTGTCCTTTTTCCCGCAAGGTCCGGCTGCTGCTGGGCGAAAAGGGCGTGGGCTATGATCTGGTGCGCGAATCCCCCTGGTTGATGCGCGACGAGTTTCTCGATCTCAACCCCGCCGGCACGACACCCGTCATGGTCGACGAGGCGACCGGCGCGGCGCTGATCGACAGCCAGGCGATCTGCGAATATTTCGAGGAGACGGTGGAAAAATTCCCGCTGATCTCGGGCACCGCCGCCGGGCGCGCGGAGGTGCGGCGGCTGACCGCGTTTTTCGACCAGAATTTCTATGGCGACGTCGTCGGCCCGCTGCTGCACGAGCGGATGAAGAAGCGGCTGATCGAGCGCGCGCCGCCCGATGCGCGCATCCTGCGCGAAGCGATGAAGCGCGCGAACACGCACATGGATTATATGGACTATCTGCTCGACCATCGCAGCTGGATGGCCGGGGGGACGCTCAGCCTCGCCGACATCGCGGCGGCGGCGCATCTGTCGGTGGCGGACTATCTGGGCGGGATCGACTGGAACGGCCATGAAACGGTCAAGCGCTGGTATGCGGGCTTCAAGTCGCGCCCATCCTTCCGCCCGCTATTGTCGGAGCGGATGGAAGTGATCACGCCGCCCGCCCATTATGAGAAGCCCGATTTCTAGACGATTGCCAAGGAAGGAACGCGCCCCATGATCCCCTGGGACCAGCCCGCGACGATGATCGATCTGGACGGCAAGGCGCCGCTGATCGGGACGATCCGCGATTGCGCTCGGCATTTCGCGATTTTCAAGCCCGCCGCCAGGGAACAGGCGCGCATCCTGTTGACCCAGCCGGTGCATCGCGAAGGGCGCAAGACGCGCACCTGGCTGCTGGAACCGAACGAGATCCAGCAACTGGTCGAACGGTTGCGGCAGGAAGGTTGAGGGCACGGGGCGGCTCATGAGCGACTTCGCCATCGACCGGCTGGTGCTGGTGCCCGACGATATCGATCTGGCGCGCTCGCCGCTCGCGGGTCATCTCGACGCTGAAACCTATGTGCTGGGCGTGTTCAATCCGGGCCTGATGCGGCTTGCCAACGGCAATCTGATGATGATCGCGCGCGTCGCGCAGGCGCTGCGCGATCCGATCCGCGACAGTAAGGTCCGGGCCATCCGCTGGACCGGCGACCCGGCCGAAGGCGCGCCCCCGGCCGGCGGCCGCTATCTGCTCGACCTCTGGCCGCTGGATCGGGTCGATACCAGCGATCCGCGCAAGTTCATGCTGCGCGGCGAAGGCTGGAAGGTGATGGCGCTGACCTCGCTGTCCTGGCTGCTGCCGGTGGAGCTGTCGCCCGACGGGCTGGAAATCGAAGCGATCCATTATGACCGGGCCATCGCCCCGCAGGGCAGCCATCAATGCTATGGCATAGAGGATGCGCGGATCAGCCGCCTGCCGGACCAGTGGCTGATGACCAGTTGTTCGGTCAGTCCCGAGCGGCATTCGACCACGCTCTACAGCTCGACGGACGGCATCGAATGGCGGTTCGAGGATATCGTGCTCGATCACCAGAACAAGGACATGCTGATTTTCGAAGGGCTGATCGACGGGCGCTACTGGGCGCAGACGCGGCCGCTGGGCGACCTGTATTTCGCCTATCCGCCTGGCAGTCCGTGGCGCGCGGGGCCATCGATCAACCTCGCCACCTCCCCGGACGCCCGCCACTGGAAACCGTATCGCGAACCTGGCATCCGGCCCGCTGCGGACGGCGTGGCGACCGCGCGCATGGGTGGGGGAACGCCGCCGGTCCGCACCGCCGATGGCTGGCTCAGCCTGTGGCACGGGGTCGAACCGAACGGCATCGTCGGCATCTACCGCACCTATTGGTCGATGCTCGACGCCGACGATCCTTCCCGCGTCAAGCGCACCGGGCATCGGCCGCTGCTGGAAGCCAATCCCGCGCTCACCCGGCCGATCGAACATCAGATGTATCTGCGCGATATCGTCTTCACCACCGGCATTGCCGATGGCGATGATGGCGCCAGCGCGCCCGGCCGCTATATCGTCGCCTCGGGCGAGGCCGACCTTGCCTGCCGGATCACCCATGTGCCCAAGAGCCGCTTTGCCTGACTAGGCGCGCGGGCTTCGAACCGCCTTCGCACAGCTTCTTTTCCGGGCGGGGGAACCGAGCAACAACGCCCGGAATTACACTGATTGCCCGGCCGCCGGCATCCGCGGCCGATCATCAGGAGAGCGATATGAACAACCACGTAGCCAAGATCATAGAGGTTGTCGGCACGTCCGAAACCAGCGTCGAAGATGCAATCACTGGCGCGATCGCAAAAGCGGCGGAGACGCTCGACAACCTTCAATGGTTTCAGGTGGTCGAAACCCGCGGCAATATCACCGACCAGAAGGTCGAGCGGTTTCAGGTGGTTCTGAAAATCGCGTTCGGTCTGGAAGACTGAATGTGGAAAAGGCGGGATGAAACAGGCCCGCCACTTTCCCCCTTGCCCCATCCCGTGGATCCCGCGCCGACGCAGCGGACAGGCGTTCATGGGTCGGCGGCGCGGTCGACCAGGTCCATGAAATTGCGGGCAGCGTCGCGCTCGCCCGCATCCTTGAACGCAACGTCCAGGTCGGGCGCTCCGCCCAGCATGTGCATCAGCGCCCACAGGCCGAACCTGCGCCCGGCATCCTTTTCCATGCCGAAATCCACCCGCATCCGCTCCATTCCCCCATCCATCAGCGCGGGCGTGATCGCATCCGGGTCGCTCGTCGCGAAATAGCGGGTCATCAGGTCGTCAAAGTCCATGCCCTGACGATAGCCCGCGCGCGGTGTGGCGGCCAATGATTTATCGGGTCCGACCCGCGCCTGCCCGATGCGCGGTCATGGCCCGCCTGCTCCGACGAACGCATGATCAGGCCGGACAGGCGACCTGCCATTGACGCGGGGCGTCCACACGCGCGATAGCGCGGCCAAATACCGTCGCGCGCTTATCCCGGGCCGCCGAACCTGAGTCCTGCATGAAAATCAGCCGTTTATTTTCGTCTTCCGCGTATGACATGGCAATCGACCTTGGCACCGTGAACACCGTCGTCCACGTCCGCGACCGGGGGATCGTGGTCAACGAACCGTCGGTGATCGCAATCGAAACCATAAATGGCGTGCGCCGCGTCAAGGTAGTCGGCAACGAAGCCAAGCTGATGATGGGCAAGACGCCCGCCAACATCCAGGCCATTCGCCCCCTGCGCGACGGGGTCATTGCCGACATCGACGTGGCCGAACAGATGATCAAGCATTTCATGGCCAAGGCGATCGGCGGCAACAGCCGCTTGCGCCGACGGCATGAAGTGGTGATCTGCGTGCCCACCGCATCGACCATGGTGGAACGCCGGGCGATCAGGGTGGCGGCCACCAATGCCGGCGCGTCGCGGGTGCAGTTGATCGACGAGCCGATGGCGGCGGCGATCGGCGCCGGCCTGCCGGTCACAGAGCCGCGCGGCGCGATGGTGGTGGACATTGGCGGTGGCACGACCGAAGTCGCCGTGCTGTCGCTGCGCGGCATCGCCTACAGCAATTCGGTGCGGATGGGCGGCGACCGGCTGGACGATGCGATCGCGTCCCATATCCGCCGCCACCATAGCCTGATGATCGGCGAAATCACCGCCGAGCGCGTGAAGCACGCGATCGGTTCGGCCTGCCCGCCCGCAGGCGATGGCCGGATCCTGAGCGTCAAGGGCCGCGACCTGGTGAATGGCCGGCCCGCGGAAATCCGCATCAGCGAGGCGGAGATCGCCGAGGCGCTGAGCGAAGGCGTGGGCCAGATCAAGGCGACGGTGATGGCGGCGCTGGAACAGACCGCGCCCGAACTGTCGGCCGACATCATCGACGAAGGCGTGACCCTGACCGGCGGCGGCGCGCTGCTCGGCCGCATCGACGAAGCGATTTCCGAAGCGACCGGCCTGCCGGTGAAGGTTGCGCCCGATGCGCTGGTGTGCGTGGCGATGGGCGCGGGGCGGGCGCTGGAAGACCCGGCCTATGCAGGGGTGCTGACGGCGGTCTGAACCCTGATCGGCGTGACGAAGGCCAGAGTGCGGCGATCGCGCCGACCGAAGGCTCGCATATTGGCACTTTCCGTTTGCTCCAAATTTGAGTAACAATATTACTCCTTTTGGCAACGTCGCCCATATCCACGCAGGGGAGCCGCCATGACCGCCGCCATCAAGACCGCGCCCATGGCCGAACTGACGCTGCGCGGGGTAATCCTGGGTGGGCTCATCACCCTGCTGTTCACCGCCGCCAACGTCTATCTGGGATTGAAGATCGGGCTGACCTTCGCCACCTCCATCCCCGCCGCGGTCATTTCGATGGCGGTGCTGCGGCTGTTCGCGACCGGCACGATCCTGGAAAACAACATCGTCCAGACCATCGCATCGGCGGCGGGCACGCTCTCGGCGATCATCTTCGTCCTGCCAGGCCTGGTCATCGTCGGCTGGTGGCAGGGCTTCCCCTACTGGACATCGGTGATGACCTGCGCGCTCGGCGGCATATTGGGGGTGATGTATTCGGTCCCGCTGCGCCGCGCGCTCGTCACCGGATCGGACCTGCCCTATCCCGAAGGGGTCGCCGCCGCCGAAGTGCTCAAGGTCGGCGCCGGCTCGCGCGAGGGGCTTGAGGAAAACAGGCGCGGCCTTGCCGCCATCGTCATGAGCACGCTCGCCGCCGCCGGCTTCACCATCCTCGCCAAGACGCGCCTGCTGGCAGAGGAAGCGGCGACCTTCTTCAAGCTGGGCACGGGCGCCACCGCCATGTCCACCAGCTTTTCGATGGCGCTGATCGGCGTCGGCCATCTGGTCGGGCTGTCGGTGGGCGTCGCGATGTTCGTGGGCCTGCTCATCAGTTGGGTCGGCATCGTGCCCACTCTCACCTCGCCCCTGCCGGCTGGCGCGGACCTGGCCGATCTGGTCGGCACGACCTTTCGCATGAAGGCGCGCTTCATCGGTGCAGGCACCATAGGCGTCGCCGCGATCTGGACCCTGCTCAAGATATTGGGACCGATCGTCGGCGGCATCCGGTCGGCGATGGCGGCGGCCAAGGTCCGCAAGGCAGGCGGCGCAGGCCTTCTCGAACTTGGCGAGCGCGACCTGCCGATCGGCATCGTCGCCGGCACCATCCTTGCCTCGCTGCTGCCCATCGGCGCCTTGCTGTGGAGCTTCGCGCGCGGCGGCCCGATCGCCGATCAGCCCGCGCTCGTGATCGGCGGCACGCTGCTCTATATTCTGGTCGCCGGCATCGTCATCGCGTCGGTGTGCGGCTATATGGCGGGCCTGATCGGCGCGTCCAACAGCCCGATTTCGGGCGTCGGCATCCTCGCCGTGCTGGGCGCGGCGCTGCTGCTCGCGGCGATCTATGGCCAGGGCGGCGCGCCGGGACAAAGCGAGGCGCTGGTCGCCTATGCGCTGTTCACCACCGCCATCGTGTTCGGCATCGCCACCATTTCCAACGACAATCTTCAGGACCTCAAGACCGGCCAGCTCGTCGGCGCGACGCCCTGGAAGCAACAGCTCGCGCTGATCTTCGGCGTCATCTTCGGCAGCCTGGTGATCCCGCCGGTGCTCGACCTGCTCAACAGCGCGTTCGGCTTTGCCGGCGCGCCGGGGGCCGGCCCCAACGCCCTGCCCGCGCCCCAGGCGGCGCTGATCTCCGCGCTTGCCAAGGGCGTGCTGGGCGGCGATCTCGACTGGGGCCTGATCGGCATCGGCGCGGGCATCGGCGCGGCGGTCGTGCTGGTCGATGAATTGCTGGGCAAGGCGGGCAAGCTGCGTCTGCCCCCGCTCGCGGTCGGCATGGGCATCTACCTGCCGATGGCGCTCACCCTGCTGATCCCGGTCGGCGCGGCGATCGGCCATTTTTACAATCGCTGGGCGCGGGCACAGGCGCATCCCGAATTTGCCGAGCGCATGGGCGTGTTGATGGCGACCGGCTTCATCGTCGGCGAAAGCCTGTTCGGCGTCGCCTTCGCCGGGATCGTCGCCGCGACCGACAGCGATGCGCCGATGGCGATCATGGCCGAAAATCCGTGGGGCGTGCCGCTTTCGCTGCTGCTCTTCGCGGGCGTCATCGCCTGGCTCTATGCGCGCCTGCGGCAGATGGCGTCAGCGCCGCTCGGCTGATCCCGCTCAGTCGGGATAGCGGATCGCCATCACCTCATATTCCCGCTCGCCCGCGGGCAGCGCCACGCGGCGCAGGTCACCCACCGCCGCCCCGCGCAAGGCGCGCGCGATGGGAGAGCCCCAGCCGATGCGGCCATGATCGGCGTCCGCCTCGTCATTGCCGGCGATGGTCACGGTGCGGCGGTTGTCATCCTCGTCGGCGATGGTGACGGTCGCGCCGAAATAGACTTTCGACTTGTCGGGCTGCGCGCGCGGATCGACGACCTTGGCGTCTTTCATCTTCCTGGCCAGGCGGCGCAGTTGCCCGTCGATCTCGCGCATCCGCTTGCGACCATAGAGATAGTCGCCATTTTCGCTGCGGTCGCCATTGCCCGCCGCCCAGCTCACCACCTCGACGATCGCCGGCCGCTCGGTGCCCAGCAAATGGTCATATTCGGCTCGCAGCTTCGCATAGCCTTCGGGCGTGATGTAGTTGGGATAGGGGGTGGTCATCGTCGGCCATCCCTAGCCGGTCGGGTCGGTCGAAGTCGAGACGCGGTTGAACGCACGCCCCCCACGCCACTTTTTGGGTCACGCCGCCTCAACCGGGGGATTGTTTGCCAAGATAGCGGCTCAGCACCGCGGTCGTCCCCCGGAACCGCGACCGCTCCGGGTTCATCGCATCATAGACCACGGCATTTTCCAGCACCCGCTGGACATAGTTGCGCGTCTCGAAGATCGGGATCATCTCGATCCAGCGCAGCATGTCCGCGCCCGGCAACCGGGGGTCGCCATTGGCCCTGATCCACTTGTTCACATTGCCCGGCCCCGCATTATAGGCCGCGACCGCCAGCGGGTAGCTGCCGCCATAATAGCTCAACATGCGCTCGAAATAGCCCGATCCCAGCATGATATTATAGGCCGGATCGTTGAGCGAGCCCGCCCCCAGCCCCATCTTGCCCGCCTGTTCGCGCGCGGTGCCGGGCATCAGCTGCATCAGCCCGCGCGCGCCGGCATGGCTGACGATCTGCTTGTCGAACTGGCTTTCCTGCCGGGCGATGGCATGGATCATGGTCCAGCTCGATTGCGCCGACGGCGGCACCGGCACGCGCGGGAAGGCGGCATGGCCATATCCGCTCAGCCCGTTCGACAAGGCGCGCCGGCCGACCATGACGCTCATGTCCGGGCGACCGATCGTCTGCGCCAGTTCGGTCGCCAACAGATGTTCGGTGTCGCTGTCGGCATTGTTGGCGATGGCGCGGGCAAACTTGCTCTGCTCTTCCCACAGACCCATCGCCCCCAGCGCCTTGACCGCGCGCACCACCGACCGGCTGGCAAAGGCGGCGCGATCTGAAGGTGACAGCTCGACAGCGCGCATCGCCGCCGGGGGCGGCACCGGCCGGCCCAGCCGTTCGAGCGCCAGCTGGCCATAATATTGGTCGGCAAATTGCGCCGCCTGCGCGAAATAGCCGTTGGCCGACGCCTGATCATTGGCCGCGAGCGCCGCGCGCCCCGCCCAATAATAGCCCTTGGACTGGGTCTGCGGCGACTTTGCTCCCATGGCATAGCTGCGAAACATCGCCACCGCGTCGCTCGGACGGTTGAGATTGTAGAAGGCGGTCGTTCCGGCCAGCCAGGCCAGGCTGGTATAATCGTCGCGCTCGCCGATCGGCCGTTCGCGCACCTCGACACCGGGCGCATAGGCATCGTCCAGCTTGGCCGCGATGCTGTAGGCAAAGCTCCACTGGCTGTCCGCCGCCGCCGCGCGGGCATGGGTCAACAGCACCTCATACCATTTTTCGACATTGGCGGGGCGAAAGGTCAGCGCCGGCCGGTTGGCCAGATATTGCCGTCCCGCGATCCAGTTGCCGCTGTCGCGCAGCCACATCGCCTTGTCGGCGATAAAACCGGCATCGTTCGAGCCATAGGCTTCGGCGGCCTGCATCTTCATCGCCGCATCGGGCGACCTGCGACGAAAGGCGATGCGCGCGTCGATCACCGGCCGCCGCGCGGGCGAGACATAGGGCATCATCCGCTGCGCGCCCGCCAGATCGTTGCTCCACAGCAGCATGTCGGCGCGCTGGTCATGGTCGGCCGGCGTCAGGGTGGAGCCGAACAGCGTGAACAGCCGCGCTTCGTCCATGGGGCCGAGCGTTCCGCCGATCCAGGCGTTGCGGGCGGCAAGCTGGGCCTCGCCCCGCCGGCCAAGCACGCTCAAAGCCTGCGCATTGCGGGCATGGCCAACGGCGGTGCGCGGCGGGAACCGCGCGAAGAATGCGACCACCTGAAGGGGATCGAAGCTGTCGGCGCTGATCCCGGTTTCCGCCAGCCGCCGCATCCTGTCCTCCCCCGGCCAGCCGGGATTGGCGATGATGAAACTGGCATAGGCCGAAAAGCCCAGCGCATCGCTTTGCTGGAGCGCGCGCCACTGGCCGATCGTCGCGTTGATCGCCGCATCGGCCGATACGCCCACCCGGCTGCTGACCTGGCTCCAGGGCGGCGACTGCGACGCGCCTGTGGCCTGGCCCTGCGCCGGCAACGGCTGCACCACGGCGCCGGCCGGATAGACAGGGCCAGGCTGTCCCACGGGTGCCGCATCCTGCGCGCTGGCAACGGTCGAAAGCAACAGGGCAATGATGGACATGCGAACCAATGCTGATTTTTGGAGGGCCGGACGTGTGACCATGCTGGACATTATCGGCATTGCATCCTTATCAGGCCCTGAACGACGCGCTATATCGCGCCGCCAACCGATCATGCCCCGGAAAGCCGGAGAATTGAAGGAGTTTAATCATGTTTTCCGGGTCGATTCCGGCTCTGGTGACGCCCTTTCGCGACGGAGCGATTGACGAACCGGCGTTTCGCGCCTTCGTCGACTGGCAGATCGAACAGGGCAGCGCCGCGCTGGTTCCTTGCGGCACCACCGGCGAAAGCGCCACCATGACGGTGGAGGAGCATAATCGCGTCGTCGCCATCTGCGTCGACCAGGCGGCGGGCCGCGTGCCCGTGATCGCGGGTTGCGGATCGAACGACACCCGCATCGCGCTCGACCATATGTACGCGGCGCAGGGTGCCGGCGCCGACGCCGCGCTGGTCGTCGCCCCCTATTACAACAAGCCCAATCAGGACGGCCTGTTCCAGCATTTCGCCTATCTTGCCGAACGCTGCGACCTGCCGATCGTGCTCTACAACGTGCCTTCCCGCACCATCACCGACATCGGCGTACCGGTGCTGCACCGCTTGCGCCAGGATTATCAGTCGATCGTCGGCATCAAGGACGCTACCGGAAATCTGGGGCGTGTCACCGCGCAGCGGCTCGCCTGCGGTCCCGATTTCTGCCAATTGTCGGGCAATGACGAAACCGCACTCGGATTCAACGCGATGGGGGGCCGGGGGTGCATCTCCGTCACCGCCAATGTCGCGCCGCGGCTGTGCGCCGATTTCCAGGCAGCCTGCCTTGGCGGCGACTGGGATGGCGCCTTGGCGCTCCAGGATCGTCTCTATCCCCTGCACGATGCCCTGTTCAGCGATTCTTCACCCGGCCCGATTAAATATGCGCTCTCGCGCGTCCGCCCGGACATGCCCGGACAAGTCCGCCTGCCGATCACCTGGCCGTCGGAATCGAGCCGGGCGGCGGTGGACCGGGCGCTGGAGATTGCCGGTCTGGTCTAGTACGGGCCACGGCCCTATATGATGAAGTGAGCTGATTTCAGGAATTTATGGCCCGTCCCCGCCCCGCCACCTTCGACAAGAAAAAAATCGTCGCCGAAAACCGGCGCGCGAAGTTCGAATATTTCATCGAGGATGTGTTCGAAGCCGGCATCGCCTTGCAGGGCACCGAAGTGAAGGCGCTGCGCGGCGGCGAGGGCAATATCGCCGAAAGCTATGCCGAGGTGAAGGGCAAGCATGTCTTCCTCGTCAACAGCAATATCCCCGAATATAGCCACGGCAACCGCGAGAATCATGAGCCGCGCCGCCCGCGCAAGCTGCTGCTGCACGAACGCGAAATCGCCAAGATGCATGGCGCGGTCGAACGCAAGGGCATGACGCTGGTGCCGCTGATGATCTATTTCAACAGCCAGGGCCGCGCCAAGATCGAACTGGCGCTGGCCAAGGGCAAGAAGACTCACGACAAGCGCGAGGTCATCAAGGATCGCGACTGGAAGCGCGACCAGCAACGCATCATGAAGGCGCACGGCTGATGGATGGCAATGGAGGGTTCGGGCGCCTGAGCCGCTGGTGGCATGCCAACGCCCCCACCCGCGAATCGCTCGAAGACAACCGCTTCCTCGCGCCCGTCGCCCATCGCGTGCTCGAACCCTCGCTCTGGCGCTTCACCCGCCGGTCGGTGCCGCGCGGCGTGGCGCTCGGCCTGCTGGTCGGCATCTTCCTGCTCATTCCCGGCATCCAGATCGCCGGCGCGGCGCTGCTCGCACTCCCCTTCCGCGCCAATATCCCGGTCGCCGCCGCGATGACTTTCCTCAGCAATCCGGCGACGACGCCGCTGATCCTGTGGGCGTCGGTCTATATCGGCAACTGGCTGCTTGGCCGCACCGCCGATGCGTCGGGCTTCATGACGCTGGTCAACGATCATGCCTCGATCCGCCAATGGTGCGCCTGGCTGTTTTCCGAAGCGGCGCCGGCGATGCTGGTCGGCCTGGCGCTGATATCGATTGCCGCCGGGGTGATCGGCTTCTTCATCGCCGACTGGTTCTGGCGTCACCGCATGGGCCGCAAATGGCAGGCGCGCAAATTGAGGATTGGCAAGCGGCACGAAAGCAGCGCATTGGAGGAAACCGCTCCCGCCTGACGGAGGCGCAAGGCTGAATTTGACGGGGGATCGCCAGCCATGGCTGCGCGCACGGACAGGCAATATGGCGCGCTGGGGGACATTCCGCCCGCTCGCGCCTTCCTTCCCCTGCTTTTGCTCGCCGCGTGCGGCTCGGCGGCGCTGATCTGGTTCACCGTGCGCGACCTGGCCCTTGCGGCGGGTTTCGGCGCGACATTGCTGGGCCTTGCCGCGCTGGTCGTGCTCGCCCGCCGGCTCTACCCCACCCCGGTCGCGGGCAGCGACCACAGCCCCGACTGGACCGTCGCGCGCGCCGCCGCCGAAGCCGCCGGCATCGCCATCGCCGTGACCGATCGCACCGGCCGGCTGGTCTGCGCCAGCGACCTGTTCGGCGAATGGTTTCCCGGCTACCCCACCCCGCCCGGCCTGTTCGGCGACGCGGCGCCGCCTGAAAACCTGGCCCAGGCCAGCCGCGCCGCCTGGCGCGACGGCGAAGCGCGTGTGGAAGGGATCGGCCATGGCGCGTTGCGGCTCGACGTCGACATCACCCGCACCGGCCGGTCGGAGGATTATCTGCTGTGGCGGTTCAGCCCGGTGCGCCAGCCCAGCGCCGTCGATGACATCCATCGCCTGATCACGGGCGAAGCCGGTCGCCACCTGACCGAAGCGGGCATCATGGCCACGCTGATCGGCGGCGAAGGGCGTATCCGCGCCGCCAACGCCGCCTTCCTCCTCCGCGCCGCCGGGCGGATCGACGCCAACATCACCGGCCGCGATTTCGCCGGCCATATGCGCGTCGACGACAAGGGGCGGCTGTTTTTCGCGCGCGAGGAAAAGGGCGGGCTGCCGCTGCGCCTGCTCCAGGTGCCGCTGCGCCGGCCGGGACAGCAGTCGATCGCGCAGGACGGCCCGCTGCTCATCCTGCTGATCGACGAACCGACCAGCGCGGGCGATGGCACCTCGGCGCTCGCCTATATCGAAACGCTGCTGTCGCTGCTGCCCTTTGGCCTGGCCATGGCCAATCGCGACGGGCGGATGCTGTTCGTCAACAATGCCTTCGCGCGCGTCGCCGGGCTGCAAAGCGGCGAAACGCCCAGCTATCCCGGCGACCTGGTGGTGCGCGAGGATCAGGCTGCGGTGGCCGACGCGGTGCGCCGTTTCGCCATCGGCCCGCAAATGTCGGGCGACATCGCGGTGCGGATGCGCGGCCAGCCCGACGAGCCGGTCGCGCTCAGCCTGGCCGGGGTCCGGGGCCTTGGCGACGCGGCGGTGCTGCTCAGCCTCAAGGACAACAGCGAAGAGAGCAACCTCAAGCGCCAGGTCGCGCAAGCGACCAAGATGCAGGCGATCGGCCAGCTCGCGGGTGGCGTCGCCCATGATTTCAACAATATCCTGACCGCGATCATCGGCCATTGCGACCTGATGCTGATGCGCCATACGCCGGGCGACAGCGACTATGACGACATCACCCAGATCAAGTCGAACAGCAACCGCGCCGCCAGCCTGACGCGCCAGCTGCTCGCCTTTTCCCGCCAACAGACGCTGCGGCCGCAGGTGCTGCAACTGCCCGACATCGTCGCCGACGTGTCCAATCTCCTGAAACGCCTGCTGGGCGAAAATGTGAAGCTGGAGGTCAGCCACGGCCGTAATCTGGGCGCGGTGCGGGCCGATCCCGGCCAGCTCGAACAGGTGATCGTCAACCTGGTGGTCAACGCCCGCGACGCGATGCCCGATGGCGGCACCGTCAATATCCAGACCTATGCCGTCCCCGCCGTCAAGGTCCGCGAAATGCGCCAGCAGATCCTGCCGGTGGGCGATTACACCGCGCTGCGCGTGTCGGACACCGGCCTCGGCATCGCGCCCGACATATTGTCCAAGATCTTCGAACCCTTTTTCACCACCAAGGAACTGGGCAAGGGCACCGGCCTTGGCCTCTCCACCGTCTATGGCATCGTGAAGCAATCGGGCGGCTATATCTTCGCCGAATCCGAAACGGGCCGGGGGGCGAGCTTCATCATCTACCTGCCCGTCCATGCCGCGGCGGCGCTGGCGGCGGAAAAGCCCCGGGCGCCGGCGCGGCGCAGCGAAACCTGGGGCACCGGCACGATCCTGCTGGTGGAGGATGAGGATATGGTCCGCACCGTCGCCGAGCGCGCGCTGACGCGGCAGGGGTACAAGGTGCTGACCGCCGCCGATGGCGAACAGGGGCTGGAGCAACTGGCCGGCGACGAACCGATCCACCTGCTGATTTCCGACGTGGTGATGCCCAATATGGACGGCCCGACGATGGTCGCTCATGCGCGCCAGACTCACCCCGATCTGCCCGTGCTGTTCATGTCGGGCTATGCCGAAGAACAGCTGCGCCGCTCGATCGACATCGCCAATGTCGCTTTCCTGCCCAAGCCCTTTTCGGTCAACCAGCTGGCCGAAGCCGCGCGCGATGCGCTCGCGGGCCACGGGCCGGAACCGGAACCGGGATCGAAATGACCTGATCTCGATCAAGGCTTTTCCGCTAGGCATGGTTCATGCGATGCGATAGCCAGCCTTGTTTCAGTGGAGCAACGAATCCCCATGGCCGACAGTAGATCCATCCTGGTCGTCGAAGACGAAGCCATGATCGGCATGATGCTGGAAGATTATCTCGAAACGCTGGGCTATCGCCTGCATGCCGTGGCCACTTCGGTCGAGGAAGCCTGCGCCCATGCGCGCCAGGGCGGCTTCGACGCGGCGCTGGTCGACTGCAACCTCCAGGGCGAAAAGGCGTGGCCGATCGCCGATATCCTGGTGCAGCAGAATATTCCCTTCGTGTTCGCGACCGGGGGCATGGCCGACGACCTGCCCAATCACCACGCCATGCGCCCGACGCTCGCCAAGCCCTTCACCATCGGCGCCGTCGAACGGGCGCTGGAACGGGCGCTGACCCCGGAATAGGAAATTTCCGTTCCCCTCTTGTTCTAATAGAACAAAAGCGATACATCATGCCCGGACGCCGGCGCCCGCCGGTGCGACCCGCTTGACAGGGGATAGGCAGATGACCGCTATGCTTTCACTCATCGATTCCAAGAAGACAGGGACCATGGACAGACAGAAAGCATTGGAAGCTGCGCTTTCGCAGATCGACCGCGCCTTCGGCAAGGGCAGCGCGATGCGGCTGGGCAGCCGCGAAAAGCTGGAGATTGAGGCGATTTCGAGCGGTTCGCTCGGGCTCGACATCGCGCTTGGCATCGGCGGCCTGCCCAAGGGGCGAATCATTGAAATCTATGGCCCGGAAAGTTCGGGCAAGACCACGCTCGCGCTCCACGCCATTGCCGAAGCGCAGAAGGCGGGCGGCACCGCGGCCTTCGTCGATGCCGAACATGCGCTCGATCCCGGCTATGCCAAGAAGCTGGGCGTCGATATCGACGAACTGATCGTGTCGCAGCCCGACACCGGCGAACAGGCGCTGGAGATCGTCGACACGCTGGTGCGCTCCAACGCCATCGACATCCTGGTGATCGACTCGGTCGCGGCGCTGGTACCCCGCGCGGAGATCGAGGGCGAGATGGGCGACAGCCATGTCGGCCTGCAAGCCCGGCTGATGAGCCAGGCGCTGCGTAAGCTGACCGGCTCGATCTCGCGGTCGAAATGCATGGTGATCTTCATCAACCAGGTGCGGATGAAGATCGGCGTCATGTACGGCAACCCCGAAACCACGACCGGCGGCAACGCGCTCAAATTCTACGCCAGCGTCCGTCTCGACATTCGCCGCACCGGCCAGATCAAGGACCGCGACGACTTCGTGGGCAACGCGACCCGCGTCAAGGTGGTGAAGAACAAGGTCGCTCCGCCGTTCAAGCAGGTCGAATTCGACATCATGTATGGCGAGGGCATTTCGAAGATCGGCGAAATTCTCGACCTGGGCGTCAAGGCCGGCATCGTCGAAAAATCGGGCGCTTGGTTCTCCTACGATTCGGTTCGTATCGGCCAGGGCCGCGAAAACGCCAAGACGTTCCTCAAGGCGCATCCCGACATGGCCGATCGCCTCGAACAGGCGATTCGCAGCAAGACCGAAGAGGTTGCCGAAGCGCTGATGACCGGACCCGGTGCGGAGGATGACGGCGAATAGACCGCGCTTGGCCTGTCCGGCCCGTACAGCCGGCAGGCGGTGGTCATTCGTTCCGTTTTTTCCGCATCACATTGGAAAAGGCCCGTCGCAGGCATCGGCCCGGCGGGCCTTTTACCGTGCGCCGGACATGATCGCCGATCGGCGGCGCGATTTGCTTGCTGTCCGCAACATCCGCGTCCTTTTCCGCTGTCATATGGTGTAGCCTGATCGTTTAAAGACCCCTGGAAGGATATTTCATGCGCCTCAGCATCAACGCGGTGCTCGACTATGATTTTACCGAGCCGACCGACGTGCTGCTGGCGCTCAACGCTGCGCAGATGGCCGATCAGCAGGTCACGGACGAATCGCTCATCATCACCGGTTCGGGGCCGCTGTCCAATCTTGGCGGCGGCAGCGGCATCGGCCTGCGCACTTGGACCCGCGCCAATCCCGGCCGCATGGTCGCGACCTACAAGGCGACCGT
Organism: Sphingobium anseongense; assembly: GCF_037725245.1. NCBI lineage: Bacteria > Pseudomonadati > Pseudomonadota > Alphaproteobacteria > Sphingomonadales > Sphingobiaceae > Sphingobium > Sphingobium anseongense. Next base: position 139,352 of record NZ_JBBJUL010000003.1, on the reverse strand, counting down.
CGCCGTCGATCGCCGGCCAGAGGTGCTGCAACGGCTGCGCAAGTCGCCGCTCGCCAGCCTGCCCGAAGATGTGCTGCCTTTCATCTGGCCCAGCCGCTATTGCGAGGCGGACCGCTTCGTCAGCTTCGTGTGCGGTCATTTCGAAGGGCTGGAGGGCGGCGCGCTGGTGCAGGCGCTCGCCGACTGGGTCCACGACAATCTCGCCTATGTTTCGGGCAGTTCCGACGGCGCCACCACCGCTGCCGACACCTTCGTTTCGCAACAGGGCGTGTGCCGCGACTATGCGCATCTGACCGCCGCCCTCATCCGCTCGCGCGATATCCCCGCCCGCCTCGTCTCGGTCTATGCCTGGGGGCTGGAGCCGCCCGATTTCCACGCCGTCGTCGAAGTCTGGCTCGACGGCGCCTGGCATCTGGTCGACGCCACCCGGCTCGCCCCGCTCGAAGCCATGATACGCATCGCGGTCGGCCGCGACGCCACCGACATCGCCTTCATGACCGCCTTTGGCCAGGCGATGATGAACGCCCAGTCGATCGAGGTCGCGCGCCTGCCCGACTGATCGTCAATAGCTCGCGCCGCCGCAATGTATCTGCCCGGTGCCGTTGTTGGTCGCGGTGCAGGCGGCCTTGCCCAGCACCGTCACGGTGCCCGATCCGGTCGCCCTGACCTGCGCGGAAACCGCCGCCGTCACGCCGATCGTCCCCGGCCCGTCGTTGAACAGCCGCGCCTGCCGCGCCACCAGCCCATCGGCCGCCACCTGCCCCGGCCCCGACACGCGGATATCGGCGACGCCCGCCTTGCCGGCCAGCGTCACGCGACCGCCGCCGGCCAGCGCAACGGTCAATCGGTCGACATCCATCGACTCCGCCCGCACGTCGCCATTGCCGTTCGTCGCGATATCGGCGGACATCCCCTTGATCCGGTCGACGCTGATCGAACCGCCCCCGCCCAGCACCAGCCGCCGCAGCTCGCCGGTCGACAGCCGCAGCGTCGCCACGCCCGCCGCCTTCTCGCCCGGCCGCAACGGCATCAGCTTCACCGTCAGCATCCGCCCCGACAGGTCGAGCCGCACCCGGTCCAGCGTCGCGCGCGCGCCCTCGCCCCGCGCCGCCACGCCCGCGCCGGTCTTGACCTCGACACGCACCGGCCCCTCGACCCGCAACGTGTCGAAACTGGTGACGACAAAGGTCTGGCTATCCGCGCGCGCCGCCCCCGGCGCCGCGACCGCCAGCGCCGCCGCAACCAGCACGCTTCCCGATTTGCCGCCCTGCATTGCCCCGTCCCTTGCGATCATGGCGGCCATCATTACCGGCAGGCCACGGCAAAGGCAAAGCCGGTGTCGCACGGCGGCCCGACGCATGTTCGTTCGTCATTCCTCGACAAAGCCTTGCCGCGGTCGGACAAGGATCGTTCAAACCGAAGGACCATTTGCCATGCGCCGCCCGTTCGCTGCCCTTACTCCCCTTCTCCTGCTCGCCGCGCCGACCGCCGCCGCCCCGCCCGAAGATCGCGGCGCGGCATGGTGGGCGCATGTCGACTATCTCGCCAGCGACGCGCTGGAGGGGCGGCTGACCGGGTCGCCCGGCCATGAAAAGGCGGTCCGCTACGTCATCGGACAGTTCCAGGCGCTCGGCCTCAAGCCCGCCGGAGTCGACGGCTATCGCCAGCCGATCGCCTTCACCGAACAGGTGGTGATCGCCGACCGCAGCAGCGCCGCGCTGGTCGGGCCATCGGGCGAGCGCCCCCTGTCGGTGCCCGGCGACATCATCATTTCGGGGCGCGGCGGCGCAGCGCCGCAGGCGCTGGACGCGCCGATGGTGTTCGCGGGATACGGCCTGCACCTGCCCGATGCGGGCCATGACGACTTCGCCGGCCTCGATCTTGCCGGCAAGGTCGTCGTCGTCCTGTCGGGCGGCCCCGCCACCATATCGGGCGCGCTCAAATCCCATGCCCGCTCGGAACGCGCGACCTGGCTCGCGAGCCGGGGGGCGCTCGGCCTCATTGAGCTGGTCACCCCCAGGCAGGTCGAAATCCCCTGGGACAGGCGCATGGCGCTCGCTTCGCAGCCCGGCATGTATTTCAGCGACCCGGCCATGCGCGACACCGCGACGCCGTTTTTGAGCGCGCAGTTCGATCCGGCGAAATCCGCGTTGCTGTTCGCCGGATCGGGACGGGATTTCGCGCCCATCGCCGCCGCCGCCGATGCCGCCGCCCCGGTCGCCGCCTTCCCGCTCGCCGTCCGGCTAAAGGCCAGCGTCGTCACCCGCCGCGCGGACCTTGCCTCGCCCAACGTCATCGCCGTGCTGCCCGGCGCCGACCGCCGCCTCAAAAACGAATATGTCGTCCTGTCCGCGCATGTCGACGGCCTGGGCGTCGGCACCCCGATCCGGGGCGACGCCATCTACAACGGCGCGCTCGACAATGCCTCGGGCGTAGCGACCTTGATCGAAATCGCGCGCCAGCTGCGCCGCCAGAAGGCCCGCCCCAGACGCTCGATCCTGTTCGCGATCGTGACGGCGGAGGAAAAGGGCCTGCTGGGCGCGCGCTATTTCGCGCGGCGACCCACCGTGCCGCGGGACAGCATCGTCGCCGACCTCAATTTCGACATGGCGCTGCCGATCTTCCCGCTGACCAGCGTGACCCCGCTCGGCTATGACCAGAGCACGCTCGGCAAGGATGCGGAAGTCGTCGGCGCGGCGCTGGGCCTGCCGATCGCGCCCGATCCCTTCCCCGACCGCAACACCTTCATCCGATCGGACCAATATGCCTTCATTCGCGAAGGCATTCCGGCGCTGTTCTTCAAATATGGTTTCAAGGCGGGCACGGCGGAGGCGGAAAAGGAAAAGGCCTGGCGCGCCAACATCTACCATTCGCCCTTCGACGACGCGCAGCAGCCGGTGATGACCGACCAGGCCGTGCGCATGAACAATTATGTCGCGGCGCTGACGATGCGGATCGCGAACGCGAAAACGCGACCGTCGTGGAATGACGACAGCTTCTTCAAGCGGTTTGCACAATAGCCGTCAATGCCGGTTTCCGCCCATTGGGCCGTGAGCGAAGGGCTGCCTCCAGCCCGATGATCCGGGGTGGGCGCCGCCCACCCCGCGCACCTCACAGACCGTCGAGGCCTTTGCTGACCAGGATGTTCACCGCGACACGCCGGTTCTGCGCCTTGCCTTCGACCGTGTCATTGTCCGCCAGCGCGTCCGCTTCGGACATGCCGGTGGGAGTCAGCATGCGATAGGGCTTCCAGCGGCACGCCTGCTGGAGGTAATTGACCACGCTGGCCGCCCGCTTTTCGCTCAGCACCTGATTGAATTCCGGGCTTCCGGTGGAATCGGTATACCCCACGACGAGCAGCAGAGCATTGTCTATCCCTTCGGCGGCCGTCGCCGCGGCGCACAGGTCGCTCTTTGCCTGCGCGCTCAATACCGCCCTGCCCGTATCGAAGTTCACGTTGGTCGTGCCCTTGATATTATACTGGCCGATATCGCCCATGCGGCCGCGCAACGCTTCGGTTGCGGCGGTCTGTTCGCCAAAGCGCTGGTCCGTGCCGTTGTGGATCATCGCAGCGGTCTTGAGGTCCTTGTTCTGCAGCTTGATCTGGCTTGCCAGCAGCCCCTGGGACCATTGCAGGGTTTTGATGGTGACGGGCAGGCCGGTCAGCAGCGACGTTGCCGGAAGCTTGCTGCGACTGAGGCCCAGAAGGCCCTTGCTGGCGCTGATCTTGGTGTCATCGTCGACGATGACCACCGTTTTGACCCCGTTCGCGTCCGTAACCTGCACCTTGTCGCCGCTGCGCGCGGAGATGATGCCCTCCACTTCCGGCCCTTGGGCCATTTCAGACCTGGGCGGCGGGCTGGCATAGGTCACGGTCACGGCCAGAGGACCCTCAGACATTTCCTGCGTCTGCGCGGACAGGCTGCCTGACGCAACGCTTGCCAGCATGGCGGCCGTCATCACGGCCATTGGAGTTTTAGACATGGCTCTCACTTCAAATCCTTCAAAATTCGACAAGTCAGCCTGCGGATCGCAGCTTATCGTCGGACCGCCGGCCACCGATGGCGTATGCGGCAGTCACAACCCCTCCATTTGCTTCTCATGACGGCCAATGCGGAGTTTTGCCTGGCCACCATGAATGCCATGCCTGTTCAAATCAACCTTTCTCACAGATGAACGGCATGATGGCGCCCGCGATTGCGCCGCTACTTCGACCTCGACCTGCGACGAACCGATGCTCGCGACCCGCCAATGTCCGGTCCGCGACGGACTTGGGGCCTTCGCCCTTCCAAACTTGATCCCCCGCCCCGCCCCGCCTAAACCGCCGCCATGACCAACGCTTCCTATCCCGCGCTTCGCCTGCGCCGTCCCCGCGCCGCTGCGTGGAGCCGGGCGCTGCATGCGGAACATCGCCTGTCCCCCGCCGATCTCATCTGGCCGCTGTTCGTGACCGATGGCGCCGCGATAGAACAGCCCATCGCATCGCTGCCCGGCGTGTCGCGCTGGTCGGTGGACCTGATCGTCGCCCGCGCGCGCGAAGCCCGCGACGCCGGCATCCCCTGCATCGCGCTGTTTCCCAATATCCAGGGCGACCGGCGCAGCGACGATGGCGCCGAAGCGCTCAATCCCGACAACCTGATGTGCCGGGCGATCCGCGCGATCAAGGATGCGGTGCCCGACATCGGCGTGCTCACCGACGTCGCGCTCGACCCCTATACCGCGCACGGCCAGGACGGGCTGCTCGATCCTGCCGGCTATGTCGTCAACGACGCCACCATCGACGTGCTGATCGGCCAGTCATTGAACCAGGCGGCGGCGGGCGCGGACATCATCGCCCCCAGCGACATGATGGACGGCCGCGTCGGCGCGATCCGCGATGCGCTGGAGGAGGAAGGCCACGCCAATGTGCAGATCATGGCCTATGCCGCCAAATATGCGAGCGCCTTTTACGGCCCGTTCCGCGACGCGGTCGGCTCCGGCGGCCTGCTCAAGGGCGACAAGAAAAGCTATCAGATGGACCCCGCCAACGGCGAAGAAGCGCTGCGCGAGGTCGCGCTCGACCTGGCCGAAGGCGCCGACAGCGTGATGGTCAAGCCCGGCCTGCCCTATCTCGACATCATCGCCCGGGTGAAGGACCGCTTCGCCGTTCCGGTGTTCGCCTATCAGGTGTCGGGCGAATATGCGATGATCGAGGCCGCCGCTGCCGCGGGCGCGGGAAATCGCGATGCGCTGGTGCTCGAAACGCTGATGGCGTTCAAGCGCGCGGGCTGCACCGGGGTTCTGACCTATCATGCGCTTCACGCCGCGCGCCTGCTGGAAGGCAAAGCATGACCGATCATCCGCACACCACCATCCTGCCCTTCAACGGCAAGGCGCCCGTCATCCACCCCAGCGCCTTCATCGCGCCCGGATGCCGCATCATCGGCGATGTCGAAATCGGGCCGGACGTCAGCATCTGGTATAATTGCGTGATCCGCGCCGACGTCAATCATATCCGCATCGGCGCGCGCACCAACATCCAGGACGGCTCGATCGTCCATTGCGATTCGCCGGGCGAAGGCTCTCCGATCGAAGGTTGGCCAACGATCATCGGCGAAGACGTGCTGATCGGCCATATGGCGATGATCCACGGCTGCGTGCTGCGCGACCGCGCCTTCGTGGGCATGGGCGCGATCGTCCTGAGCGGCTGCATCGTCGAAAGCGACGGCATGCTCGCGGCGGGCGCGCTGCTTTCGCCCGGCAAGACCGTGCCCCATCGCCAGCTATGGGCCGGCCGCCCCGCGCGCTACATGCGCGACCTGCCCGACGCGGCGCTGGCCGACATGCGCGAGGGCGTCGATCATTATGTCCAGAACGGCAAGGCGCACAAGCGCGCGGTCGGGGCCGCCGGGACCAGGCCTCAGGGCTGAGCCAGCCGGGCCTTGAGCGCGTCGATCCGGTCGTTCTGCGCGTCGACCATCGCAAGCGCCGCCGCCCGCTCCGTGTCGATCGCATCCATGCCGCCCGCCACCGCCTTGCCATCGGCCTCCGCATTGGCTCGCGCGACATACAGCACATCCAGGCTCGCGAGCGCCGATACGCTGTCGTTGCGCGCCTGCTCCAGCGCGCTGATCGCCTGCTGCGCCACCACCCACGCCTCGCTCGAAACGCCCGCGCCCGCAGCCGCGCGCGCCGCCCGGTCGGCGGCGTCCAGCCGCGCGTCGAACGCGCTCTGCCCCGCCTGCGCCTGCGCCGCATAGCGCGCGACTTCCTGCGCCAGTGCCGGGTCGGCGGCGACCGGCGGCGCGACGACCGGCGCGGGCTGCGCCATCGGCGCACCCTCGATCGGCCGCTTGGCGAGCGAGGGATAGCCCCCCTGCGCGCCCACGCATCCAGACAGCAACAGGGCAAGCGAGGGCAAAAGGCGCGAACGGATCATCGCAGAGCATCTAGGACGCGCCGCCCCGCCGCGCAATGGGCGACCCGTTCATGATCAGGCACCCCACAAAACAACGTGACAAGCCGGGCGCAATCGGCTAACGGCGCGGCACCGGACCCCTTGCGGGGTTCACCGTCCGAGACCGCTGGTGAAGGAAATATGTCCTTCTTAATCCCCAGCCTAGACGGGGAAAAGCTCTTTGCCGGACGGCCGACCGCCGTTTCGGGTCTGCCCTGTTCGGACACTCGGACGCGGGCCAGTCGATCTCTCCCCTTCGGACCAATGCCCCGTGCGTCGGCGCTTGCGCGTCGTTGTGCGGGTTTTCCCTGTCGGATGGTCCGGCGGGGATGAAGTGGAGAATGGCATGGATCGTAATCAGAAATCTGAGGTCGTCACCACGCTGAACGCTACTTTTGCCGAAATCGGGGTTGTCGTGGTCACACGCAACCTTGGCATGACCGTCGCCCAGTCGACGGTCCTGCGGCAAAAGATGCGCGACGCCGGCGCGACGTTCAAGGTTACGAAGAACAAGCTCGCCGTGATCGCGCTGAAGGACACGCAATATGAACCGATCAGCGACCTGCTGACCGGTCCGGTTGCGCTGGCCACCTCGGCCGATCCGGTCGCTGCCGCCAAGGTAGCGGTCGAATTCGCGAAGACCAACGACAAGCTTGAGATCGTTGGCGGCGCGATGGGCGCAACGCTGCTCGATGTGGAGGGCGTCAAGGCGCTCGCATCGATGCCGTCGCTGGATGAACTGCGTGCAAAGATTATCGGCCTCGTACAGGCGCCGGCAACCAAGCTCGCCACCGTCATCCAGACCCCGGCTTCGCAGCTCGCTCGGGTCTTCAACGCCTATGCGGAGAAGGAAGCCGCCTGAGGTTTCCCCGCACCATCATAGTCCAAAGGGGCGCGTGCCCCGTCAGAAAGAGAGAATTTTCACATGGCAGACATCAACGCACTGGTCGAACAGCTTTCGGCCCTGACCGTCCTCGAAGCCGCCGACCTGTCGAAGGCGCTGGAAGAAAAGTGGGGCGTTAGCGCCGCTGCCGCCGTCGCCGTCGCCGGCCCGGCCGCCGCCGCTGCTCCCGCCGCTGAAGAGCAGACCGAATTCGACGTCATCCTGACCGGCGACGGCGGCAAGAAGATCAACGTCATCAAGGAAGTCCGCGCCATCACCGGCCTGGGTCTGACCGAAGCCAAGACGCTGGTGGAGTCCGCTCCCAAGGCGATCAAGGAAGGCGTGAACAAGGAAGAGGCCGAGAAGGTCAAGAAGCAGCTTGAAGAAGCCGGCGCGACCGTCGAACTCAAGTAAGCTCCTGCGGCTTCGCCCGGTCCGCCGGGCGGCACAAGGGGGGCGGCGCCTGCAGGGGCCGCCCCCTTTTGTTTGCCCCGCGCGCGCCGATCGCGCTTGCCGGCGGCCGGCAATCGGGCAACATTGCGCCCTCCGATCCCAAGGGAGGCAGGCGATGCGCGTGATGGTGCTGGTGAAAGCGACGCAGGACAGTGAACAGGGCTTTGTCCCCACGCCGCAATCCGCCGCGATGATGGATGCGATGGGCCGCTTCAACGATGCGCTGCGCGACGCGGGCATCCTGATCATGGCCGACGGCCTGACCCCCTCGTCGCAGGGCAAGCGCATCGCCTTCGACGGCCCCGACCGCACCGTCATCGACGGCCCGTTCGCCCGGCCAGAAGAACTGGTCGCGGGCTTCTGGCTGTGGAATGTCAGGGACATGGACGAAGCCGTCGCCTGGGCGAAACGCTGCCCCAATCCCATGCCCGGACCCAGCGAGATCGAAATTCGCCCGCTATATGATTTGGCCGGGCGGGACTGATCCGCCGCGCTTTCCCGAACCGCCGCGATCCTCTACCCTTGCGCCATGTCCCCGCGTCCCTTCGCCCACCTGCTCATCCTCATGTTCGCTACCGCGCTCGCCGCCTGTTCGGAGCGGGAGAGCGGCCCGGTGGTGGTCAGCGTCATCGGCACCCGCGCGCAGCTTGCCGAACCGCTCAAGGGCCTGCCCAGCCCCGCGTCAAAGCTGATCCTCGAATCGACCGCGCAGGGACTGGTCGCGTTCGACGCGGCGGGCGACATCCTGCCCGCGCTCGCCCAGCGCTGGATCGTCGAGGAGGACGGGCGCAGCTACATCTTCCGCCTGCGCCGCGCGACCTGGCCCAATGGCGCGCGCGTGACCGCGAAGGAAGTCGCGCGCATGCTGGAGGTGCGGATCGAATCGATCCGCGCGCTCGATCCGGACGGCCCGTTCGACGCGGTTCAGGAAGTGGTGCCGATGACCGGCGAGGTTATCGAGATCCGCCTGTCCGCCGCGCGGCCGATGCTGTTGCAACTGCTCGCCCAGCCGCAGCTGGCGATCCTGTCGCGTGACGGCGGCACCGGTCCCTATCGGCAGGAACGCTGGGCGCGCGCGCTGATGCTGACCCCGGTCGGGGATGCCACCGATACCGGCGATGACCGCATCGTCCCGCCCGCCGATCGCCGGATATTGCGCGCCGATCGCGCGGCGCTCGCGGTCGTCCGCTTCCGCGCCGAACAGGTGTCGCTGGTGCTGGGCGGCCGCTTTTCGGACCTGCCGCTGGTGCAGGCGGCACGGATCGATTCGCGCGCGATCCGCACCGATCCGGTCCACGGCCTGCTGGGCCTCAGCTTTGCCCGCACCGGCCCGCTGGTCGAGGATGGCGCGGTGCGCGCCGCCATCAGCATGGCCATCGACCGGGAGCGGTTGCCCGCGCTGCTCGGCCTTGGCCGCTGGGCGGTCGGCGACCAGTTCCTGCCCCAGCAGTTCGACCTGCCCCGCCCGCCCACCGCCCCCGCCTGGGCCGGGCTGTCGATCGAAGAACGCCGCACCCAGGCCCGCGCCGCGATCGTCCGCTGGCGCGACGGCCATGGCGCGCCGCCGCCGCTGCGTATCGCCCTGCCTTCCGGCCCAGGATCGACGCTGCTGTTCGGCCTGCTCGCCACCGACCTGGCGCAGATCGGCCTGACGGCGCAGCGGGTTGCGCCGGCCGAAAATGCCGACCTGCGCCTGATCGACGAAGTCGCCCCCTATGACAGCGCAATCTGGTATCTGGGCCGCATCGGCTGCATGCGCCGGATCAATTGCAGTCCGCTGGCGGAAGAAAAGATGCAGGAGGCCAGCCTCGCGTCGACCATGGCGGATAGGCTGGCGCTGCTTGCCGAGGCCGAAGCGCTGATGGTCGCGCATAATGGCTATATCGCGCTGGGCGCGCCGGTGCGCTGGTCGCTGGTGTCGCGTCGACTTGCCGGCTTTACGCCTTCGCCGCGCGCGCGCCACCCATTGAACCACCTGCTGCGCGACCCCAACTGAAGCGGGAAGGAGCAACGCGCCATGGCCATGTCCCAGGATCAGTTCGATCGCATCGCCCGCGACCTGCCCGGTTTCGGCCGCGATCCCGCGTCGGTCCGCAAACGGGTCGAAACGATGGAAGCGCTGCTCGAAGGGCTGTTCGTCATCCCCGGCACCAACCGCCGCGTCGGCCTCGACAGCCTGGTCGGCCTCGTGCCGGTCGTGGGCGACCTCGCCACCGCCGCGATGGGCGCATGGATGGTGTGGGAAGCGCGCAACCTGGGCATGTCGAAATGGCAACTCACGCGCATGGCCGCCAATGTCGGCGTCGACACGCTGGTGGGGGCGATCCCGTTCGCGGGCGACATCTTCGATTTTCTCTACAAATCGAACACGAAGAACCTGCGCCTCATCCGCCGCCATCTTGATCGCCACCATCCGGCAACGGTCATCATCGACGGTTAGGCAGCCGCGAAATCCAGCCCGATGTCGGCCGCCGGCGCCGACTGGGTCAGGCGACCGACGCTGATATAGGTTACGCCGGTCCCGGCTTTCGCCCTGATCGTCTCCAGCGTCACCCCGCCCGACGCTTCGGTCGGCACGCGCCCGTCGACCTTCACCACCGCCGCGCGCAGCGTCGCCACATCCATATTGTCGAGCAGCAGATGCGTCGCCCCGGCGGCCAGCGCCGGTTCGATCTGGTCGATCCGGTCGACCTCGACGATGATCCGCTCGACCCCGGCGGCGACCGCGCGGCGCACCGCTTCGTCAACCGACCCGGCGACCGCGACATGATTGTCCTTGATCATCGCCGCATCCCACAGCCCCATGCGATGATTGGTCGCCCCGCCCATCCGCGTCGCATATTTCTCAAGGACACGCAGTCCCGGTATCGTCTTGCGCGTGTCGAGCAGCGTCGCGCCCGTCCCGGCGATGGCGTCGACATAGGCGCGCGTCATCGTCGCGATCCCGCTCAGATGCTGCACCGTATTGAGCGCCGACCGCTCCGCCGTCAGCATCGCCCGCGCCCGGCCGCGAATCCGCAAGATATCGGTCCCTGCCGCGACCTGGTCACCATCCTCGCGCAGTTGCTCGATCACCACGTCAGGATCGAGCGCCCGGAAAAATGCCACCGCGACAGGCATGCCCGCCAGAGCGACCGCATCGCGCGCATCCATCACGCCTTCGAACATGGCATCGGCGGGAATCACCGCCTCGCTGGTGACGTCGCGCCGGTCTGGCCCCATATCCTCGGCCAGCGTGGACGCGATGAAAGCGGCAAGGTCGAAACCGGGAAGGGAAAAGGTCATGGTCCCCTCCCTAGACGGGCCATGTGGCGCGTCGCAACCTGTTTTGACACTTGACTTAGTCCATGGACTAAGTCCATATATGAGGCATGACGTCCACTATCAATGTCCATGAAGCGAAAACGCATTTTTCCAAGCTTTTGGAGCGCGCGCACGCCGGTGAGGAAATCATCCTCGCCAAGGCAGGAAAGCCCTATGCGAAACTGGTCCCGATCGACGCCACGCGGGACCGTCCCAAGCGTAGGGGCGGCCAATTTGCTGGCCTCTTCAGCGTCGGCGACGAGATTTTCGATCCATTGCCCGAAGACGAACTGCGGCTGTGGGAAGGGCATGGCGATTGAGACTGTTGCTCGATACCCATGTGCTGATCTGGTGGTGGACGGATCGGCGCCTGCTGCCCGACACGATCGATTCGATGATCGAAAGCGGTGCCGACCAGATTTTCGTCAGCAGCGTCAATGCCTGGGAAATCGCGACCAAGGCGCGCTTGGGCAAATTGCCCCAACTGCTACCCTATCTCGATCGCTACGAAGCGGCGGTTGCGGATGCCGACTTCCAGCAACTCAACCTGACGATGCGCCATGGCCTGCGCGCCGGCGCCTATCCGGCGCCGCATCGCGATCCTTTCGATCGTATGCTGGCGGCGCAGGCCGAACTGGAGGGCTTGACCCTGCTGACGCGCGACCCGGCGTTCGACGCTTTCCCTTGCGAAACGCTCTGGCACAAGCCGCTGCTCAGCGATCATCGGCTCGCATATCGCAGCTGACGCACCTCACCGCGCGCCCAGATCCCCCTGCCCCACCGTGGCGCTGGCCATGTCCAGCATCCGGTCTAGGCTCTTCTTCGCGCCCAGCCGCAGCGTTTCGTCCATTTCGATGCGCGGGGTCAGGTCGCGCAGCGCCAGATACAGCTTCTCCATCGTGTTGAGCGCCATATAGGGGCAGATATTGCAGTTGCAGTTGCCGTCCGCGCCCGGCGCGCCGATAAAGGTCTTTTCCGGCACCGCTTTTTCCATCTGGTGGATGATATGCGGCTCGGTCGCGACGATCAGCGTGTCGCCCGGCATCGTCTTGGCAAAGTCCAATATGCCGCTGGTCGACCCGACATAATCGGCATGATCGACGATATAGGGCGGACATTCGGGGTGCGCGGCGACCGGCGCGTCCGGGTGCTGCGCCTTGAGCTTGAGCAGCTCGGTCTCGCTGAACGCCTCATGCACGATGCACACGCCCGGCCACAGCAGCATGTCGCGGCCCAGCTTGCGCTTGAGATAACCGCCCAGATGCTTGTCGGGACCGAAGATGATCTTCTGGTCCTTGGGGATCTGCGACAGGATTTTCTCGGCGGACGAGGATGTGACGATGATGTCGGACAGCGCCTTCACCTCGGCCGAACAGTTGATGTAGCTCAAGGCAATATGGTCGGGATGCGCCTCGCGAAACGCCTTGAACTGGGCGGGCGGGCAACTGTCCTCCAGCGAACAGCCCGCATCCATGTCGGGCAGCACGACGATCTTTTGCGGCGACAATATCTTGGCCGTTTCGGCCATGAAGCGCACGCCGCAAAAGGCGATGACGTCCGCGTCCGTCTCCGCCGCCTTGCGCGACAGCTCCAGAGAGTCGCCGACGAAATCGGACAGGTCCTGAATCTCCGGCTTCTGATAATAATGGCCCAGGATCACGGCGTTGCGCTCCTTGCGCAGCCGGTCGATCTCGGCGCGCAGGTCCAGCCCCTTGGGGATGCCTGTAAGTGCGTTCATTCTACCCTGACTCCTTGACGTCCGCGACGTTCATTGCTTGCGGCCCGCCCTAGCGGCCTTGCCGGTCGTTCGCCAGCACCTCGTTGATCGGCATGGTCACGTCCCACTGATCCCGGCTGCGATTGCCCCGTTCGGGCGGGAAGGTGACGATGACGCGCGCATCGCCCTGCCCCGCCGCCGCGAGCGGCGCTGCCATCAGCTTGCCCAGCGCGGCGCGACCATATTCACGCGCCTGCGCCATGCGTTCGGGCGACCGGGCCGACGTTTCGGCGCGGGCCTGGGCATGAACCGACGCGCGGCGGCTCAATTCCTCGCCCGCCTGGCGCGTGACGAAAACGCCGCCGGTCCGCACCAGCGTGCGCCGGCTTTCATCGACATTGGGGCGGGCGGGCTTCACGTCGGGGGCGTTGACGATCAGGGTGCGGCTGTCGGCGTCCCATTCCAGGTCGCCCGGCCCGATCCTGCCGACGTCGATGAAATAATCGACCGAAAAGGGCATTTTCACCAGCTGGTCGGACGTGAGCAGGCCAAAGCCGCGCACGTCGCGCGCCGTCGCCTGGATCGTGCCTGACAGTTGCGACACTTTAAGGCTGCTCATGCCCGCGATCTTTTCGGCCACCACGGTCGTGACCGCCGATCCATCGTCCGCCACGGTCACGACATAGTCGCGATGATAACGCTGCCAGCCGACCAGCATCGCCGCCGCCCCGATCAGCAGCAACAGCGCGAGCGCGGCGGCGCCGGCATGGCGTTTCAACGCATCTGCCATCTGCCATCCCCGAGCGCGGCAGCGACGCCGCGCCCGTCCAGGTCGATGAGGTGCGCCAGCACCGATCGTCCGGCGGCGCCATGCAGGCGATGGTCGATGCCCTTGTACATCTCCGCCACCATGTCGGGAATCGCGCTCGCGCCATTGCGCGTCAGGAATCGCACGATCTGGCCCTCGCGCTGCTTGCGATGCCCCATCATGCCGCGCACCAGCCGCTGCGGATTGGGCACCGGCTCGCCATGGGCCGGATAATAGACGACGTCCGGCCGGTCGGCCAGCCGCTGCATCGACCGCATATAATCGCTCATGTCGCCATCGGGCGGCGAAATGACGCTGGTCGACCAGCCCATGACATGATCGCCGGTGAACAGCGCCCCTTCCTCCACCAGCGCGAAGCACAGATGGTTGGATGTATGGCCCGGCGTCGCCACCGCCTCCAGCGTCCATTGCGTGCCGGTCACCCGGTCGCCATCGGCCATGATCCGGTCCGGGCGATAGCCGGCGTCGAACGCCGCGTCGGCGCGCGGGCCGTCATCGTCCAGCGTCAGCGGCGCGCAACCGATGATCGGCGCGCCGGTCGCCGCCGCCAGCGGCCTGGCGGCGGGGCTGTGGTCGCGATGGGTATGGGTGCACAGGATCGCGACCACCGTTCGCCCGCCGATCGCCGCCTCTATAGCGTCCAGATGCGCGGGGTCGTCGGGACCGGGATCGATCACGGCAACGTCCTGCGCGCCGACCAGATAGGTCTGGGTGCCGGTGTAGGTGAAGGGCGACGGATTGGGCGCCAGCAACCGGCCCACCAGCGGGGACAGCGGCATCAACAGGCCGGTCGGTATCTCGGCCGGATCGAAGGGAGGTTCCATCCTTCCCATGTGCCCATTTCGCGCTGCATTTCAAGGGCCGCAGCGGGCGCTGTCCTACGGCGGCTCGTGCTGATACACCCTGTCCGCATCGCGCGGGCCACGCCCGAGCGCTGCTGTGACACGCTCGCATGATTATGTCGGCGTCGGGTTCTTTTATATCGCATCGGGTGGGAAATGTGCGAAGTTAAAGCCATGGCACCGGACCTTATCGACCCTTGGGCCAACCATCTCGCGCTCGACCGCCGACGGTCGGTCCACACCGTCCGCGCCTATGTCGCAACCGCCGAACGGCTGGTCGGCTTCCTCCAGCGGCACCGGGGCGAACCGGTCACGGCGGCGATGCTCGCGCGGCTCGACCAGGCCGACCTGCGCGCCTTCCTCGCCGACCGGCGGGGCGATGGCATCGGCAATCTGTCGGCGGCGCGCGAATTGTCCGCCGTCCGTGGCTTCCTCGCCTTTACCGGCGGCGACAATGGCCGCGTGCCCCATCTCAAAGGTCCCAGGGTCAAGCGCGGCCTGCCCCGCCCCATCTCGCCCGACGAAGCGGTGACGCTGGCGCAGGACATTGCCGAAGGCGCGCGCACGCCATGGGTCGGCGCGCGCGACTGGGCGGTGCTGCTGCTGCTCTATGGCGCTGGCCTTCGCATCGGCGAAGCGCTGGGCCTTACCGGCGCGGTGCTGCCGCTCGGGCAAACGCTGCGCGTCACCGGCAAGCGCGGCAAGACGCGCATCGTCCCCCTGCTGCCGCAGCTGCGCGACGCGATCGACGCCTATGTGGCGCTCTGTCCCTATCCCATCGAGCGCGACCAGCCCTTATTTCGCGGTGCCCGTGGCGGCCCGCTCTCCCCCGCGCTCATCCGCCGCGCGGTGCAGGGCGCACGCGGTCGCCTCGGCCTGTCCGACCGCACCACGCCACACGCGCTCCGCCACAGTTTCGCGACTCATCTGCTGGGGCGCGGCGCCGATCTCCGCAGCTTGCAGGAACTGCTCGGCCACGCCAGCCTGTCCTCGACCCAGGTCTATACCCAGGTCGACGCCGCGCACCTGCTCGACGTCTATCGCAACGCTCATCCCAGGGCGTAGCGCCAGGGCGTAGCGAATGACCCGCTCAAACCTCGCGGCCGGCCGCCGGTTTCCAGGTCGCCAGCCGCCAGACATAGGCGATCACCGCGATAACGATGCAGGCGGTCGAGACCGGGCCGATATATTTGTCGATCTGCTGGAAATGATAGCCCAGCAAAAATCCCGCATAGCCAAGCACCAGGTTCCATATCAGCGCGCCTGCCGCCGTCCAGATCAGGAACCGGACATGACCCATGCGAAACAGACCGGCGGGCAACGAGATCATCGTGCGAAAGACCGGCATGAAGCGAAAGATGAAGACGGCCGCCTGACCATATTTGCCAAACAGCCGGTCGATCGCTTCGACATCCTTCCAGTCCATCGTCGCCCATCGGCCATGGCGATCGACCAGAGGCTTCAACCGCTCGAACCCCAGCATCCGCCCGGCGAGATACCAGACATAATTGCCCAATGTCGTCCCGAACGTCCCGGCCATCAGCAGCAACGACATGTCCATCCGTCCCTGACCGACACGAATGCCGCCAATGCCCATGATCAGTTCGGACGGGATCGGCGGAAAGATGTTTTCCAGCACCATCAGGACGAAAATGCCCCAATAGCCGCCGGCGTCGATCAGGTGGACGACCCAATCGGTCACGCGCTCAACCCACGGCCCGCGCCGCAAGGCGGACGTCGATCGCATCCCAGATCATGCCGCCGGTGTCGGTGCCGTCGAAGGCTTCGATCGAAACGATGCCGGTGGGCGACGTCACGTTGATCTCGGTCAGCCACTCGCCGCCGATTACGTCGATGCCGACGAACAGCAATCCGCGCGCCCGAAGCGCCGGTCCCATCGCGGCGCAAATCTCGCGCTCCTTATCGGTCAGTTCGGTCTTCGCCGCCGATCCGCCGACCGCGAGGTTCGATCGAATTTCGCCCGCACCGGGAATGCGGTTGATCGCGCCCGCGACCTCGCCGTCGACCAGCACGATGCGCTTGTCGCCCTGGGCAACGCCGGGAATGAAAGCCTGGACCATGAACGGTTCGACCCACGAAGCCTTGAACAGTTCCACCAGCGCGGACAGATTCGCGCCCTCCCGCCCGACATGAAAGACGGCGTTGCCCGCATTGCCGTACAGCGGCTTGATCACGATCTCGCCATGCTGGGCCAGGAACGACCGCACCTCGGCAATGTCCCGCGTGATCATGGTCGGCGGCATGAACCGGGCATAATCCAGTACAAACAGCTTTTCGGGCGCGTTGCGCACCGACCCCGGATCATTGACGACCAGCGTCTCGTCCTGCACCCGCTCCAGCAGGTGGGTGGCGGTGATGTAGCTGAGGTCGAACGGCGGATCCTGCCGCATCAGCACGACATCGACATCGCGGCCAAGGTCCAGCATCTCGGCCTCTCCCAGCGCGTAATGATCGCCCGCCACCTTCTGCACCCTGACCGGCCGCGCCTTCGCCAGCACCCGCCCGTCGCGAAAGGTCAGGTCGGGCGCCAGATAATGATAGAGGCGATGCCCCCGCTTCTGCGCCGCCAGCATGATGTGAAAGGTCGAATCGCCACCGATGTTGATACTCTCCATCGGGTCCATCTGCACGGCGACGGTCAGGGGATTGAGTTGCGTCATGGGTGCAAGGCTCTTTCTAATGGGGAGGGGCCCTCAGCCCCCGTGCCAGACGTTGGTCAAATGGCGAGGCGCGCGACCGGGCGCAAGGAGGATCACGTCGATTCGCATATCGTCCCCCGGCCGGGCAAGGTCGTGCCACAATATTTCGGCCGCCGCCGCGACCCGCGCCAGCCGCCTTTCGTCGATCGCCAGGTCAAGCTCTGCGGTGGTCGCCCGCGCCTTGACCTCGACAAAGGCGATCATGGCGCCGCGTCGCGCCACCAGATCGATTTCGCCCAACGGCGTCCGCGCGCGCCGGGCAAGGATATGCCAGCCCTTGAGCCGCAGCCACCAGCCGGCGATCCGCTCGGCCTGCCGTCCGCGCTTCTCCGCCGCTTGCCGGCTCACTCCTTGAGTTCCGTGGCGCGGTCGTAGAGCGTGCGCCGATCCAGCCCCAACTTCTTGGCCACCTCGCCTGCCGCCTTCGACACCGACAGCCGCGTCAGCGCCTCGCGCAGCGCCGCGTCGGCATCCTCTGCGCTTGCCACAGGCGCTTGTCCGGGCGGACCGACGATGACCACGATTTCGCCCTTGGGTGGCGCATCGGCATAACGATCGGACAGCGCCGACAACGTGCCCGTCACCGTTTCCTCGAACGTCTTGCTGATTTCGCGACACACCGCGGCATCGCGGTCGCCCAGCCCCTGCGCCATGGCGGCCAGGCTGTCGGACAGGCGCGGCCCGCTTTCGTAAAAGATCAGGCTCGCGCGCAACCCCGCGATTTCGGCCAGTGTGTCGCCCCGCGCCTTGGCCTTGGCGGGCAGGAAACCCATGAACAGGAAACGGTCGGTCGGCAGCCCCGAC
This sequence comes from Sphingobium anseongense, assembly GCF_037725245.1. NCBI lineage: Bacteria > Pseudomonadati > Pseudomonadota > Alphaproteobacteria > Sphingomonadales > Sphingobiaceae > Sphingobium > Sphingobium anseongense. The sequence goes on along the minus strand of NZ_JBBJUL010000003.1, from coordinate 121,365 downwards.
AGGGTCAGCGCGGCGATCGCGGCGCTTGGTCCTGGCAACGTCGTCACCTGCCGCCCCGCCACCCGCGCGTCGCGTACCAGCTTGTAGCCGGGATCGGAAATCAGCGGCGTTCCCGCATCCGACAGCAACGCCACCGATTCACCCGCCATTCGCTCGATCAACCGCGCGCGCAGGGCATCCGAACTATGGTCATGATAGGGGACCATCGGCCGGTCGGACCCGGCATGACGCAGCAAACGGGCGCTGACGCGCGTATCTTCAACGGCGACCACGTCGGCGCGGCGCAATATGTCGGCCGCCCGTGGGCTGAGGTCAGCGAGGTTGCCGATCGGACCGGCGACGATATATAGGCCGGGATCAAGCCCAGAGGCGGATGCTGTTTCCATAAGGATGCCAGATGACAGAGACGGATGCCCCCCGGCAAGCGAACATGTTCGCCTTCTTCAAGCGCCGTGCACGCATCGCCTTCGCCGCGACCGCACTGTTGGTCGCCGCCTGCCAGTCGATAGTGCCCAAGGGACCGACCACGCCGACGCCGGCCGGCCCCACCCAACCGAGCGGCTCCGACCTGACATCCGGCCTGCCCACTGACACCGCGCGCCATCGCGTCGCTTTGCTGGTGCCGATGACCGGGACCAATGCCGGGGTCGGCCAATCGATTGCCAATGCAACAACGCTGGCGCTGATGGATACCAAGGCGGACAAGCTTCGCATCACCACCTACGATACCAATCTGGGCGCGGCGGCGGCGGTCAACAAGGCGCTGGCCGATGGCAACCGCCTGATCCTGGGACCGCTCCTTTCCGAAGATGCTCGCGTGATCGGTCCGATCGCGGCCCGCGCGAACGTGCCGGTCATCAGCTTTTCCAACGATATGAGCGTCGCTGGCAGCGGCGTTTTCCTGCTGGGCTACAGCCCCAACCAATCGATCGAGCGCGTGGTCGACTTTGCGCGCGCAAAGGGGCTGTCGCGCTTCGGCGCGCTGGTGCCGCGCGGCACCTATGGCGAACGATCGGGCACGGCGCTGCTGCGGGCCGTCGAACAGGCGGGCGGCACGGTCGTATCGATGCAGACGTTCGACCGGACGATGGGGTCGATGACGGCGGCGGTAAGGAAATTGCACGAATCGTCCAGCTACGACGCGCTGTTGATCGCCGATGCCGGGCGGGTCGCGGTGCAACTCGCCCCGATCGTGCGCAAGAATGGCGGCGCAAGCGCGCGGCTGCTGGGGACGGAATTGTGGAACACCGAAAATGCGCTGGCCGCCAATCCCGCATTGCGCGGGGCATGGTTCGCCAGCGTGTCGGACGCCTTCTATCGCCAGCTCGCGACCAAATATCGCGCCCGTTATGGCAAGGACCCGTTCCGCCTCTCCTCGCTGGGCTATGACGCAGTGCTGCTGACCGTGCGGATCGCGCGCGACTGGAAGCCTGGGTCCGCCTTCCCGACCGCGCGACTGCGCGATGCGGGCGGCTACACGGGGATTGACGGCGCGTTCCGGTTCAACCGGAGCGGCGTCGCGGAACGGATGCTGGAAGTGTCGGAAATCGGCGCGGGCAGCGTCGTCGTCGTCGACCCCGCACCGCGCAGCTTTGGTGAATGAACGCTATTTGAGGCGCAGCGGCAGGCCGGCGGCAACAAACTCAACCTGCGCGCAGGCTGCCGCGACCGCCTGGTTGATGCGCCCCGCCACGTCGCGAAAACGTCGGGCGAGCGCATTGTCTGGAACGATGCCCAGGCCCACTTCATTGGAAACCAGGATCAGCGGGCCACGCGCCGCCGCGACGGCCCGCGCCAGACGATCGGTTTCCACATCCACGTCCCGCTCGGCGAAGATCAGGTTGGAAGCCCATAAGGTCAGGCAGTCGACGAGCATCACCCGGCCGGGTTGGCAATCGGCGGCGATCGCCCCGGCCAGGTCGACGGGCGCTTCAATCGTGCGCCAGCTTGCATCGCGGTCGGCCTGATGCCGGGCGATGCGCTCGGCCATTTCATCATCGAACGGCTGCGCTGTGGCGACGAACAATCGCTCGCTCGCGCTTGCCTCGGCGCGCGCCTGCGCATGGCGGCTCTTGCCAGATCGCGCGCCCCCCAGAACCAGCAGACTATTTTCGACAGATAGCGTCATATGGACTTGTTCTTCGCAGTGCAGCGCGCGACAGACAATCGGATTCATGGCGAGGACGATCGAGTTGCAGCATTTTGCGGGACATGGCGGACGGCTTGGCGCGGCGCGCTTGCAGTTCCCCGACGCGGCTCGACCATGGATCGACCTGTCCACCGGGATCAACCCCCACGCCTGGTCGGGTGCGAATGACATCGCGATCGATTGGCGCGCCCTGCCCGATGAAGGGGACTTGCGCGCGCTGGAAGCAACGGCGGCGCATTATTTCGGCGCGGACCCGGCCCATGTCTGCGCGCTGCCGGGGTCGGAGGTCGGGTTGCGACTGCTGGGTGCGATGTTGCCGGGCGGCCATGTCGCGCCTGCCTATCCGACCCATGCCGCCGCCTTTCCCGATCTTGGCGCCAGGCCCGGACGCAGCCTGATCCTGGCCAATCCCAACAATCCCGACGGTCGGCTGCGGCGCGCCGGCACGCTGGTTGAGGATCTGGATAGCTCGGACGGTTGGCTGATCGTCGATGAAGCCTTTGCCGATGCCATTTCCGGCGAAAGTTTGGCCGGCCATGTCGGCGACGGCCGGCGGCTGATCGTCCTTCGTTCGTTCGGCAAGTTTTTCGGGCTGGCGGGGCTGCGATTGGGCTTCCTGATCGCCCCGCGGGACATCGTTGCGGACATGCGGGCGCGGCTTGGAAGCTGGCCTGTGTCGACCGCAGCGCAGGCGATCGGCGCGGCCGCCTATGCCGACACGATGTGGATCGCGGCGATGCGCGACAGGCTGGCTGGCGAAGCGGCGGCGCTGGACGCGCTGCTCGCGCGGCACGGATTGCGCGCGCGGGGCGCCTGCCCGTTGTTTCGCCTGATCGAAACCCCCGGCGCCGGCGCCCTGTTCGAACGGCTGGCGATGCGCGGCATCCTGACCCGACCCTTCGCCTACGCGCCGGACTGGCTGCGCCTCGGCCTGCCTGCCGATGACGCCGCGCGCGAACGACTGGATGCGGCGCTGGCACATGGCTGAACCGGTTGCGCTCGCCGCGCTGATGATCGACGCGGCGGTCGGTTGGCCGGTCTGGCTCTACCGTCGCGTGGGCCATCCGGTCGGCAGCTTCGCGCGCATCATCGACGGGTGCGAACGCCGCTGGAACGACCATTGCCGCTCGGCGGGCGCGCGACGCCTGCTGGGCGTTGGGACCGTCCTGGCGCTGATCGCCCTGGCCAGCGGCGCGGGCTGGATATTGACGGTCGCCGCCGGGGGCTTCTGGCCCCTGCTCGCGCTGTTTGCCTGGCCGGGCCTCGCCCAGCGCAGCCTGCATGACCATGTGCTGCCGGTCGCACGGGCGCTGGAAACCGGCGACCTGCCAGCCGCGCGGCAGGCGGTGGCGCTGATCGTCGGGCGCGACGTGTCGTCGCTCGATGAAGCCGGGGTCGCGCGGGCGGCGATCGAAAGCCTGAGCGAGAGTTTTTGCGACGGCATCGCCGCACCGCTCTTCTGGCTGCTCGTCGCGGGGCTGCCCGGCCTGTGGGTCTACAAGGGGATCAACACCGCCGACAGCCTGATCGGTCATCGCGAGGAACGCTGGCGCGCGTTCGGATGGGCGGCAGCGCGGACCGACGACCTGTTGAACCTGATCCCGGCGCGTATCGGCGGGCTGCTGATCTGCATTGCCGGCATGGGCGGCTTCGAAATCATGCTGCGCGACGCCCGACGGCATGCGTCGCCCAATGCCGGCTGGACCGAAAGCGCGATGGCGGGCGCGCTTGGCCTGCGCCTGGCCGGGCCGGTCGCCTATGACGGACTGTGGCATGACAAGGGCTGGATAGGCGACGGCCGCGCCGGCGCGACCGCCGCCGATATCCGGCGCGCGCTGTCAATCTATCGCCGCGCCTGTCTCCTGCTATGGGCCATTGCCGGGGGAATCGCATGGGCGCTTTGATGTTTCAGGGCACGGGGTCCGACGTCGGCAAGTCGGTTCTGGTCGCGGGGCTGTGCCGGGCATTGGCCAACCGGGGCCTGTCCGTCCTGCCGTTCAAGCCACAGAATATGTCGAACAACGCCGCCGTGACGCAGGATGGCGGCGAAATCGGTCGCGCCCAGGCTTTACAGGCGATCGCCTGCCGCGTCGCTCCGCACAGCGACATGAACCCCGTGCTGCTCAAGCCCCAGGCCGACAGTTCCTCCCAATTGATCGTTCACGGCAAGGTGCGCGGGACGATGGGCCGCAATTTCCGCGAGGCGCGTCGCCCGCTGCTCAAGGAAGTGCTCGAAAGCTATGCCCGGCTGCGGGCACGGTGCGACATCGTCGTTGTCGAAGGCGCCGGATCGCCGGCGGAAATCAACCTGCGTGCCGGCGACATCGCCAATATGGGCTTTGCCCGCGCGGCGCATGTGCCGGTGCTGCTGATCGGCGATATCGACAGGGGCGGCGTGATCGCGGCGGTGGTCGGCACCCGCACGGTGATCGACCCCGGCGATGCCGCGATGATCCACGGTTTCATCATCAACAAGTTTCGCGGCGATCCGGCGCTGTTCGAGGACGGCTATGCACAGATAGAGGCGCTGTCGGGCTGGCGCGGTTTCGGCGTGGTGCCATGGCTCGCGGCGACCGCCCGCCTGCCGAGCGAGGACGCGGTGGTGCTGGAGCGGCCCACGGAACAGCCAGGCGACAGGATCGTGATCGCCAGCCCGATCCTGCCGCGCATCGCCAATTTCGACGATCTCGATCCGCTGAAGCTCGAACCGGCCGTCGACCTTGTGATGGTGCCACCCGGCCAGCCGATCCCGGCAAGCGCGGCCCTGATCATATTGCCGGGGTCAAAGGCGACGATTGCCGACATGGGCTTCATGCGCGCACAGGGGTGGGACATCGACATCCTTGCCCATCACCGGCGCGGCGGCCTGGTTCTGGGGATCTGCGGCGGCTATCAGATGCTGGGGCGAACCATATCCGATCCCCACGGGATCGAGGGTAACGCAGACGGCATCGCGGGCCTGGGGCTGCTGGATGTCGATACCGTGCTTGAACCGGTCAAGGCGCTGCGCGCGGTGCGGGGCCGCGCGCTGGACGCAAACCTCTCGGGCTATGAAATGCATATGGGCGTGACGAGCACCGCGAATCACCCCTTCGTCACTTTGGAAGACGGTCGCGTGGACGGCGCTGTCTCGACTGACGGCCGCCTGATGGGCAGCTATGTCCACGGCCTGCTCGCCAGCGCGGATATGCGCCGGGCGCTGCTGGCACGGCTGGGCGCACAGGCCGGCGGCGCGGACTATGCCGCGTCCATCGACCGCGCCCTGGACGACATCGCCGCCGCGCTGGAACAGCATCTGGACATAGATGCGATGCTGGCGCTGTCGGCGACGGCGGGCGCTTAAATCCGCCGCGACGGCACGATCATCGGCACACCGTCACGCGCTTCGACCAGCGCATATATGCCATAGACCGCGGCCAGCGCTTCGGCCGTCAGCACGTCCATCGGCGCGCCGTCGGCAACCAGGCGGCCGCCATCGAGCAGCAACAACCGGTCGCAATAGCGCGCGGCCATTGTCAGGTCGTGCAGCACGGTGACGACCAGCGCCCCGCCCCGCGCTTCCCGCGCGAGCATGTCCATCACGTCGATCTGATGCCCCGGATCAAGCGCCGCGAGCGGCTCGTCGGCGACCAGCGCGGGTGCGCCCACCGCGAGCGCACGGGCAAGGAGGACGCGGGCGCGCTCGCCGCCCGACAATTCGGTGGCGACCCGGCCCTTGAGATGCGCGACGTCGGCCCGCGCCATCGCTTCATCGACAATAGCCGCATCGGTCGCCGTCAGCCGCGACATCGGTCCCAGATGCGGCAGCCGGCCCAACGCCACCAGACGTTCGACCGCGAGCGGCCAGTGCAGCGTCTGGCCCTGTGGCAGATACGCGATACTGCGGGCGATAGCGCGCCGGTCCATGCGCCCGGCGTCCTGCCCGTCAATCGTTACGCACCCCGCCTGCGCCGGCAACAGGCCGAGCATCGCCCGGATCAGCGTCGACTTGCCCGCGCCATTGGGACCGATGATGCCGATCAGGCTGCCGGGTTCGAGCGCGACATCGACATCGGACAGCGCCGCGTGACGGCCCAGGCGAACCGAAAGATTCTTCGCGCGCAGGCTTACCATAGCCGCCGCTCCCGCATCAGATGGACGAGGAAGACAGGCACACCCAGAAAGGCGGTCAGCACGCCAAGCTTTAGCTCGTTATTGGTCGGGATCAGCCGGACGCCGATATCCGCCAGCGTCAGCAGCGCCGCGCCGCCAAGCATCGACGGGAGCAGGATCGCCGATGGCGAACGGTCGGTCAACGGGCGGACCAGATGCGGCACGATCAACCCGACAAAACCGATCGAGCCCGACACGGCAACCGCGCCGCCCACGCCGATGGCGACGCCCAGCAGCAGGCGGATCCGCGCCGCCGACAGGTTGACGCCCAGTGCCTGCGCCCCTTCCTCCCCCAACGTCAGCGCATCGAGCGTGCGCCCGTCGGCGAGCAGGATCGCCGCGCCGATCGCCACGCAGGGCAGCGCCAGCAAGACATGAGGATAGCTGCGATTTTCGACCGATCCCAAAAGCCAGCTCATGATCTCCATCGCCGCGAACGGATTGGGCGAGAGGTTGAGCGCCAGGCTGATCCCCGCGCCCGCGATGGTCGATACGGCGATGCCCGCGAGGATCAGCGTCAACGGGCTTTCCGATGGACCCGCAAGCAGGAACAGCAGCGCCAGCGCGATCAGCCCGGCCAGGATCGCCAGCGCCGGCAGGGCCGCCGGATGCCAGGCGGCAAGGCCGAAATAGAGCGCGCCGACAGCCCCGAGTGCGGCCGCATTGGACGCACCCAGTACCGATGGTTCGGCAAGCGGATTGCGCAGATAGCCTTGCAACGCGGCTCCTGCGAGGCCCAGCATCGCGCCGACGAGCAGGCCCAGCAGCAGCCGCGGCAGGCGCAGGTCGACCAGGATCGCAGTCGCGACCTCGTCACCATGGCCGACCAGCGCGGCGACGATTCGCGCGGGCGACAGCGGCACCGCGCCCAGCGCCAGCGAACCGATGGCGGCGAACAGGATCAGCGCGATGAGCAGGGGGATGAGCAGCGGATGGCGGCGCGCGGTCATGGCTTGCGCGTGCCATCGCGGCTGCCTAGTGCCGACCCATGCGATTGCGATCCTGCTTCCTTGCGTTCGGCGCGTTCGGCCTGATCGGCGCCGCTGCGCCCCAATCCCCGCCGCGCCGGATCGTCTCGCTCAACCTGTGCAGCGATCAATATGTCATGGCGCTGGCCGACCCCGGCCAGATCGCGGCGCTCAGCCACAACGCGCGCGACCCCGATCTGTCGGCGGGCGCGACCCAGGCGATGCGCCTGCCGATCCTGCGCGATGCGCGTGAGGAGGTGCTGGCGATCCGCCCCGACCTGCTGATCGGCTATCCCGACGGGGCGGGCGGCATCGTCAACGCGCCGCGCACGCTGCGCACCCGGATGCTGGGCCTGGAAAGCGCCGAAAATCATGCCGCCATCGTCGCTCAGATCCGGCAGGTGGCGGCGGCGGTCGGCCATCGCGCGCGCGGGGAGGCGCTGATCGCGCGGATCGATCGCGATCTTGCCGGCTTGCGCCCGCTGCCCGACGCCGGAGTCGCGGCCTATTATCAGCGACGCGGATACATGACCGGTACGGGCACATTGGTGGACGAATTGATGGGTCGGGTGGGCCTGATCAACCTTGCGGCGCGCCTTGGCAAGCCGGGCCTGGCGCAGATTCCCCTCGAACAAATGGTCGCGGCCCGCCCCGACTGGCTGATCATCGAAAGCGCGACGCAGAAGGTCGTCGATCAGGGCACGGAAATGCTGCATCATCCGGCGCTGGACGCGATCCCGCGCCTGTCGTTGCCGCAGGCGTGGACGGTCTGCGGCGGTCCGAGCTATGTTACCGCCGCACGCAGCCTGATCGCGCAGATGCGCGTGCTTCGCCGTCAGGCGAGTCGAGGCGCGCCGGGCAGGCACTAGAATTCGATCCCCGCCTGCGCCTTAACCCCCTGTTCGCGGAACGGATGCTTCACCAACGTCATCTCCGTCACCAGATCGGCCGCGTCGATCAGCGCCTGGGGCGCGTTGCGGCCGGTGATGACCACATGCTTCATCGCCGGCCGCCGCGCCAGAGCGTCCAGCACCTCATCGACCGGCAGGTAATCGTAGCGCAGCACGATATTGAGTTCGTCGGCGATCACCATGTCATAGGCCGGGTCGGTGATCATCCGCCTGACTTCCTCCCACGCGGTGCGCGTGACCGCGATGTCGCGAGCGCGATCCTGCGTGTCCCAGGTAAAGCCTTCGCCCATCGGCTTGAACTCTACCGAATGGGGAAAGGCGTCGAATATCGCCTTTTCCCCCGTGCTCATCGCTCCCTTGATGAACTGGACGATACCGACGCGCTGGCCATGGCCCATGGCGCGGATGGCAAGGCCCAGCGCGGCGGTGGTCTTGCCCTTGCCCGTGCCGGTGTGGACCATCACCAGCCCCTTTTCGACCGTCTTGGCCGCGACGATCCGGTTGTGCGCCGCCTGGAGCTTTCGCATCCGGGCGGCGTGAACCTGCTGGTCGTCCTGTGTCCTAGAAACGGACACGCACGCCGCCATAGGCCGACCGACCGTAGGTACCGTACCCAAAGGCAGTCTCATAGGATTCGTCGAACAGATTATCGACGCGGCCATACACTTCCAGATGGTCACCGATCGGGAAGGAGGCGCGGACGCCGGCCAGCGCATAGCCGTCCAGGCGGCGGGTGTTTGCAGGATTGTCGAAGCTGTCGCCGACAATCGTCACGGTCGCGCCGGTCGACAGGCCAAAGCTCCACACATAGTCGACCGAAGCGCTGACCGCGTCGGCGGCGCGACGCGGCAGGCGATTGCCATAGTTGAACGATCCTGCGGACCGGTCGCGCGCGTCGATATAGCTGTAGCTGGCGGTCAGCGTCAGCGCGTCCACCGGGCGAAGCGTCATCGTCGCTTCCACGCCCTTGGCGCGGGTGCGGTCGATATTGTTATAGCCGCCGAACAGACCGATAGTGACGTCATAGTTGATCTGGTCGCGCGTATCGCGGCGGAAAGCGGTCACCGACACCTGCGCCCGGCCGTCGATCAGGCTGTGGTCGATGCCGATGTCGTAGCTTCTGGACCGTTCGGGGCCTAAGTCCCTGTTGCCATAGCTCGGGTCGTAAAGCTGAAACAGCGACGGCGCCTTGAACCCTTCGCCATAAGCGACGCGCAGATTGGTCACGCCGCCATTGGGGCTGTAATTGGCGTTCGCGCCAAAAGTGGTCGCACCGCCGAACTGGCTGTGGTCGTCGTGGCGCACGCCGCCGGTCACCGACAGGCCGTCGAAGGGCTGCACGATGGCGAGGATGTGGACGCTGTCGATATTGGCCTTGGCCGCAGTCACGCCGAACGCATCGAAATAGTCGTAATCGGGCCGTTCATGCTCGTAACCGAACAGCAGCTTGGCGGATTCGACCGGTGCATACACACCCTCATAATCGAAGCGCAGGGTGGTGCCCTCATAGCCATAGTCGGCATCGGTATCGCGCGCCGTATAGCTTTTGCGGTCGTTGCGGAACCAGGTCACCGCCGCGCGATGCTTCAGGCGACCGTCGAGCATGGCGAGGTTGACGCCGGCATAGCCGACATATTGGTCGCCGCGCACATATTCGGGCGTGTCGGCCAGCGCATAGGTGGGCGCGGGGAAACCGTCGATGTCATTTTCCGAATGGATGTAATAGCCGCGCAGGTCGATGCTGAGCGCTTCGCTGAGCGCCAGCTTCAGCCGCGCGTTAAGCGTCAGATTTTCGTAGCCGTCGCGTTCGCTGCCCCCGCGCGAGCGAGCGAAGGACGATATGCCGTCGGTGCGGAAATAGGCTGCCCCGATCCCGCCGGTGGCCATGCCGCTGCCGCCCGAGATATCCGCCTTGGCGTTGAGCGTATCGCTATAGCCATATTCGGCCGAAGCGTTGGCGGCGAAGCCTTCAGCCGGCGTCTGCGTCATCAGATTGATGACCCCGCCGATCGCCTGGCTACCATGCACCACCGAGTTGGAACCGCGCAGGATTTCGATGCGGTGGACGTTGCCGACCAGCAGGTTGCCGAAGTCGAAGCCGTCGCCGATGCCGCTCGGGTCATTGACCTTGACCCCGTCGATCAGCACCAGCGTCTGGGTGGTTTCCGCGCCGCGCAACGACACGCCGGCGACGCCACCAATATTGCCGCTGCGGTTCCAGCGGACGCCGGGCGTTGTCGCGATCAGGTCGGTGACACTGATGTTCTGCCGGGTGCGGATGGTGTCGGCGTCGAGGACGGTGATCGCCTGGCCGACCTCGTCGCGCGACTGGGCGATGCCGGCCGCAGTGACGACGATGTCATCCTCGACGGCCTGTGATTGTGCGATGGCGGGCGCGGCGGTGAGCAGCGCGATGAACGAAATTCCGGTCTTCAACATGAATATTGCCCCCTTGGCGTCCCGAGCGAACAGGACGGGGGCGTACCGCGCGAACGGTCGACGCGCATGCGACGGACGGACACCTATAGGCCCGCCGCATGGGCGACGATGCGGCCCCCGCCGCATAACTCGTCGCTCAGACGGGCAAAACCGTGCCATGGCCATTCCCTGGACCAGGGCAAGAGCGACCAAGCGCCGGCAGGTCTCCTGGCTCGCGGGTCAGGGCGTGATGCACCAGCCTTCCCGGAAGAAACGCCCTCCAGTGGCCGGCCCTCGAACAAGGGCCACCAGTGCATCGCGCTCGCCGCTTACAGTTGCAGGGACAGCTACGGATTTGGACGGAAGCGACCGCCCACACCGCATTCCCTTTTAAGCCCTTCGAAAAAGGCACCGGCACGATCTGGCGAAGCGACATGATGCCGCCTCGCCGGCGCCCTTAAGCTAAAAGATCGCGCGCGCCAACGTCCAGATGTGCTATTGCACCGCTTGTTTCGGCAGTGAGGCATAAATCACACGGGCACGCCGCGTGTAACGACCTCATCCTGCGATCGCCAAACAGCTTGATCCATGTTGCAGTGCCGCAACCTTTGTCTGCGCGGAGCGTTGACCCCACGACCGATCCGCAGTCCCTCCGGGCAGCGTAGCGGCAGCAGGAATATCCCGTCGATGAACCATGTGTCCTTCGGAACTCTGGCAGGCAACGCCGTGCCCCAACATATCGCACTGATCGGCAATTCGCTGCCGCGTCGCTGTGGCATTGCGACCTTCACCGGCCATTGCCGCGATGCGTTGCAACTGGCCTTCCCGTCGATGCGGATCGACAGCTATGCGATGGACGATGGCGCGGGTGCCGTCTATCCCTCCGATGTCCGCCTCATCGCCCAGAACGACGTCCTGGCCTATGCCGATGCGGCGCGCCGCATAGAGGAAAGCGGCGCGCAAGCGATCTGGCTACAGCATGAATTCGGCATTTTCGGCGGCGCCGCCGGCGACATGATCCTGCACTTGCTCGACCGTACCCGCGTGCCGCTGGTCGTGACGCTGCACACCATCCTCGACCGGCCGAACGCGGACGAGGCGCGGGTGATGGATGCGCTGCTCAGGCGCGCCGGCCGGATCATGGTCATGGCCGAACGTGGACGCGACATATTGCTCGAACGTTATGGCATGGATGACGCGCGCATCTCCGTCATCCCCCATGGCGTGCCCGACCGGCCCCTGGTCGAACCCGACGCCATGAAGGCGCCATTTGGCTGGACGGGACGACGTGTCATCCTGACATTCGGGCTGCTCGCCCCGGACAAGGGGATCGAGCATGTAATTCGCGCGATGCCGGCCATCGCCGCGCGCCACCCCGACGCACTCTATGTTGTGCTGGGCGCAACCCATCCCAATCTGGTCCGCGAACAGGGGGAGACGCTGCGCACCGGCTTGATGGCGCTGGCACAGGAACTGGGCGTTGGCCAGCATGTCCGCTTCATCGACCAGTTTGTCGAACAGGAACAGTTGATCGACTATCTGCAGGCTGCCGACATCTATGTGACGCCCTATCTCAATCCCGCGCAGATCACCTCGGGCACGCTCAGCTATGCCGTGGGCATGGGCAAGCCGGTCATTTCCACCCCCTATGTCCAGGCCCAGGAAATATTGGCCGATGATCGAGGGGTGCTGGTGCCGTTTCGCGATGATGCCGCGATGGCGGCCGCCATCGACCGGCTGCTGTCGGATCGGGCGATGCTGGGCGGTTACGCGAAACGCGCCTATGGCTATGGTCGCCAGATGATATGGAGCGAGCTGGCCCGCCGCGTTGGCGCCCTGCTGGGCATGGCCGTCGCCACCCAGCCATCGCGCTTTATCCCGCGCCGCAGCTACGCCGTCCTGCCGCCCGATCCTACCGCTATCCTGCGCATGAGCGACGCGACGGGCATGTTGCAGCACAGCATCCTCTCCATCCCCGACCGCAATCACGGCTATTGCATCGACGACAATGCGCGCGCGCTGATCCTGATGACCCAGATGCCGGAAATGTCGGACGATCTGCGCGATCAGTGGACGACCACCTATGCCAGTTTCCTTCAGCATGGGTGGAATCCCGAACGCGGTCGCTTCCGCAACTTCATGAGTTTCGACCGGCGCTGGCTGGAGGAGGAAGGGTCCGAGGACAGCTGCGGTCGCGCCTTGTGGGCGCTCGGCGTGACGCGTCGCGATGCTCATGCACGCCGCCATCGGGAATGGGCCGCGCACCTGTTCAACATCGCCCTGCCGCCGCTCAGCGCAATGACCTCTCCCCGCGCGAACGCCTTCATCGTTCTGGCCTGTGGCGCCATGCTGGACGCAGAGCCCGACCACGCCCTGGCCAGTGAAGCGCTTGCCCACTGCGCTGATCACCTTGCCATGTTTCTGACCCGCGCCTGCCAACCCGATTGGACGTGGTTCGAAGCCGTTCTGGCCTATGACAATGCGCGCCTGCCGCAAGCGCTGCTGATCGCCGGGCGCCACCTTCGACGCCAGGATCTGGTCGACCTTGGCCTGCAGACGCTGGCATGGATCGCGGAACAGCAACGCGCGCCCGAAGGGCATTTCCGCGCCGTGGGCACCGAAAGTTTCGGCCGCCCCCATCATTGCCCCCTGCCGTTCGATCAGCAACCCCTGGAAGCACAGGCGACGATCGACGCCGCCATCTCCGCGCTGGCGGTTGATCCCGACCCGGCCTGGCTGGCGCTGGCGCAATCAGCCTATCGGTGGTTTTTGGGCGACAACGATCTGGACACACCATTGGCGACCCCGGCCAACAGCGGATGCTATGATGGCCTTACCCCCTTCGGCCCCAATCGCAACCAGGGTGCTGAATCGTTGCTCGCACTTCAACTCGCCTCTTGCGCAATGAACCGACTTTCGCGCACCATGCCCGCCGTGGCAGAAGGGCAGGACGCGGAAGCGCCTGTGCTGTCCGCCTGAATCATCGGCGGCATGGGAAGCAATTTTTGGCGAAAATCGAAGCATTGCCGCTGCGTCTGAAAGCAGACCCGGCTCGTGTGGTGGTCCGCCCTTTCCATCTTGGCTGGTCCAGCAACGGCCATGGCCCCAGCCGAGCCCAGCGCATAGCGAGCGCGGTGCTGGAGATGAGCGAGCGCGACGTTGTCGACCAGCTCGCCTATGTGATCATAGATTTCGAGGCGCGTCACTGGCAGACGCGGCGCATCTTCATGACGCGGTTCGAGGAGGTCGCGCGCCAGCTCGACATCCCGCACCGTGAACTGAGCGATGCTCGCTGCCAGTTGATCGGCGCGTATTTCTGCCACGAATACAGCTATGCCGCAGCGGCGCTGATGAACCCCAGCGTTGTTCCTCACCCTGACCAGAGCGGCATGCTGCCGGGCAGCCAGCGGATCGTCCTGTCGCTGCGCGCGGTCGGCGAAGGGCATATCAGTTCGATTGCCTTTCGCGAGGGAGTCATCACCCAGGACGGCGAACTGACGCTGGCGCCGGAGCCGCCCTTCGCCACCGCCACCGACGCACTGGGGGACGAGGAGCTGGAACAGCAGGGCGCCGTCACTATCTTTCGCCATCCCGACAGCACCTTGTCAGGCACGGTCATCTTCCCGATCACAGCCGCCCAGGCCAACGGGCTTGAGGATTTGCGCCTCGTGCGCTTCACTCATGAAGATGGCAGGCAGGAATGGCTTGGCACCTACACTGCCTATAATGGCCGCCAGATCCAGTCGGAAATGATGCGTACAAGCGACTTCCGCACGTTCGACCTGTGCCCCCTGACCGGCGCGGCCGCGCGCAACAAGGGGATGGCGCTGTTCCCGCGCAAGGTGAACGGCAAATATATGATGATCGGCCGGCAGGACGGAGAAAATCTCTACCTGATCCAGTCGGACAATCTGCTCGACTGGGGCGAGGGCGATTTGATCCTTGCCCCCAAATATCCGTGGGAACTCGTTCAGATCGGCAATTGCGGCGCGCCGATCGAACTGGACGAAGGCTGGCTGTTGCTCACCCACGGCGTCGGCGCGATGCGCAAATATGCGATCGGTGCGGTCCTGCTCGACAAGAAGGATCCGACCCGCGTGCTGTGCCGGTCGGTCGAACCGATCCTGGCCGCGTCCGAGGATGATCGCGAAGGTTATGTGCCCAATGTCGTCTACACCTGCGGCGCGACCCGGATCGGCGACCGTATCTTTATGCCCTACGGCGTTGCCGACAGTTCGGTCGCCTTTGCCTTCGTGCCGATCGACACGATGCTGTCGATGATGGGGTGAAGGGCGCGGACGATCGGCGCTATAGCTGACGCAGCGCGCTGGCGGGACGCACCGCCAGTAGCGGCAATGACCCGATCAAGCCGATCCCCAGGGTCAGCAGCGCGCCAGCGCTTAGCGTTGCCAATATTCGACCCCAATCGGGCGCCCAGCCGAAATCGAAGACCTGGACGATCACATACCAGGCCGCACTCGTCCCAAGGCCAAGCGCCAGCAGCGCGAGCAGCCCGGCGAGCAGCCCATATTCCAGCGCCTGCGCGCCCAATAGCTGCGCGCGAGTAGCACCCAGCGTCTTCAAGATCACGCTGTCATAGCCGCGCGCCTGCCGCGACGCTGCAATCGCACCCACCAGCACGGCTATGCCCGCCAGGATCGCGACCGACGCCGCCGCCACGATTGCCCGCGACATCTGACCCAGGATGGCGCTGACCTGCCCTATCACTTCGCCGACCTCGATCACCGACACCGCGGGAAAGCTAGCGAGCAGGGCGCGCGTCACCGCGCCCTCGCGGGCCGACGGCAGGGCGATCGTCGCGGCCAGGCTATGGGGGGCGGCGGACAACGTGTCGGGCGAAAACACCAGCACATAGTTGAAGCCCATCGTGTCCCAGTTGACCTTGCGAAGCGACGCGATGCGCGCGTCGATCTCGCGCCCCAATATGCTCACGGTCATGCTGTCGCCTACCCCCACCCCCAATGTCTCGGCGGCTTCGGCATCGAGCGAGATCAGCGGCGGGCCGGCATAATCGGCGGGCCACCACTTGCCCGCGACAAGATCGCTGCCCTCGGGCAGGTTAGCGCTATATGTGACGCCGCGTTCGCCGCGCAGGAACCATGCGCCATCGGGTATCGATTCAAGATCGGCGACGCGCTGGTCGCCATAGGCCGTGATCGTGCCGCGCAGCGCGGGAACGACGTTCAGGCGCGCGGTCGGCGCCTGCGCCGCGACGGCAGCGCGAAAGCGGTCTTGCTGCGCCGCCGGGATGTCGAGCACGAACAGGTTGGGCGCGGTCTGCGGCACCGTTCGCCTGATTTCCGCGTCGAGGCTGGTTTCCACCGCCGCCAGCGTAACGAACAGGGTAAGCGCCAGCCCGAGCGCAACCACCAGCGCGGCGGTCTGCGCGCCTGGCGGATAGAGGTTGGCGATCGCCAGCCGCAACAGCGGACGGCGCGGGCGGGGCAAGGCGCTTGCGATCCTGCCAATCCCCGCGCCAAGCCCCAGCAGCAATATAAGCACGCCAGCCGTCGCCCCCAGCACGGCGGCAGAAAATAGCGGATCGCGCGCGGTGCCAAGCGCAAGCGCGACCAACAGCGTTGCCGCCAGCGCAATCCGGATTCCCGCGCGCCGATCCATCCCCAATCGGGGATCGACGAGGCCACGCAGGATCGCCGCGGCAGGCAAGGTGCGCGCGCGGCTGAGCGGTGGCAGGATGAAGATGAAGCCGATCAGCAAGCCGTAAAGCGCGCTCGTCGCCAACGGCAGGGGATGCAGGCGAAATCCGGGTGCGACCGGCAGCATGTCGCCCGCCAGCACCACCAGCACCGGGGGCAGCAGCGCGCCAGCGACAAGGCCGCAGCTTACCGCCAGCAGCGCGACAGCACCCAGCTGCAACAGATAGATACGCTCGATGTCCGCTGCGCTTGCGCCCAGCACCTTCAAGATCGCGATGCCGCCGCGCTTCTGCGCGAGATAGGAACCCACGCCGTTGCCCACGCCAATGCCCGCGATAACGAGCGCGGCAAGGCCGATGAGCGCCAGAAACTGTCCCATCCGGTCAAAGAAGCGATTGGCGCCCGGCGCTGCCCGGTCACGATCCTTATATTCCCAGCTCTGCGCGGAAAAACGCGTTTCCAGTGACTTACGCACCGCGCTCGCATCCTCACCAGCGGGCAAGCGAAGGCGATATTTGCTTTCATACAGGCTACCCGGTTGAATGAGGCCGGTGCGTCGCAGGCCGCCCATCGAAACGATCGCGACCGGTCCCAAGGTAAAGCCTTCGCCCAGCCTGTCGGGCTCGTCCGCGATGATCGCAGCGACGGTGAAGCTGGCGGACCCGAAGCGGAGGCGGTCCCCGGGTTTGACACCCATGCGCTCGACCAGCGCCGGGCCGACGATCACATGGTCGGGCGGCAACGGCGCATAGCGGCCGCGTTCGAGCGTCAGCGCGCCATAGAGCGGATAAGCGGTGTCGACGCCCTTGAGTTCGACGAGAATCGGCGAGCCGCCAGCGGCGAGCGGCTGCGCCATCGCGCGCATCCGGATCGATTCGCTGAGCGCGCCCAGTCGCGCCAGAGCACGCTTGTCGGGCGCGGCAGCTTCGCGCTGCGTCAGCGCCACCTCGACGTCGCCGCCCAGGATGACCTGACCGCGCGCCGCGATTTCCTGCGTGATCGCGGCGGTCAGGCTGCCGATCGCGGCCAGCGTCGCGACGCCCAGGAACAGGCAGATGAACAGCAGGCGCAGGCCCCGAAAGCCGCGATGCAGATCGCGCCGGGCTATGCGCCAGCTCGCGCGCCAGCCAGGGCCGTTCATGCGCGGCGATCCGCGACGATCTGTCCGTCGCGCATTTCGACGATCCGTTCGCACCGCTGCGCCAGTACGCGATCATGGGTGATGATCACCAATGTCGTCCCCGCCGCCGCACGCCGCGCGAACAGCAGATCCGCGATCGTCGCGCCCGTTGCCGCGTCGAGATTGCCGGTCGGCTCGTCGGCGAACAGGATGGCGGGGCGCGGCGCCATCGCGCGGGCAATCGCCACGCGCTGCTGCTCGCCGCCCGAAAGCTGCGCGGGATAATGGTGCAGCCGGTGGCCCAGGCCCACCGCCGCCAGTTCGACCTCGGCGCGCGCGAAAGCGTCGCCTTCCCCTGCCAGTTCCAGCGGAACCGCGACATTTTCCAGCGCCGTCATCGTCGGCAACAGATGGAAGGATTGCAGCACGATGCCGATCCGCCCCCGCCGCGCGCGCGCCAGCGCATCTTCGTCAAGCGCACGGAAATCGAGCCCGTCGACCGTCACTGCGCCGCCGCTCGCTCTTTCCAGTCCGGACAGGACGGCCATCAGCGACGACTTGCCCGATCCCGACGCCCCCAGAATCGCCATGCTCTCGCCCCGTGCGATGTCGAGCGTGACGCCCTTCAATATCGCGACCGGCGCGCTAGCCGCCCCAAGCGAAAGCGTGACATCGCGCGCACGGATGGCGATAACCGCCTGATCGATCGATGCATGCATG
The DNA here is from genome assembly GCF_037725245.1 of Sphingobium anseongense. Classification (NCBI taxonomy): domain Bacteria; kingdom Pseudomonadati; phylum Pseudomonadota; class Alphaproteobacteria; order Sphingomonadales; family Sphingobiaceae; genus Sphingobium; species Sphingobium anseongense. The sequence goes on along the minus strand of NZ_JBBJUL010000003.1, from coordinate 103,249 downwards.
AAAGGATGGTCCTTGGGCCGAAGATTGTTGCAATATGGGGCGCTGGCGCTGCTTTTCCACCTGACGAGCGGATGCGACCGTCCCGCCCCCTCCCCATCCGAAACGAGAGACCAGCCAAAAGACGCAGTAGGCAAGCCAGCGAAAGCGACCGATGCCCCCCTGGTGCTGGTCTTCGGCGACAGCCTTTATGCCGGTTACGGGCTCGATCAGGGCAGGGGATTTGCGCCGGCGCTCGAACGCGCGCTGGCGGAGGGCAGCTTGCCTGCGCGCGTGATCAATGGCGGCGTATCGGGCGACACCAGCGCGGCGGCACTCGCGCGACTTGCCTTCACGCTCGATGGCCTGCCGCGCAAACCTGACCTCGTGCTGGTCGGCCTGGGCGGGAACGACATGCTGCGCGGGTTTCAGCCCGAAACGACGCGTGCGAACATCGACGCGATCCTGACCGAACTCGACCGTCGCGGGATCGACGCGATGCTGACCGGCATGCTGGCCGCGCCCAATCTGGGCGCCGACTATGCTGCGTCCTTCAATGCGCTGTATCCTGCACTCGCCAGACGCCATGATGCGCCGCTTTATCCCTTTTTCCTGGACGGTGTCCTGGGTCGGCCTGCGTTGATGCTGGCCGACGGCATCCACCCCAATGCACAGGGGGTTCGGGCGATCGTGGCAAAAGTCACACCCCTGGTGAGCAGGCAGCTGCAACCGTCGAATAGAGAATAGCTTTCAGATACTTATGCTGACCCAGCCGTGAACTTTCATGGCCATTGCACGTTGATACCCCCAGTGCAAGGCGATGGAGACGATCATGGCGGTTTCAGTGCTGTTCCCCGATGGCTTGCGCCGCGACGTCTCCGCCGAACTGCGCGTTCTTTCGGTTGCGACCGGTCGGGGCCTGCGCTTTGTCCAGCAACCGATCAATGCCGACGCGCGCTGGCGCTATGTGCGCGTCGATGATCGGTGGCATGCGGTTCCGCGCCACCCCGATATCGCCACGCTCGTTCCGGCGGCCCGCGAATGGTGGCAGGCGATTGGCCTCATGCACGACACTCCTGGCGAAGATTCTCGCCGCAAGAGCGCTGGCTGAACCCGCCGATGGCGGCAAAGGCCATAGTTTGCGGTTGCCATGTTGCCACCCGACCCTATGTTGCGCCGCAATGATTCGGTTCGAAAATGTCAGCAAGGTTTATGAGACCCAAGGGCATCATAATCTTGTGCTATTCGATTTGAACTTCACGATTGCGCGGCATGCCCGGCTGGGCATCTGCGGCGCCAATGGCGCTGGCAAATCGACCTTGATGCGCCTGTTGAGCGGCGCCGAAGCACCCACCACCGGTCGCGTGATCCGGACGATGAGCACATCATGGCCGCTTGGCTATTCCAGCGCTTTCCAATCGAGCCTGAGCGGTGCCGATAATGCGCGCTTCATCGCCCGCATCTATGGCAAGGATGTTCAATCCGTCCTCGATTTCGTCGAGGATTATGCGCAACTCGGGTCCTATTTCCGCCAGCCGCTCAATACCTATTCGGCGGGTATGTCCGGCCGGCTGGCGTTCGGCATTTCGCTTGCCATCGATTTCGAATGCTATCTGATCGACGAAGCGACCGCCGCGGGCGATGAGCGATTCCAGCGCCGCACGCAGGAGGCGCTGACGAAAAGACATGCAAAAGCTGCGCTGGTCATGGTGTCGCACGTTCCTGAATCGCTGCGCAGCTATTGTTCGTCCGGTGCGGTTCTCTATGGCGGACAGATCACCTTCTACGACACGATCGACGAAGCGATCGAAGTCCATAATTACAATCAGCGCAAGCTGAAGTCGGATCGCGCAGTCGGGGCCTGACCAGCCGGCCCGGCATCTGGAAAGTTTTCAAATTTTCGTCATGCGGAAAATTCTGAAATATATCGGCAAGAAACGGCCAGCGGCACCCGCCGCCACCCATGCCGGGTCGGATGTGCCGCTGGAGATCGACGCGGCCGACATCACGCGCGCCTATCTCATATATCTGGGTCGTCCTCCGGAAAATGACGCGGTGATCGACTTTCATCTCGATCATTTCCGCACCTGGGACAGGTTGTGCGCGGCGCTCGAAGAATCGCAGGAAAGCCGCGATCGTTTCGACCTGCTTTATCCGCACGATCGACCGACCTTTTCGATCGAGGACATCGACGATCTGGTCCATTGCTTTCACCACCACGATATCGAAAAATATCGGGACCATGTGCTGCGCCTGCCGGACTGGTTCGACCGCTTTCTGGACCCGGACGGCCCGGCCTATCGCGACCAGATGCTGAAGCTGTGGTCCGCCATCACCGGGCGTGCCAGCTATGATCCCCTGGTCGATGAGGATACGCCGGAAGTCGCAGAGCATGATTTCCTGTATCGTCCCGGCTTCTATGCCAATGGCGATGCGGCGATGGCGGGCGCGCACCTGATCGCCATCGGCCATATCCTGCTGCGCAGCAACCTTCCCAAAAATGGCCGCGTACTGGAATATGGCGCGGGCTTTGGCCAGACCGCCTTCAACTTTGCGCGGCTGGGCGCCAAGGTCGATGTCGTCGACGTCAATCCCGCCTTCGTGCGCGGCGTCAACAGCGCTTCGGAATTCCTGCGTACCGATCTGACATCCTATCAGGGGACGTTCGGCGTCAATCCGGCGGGCGTGCCCCACGCCTATGACGTGATCCTGTTCTATGAAAGCTTTCATCACTGCCTGGATGCGGCTGCCCTGATCGAGCAGATGAAGTCTTATCTCAAGCCCGGCGGCGCCATATTGCTTGCCGGCGAACCGATATCGACCTCGCCTATTCCTGAAATCCCCTTTCCCTGGGGCTTCCGCATCGACTGGGAAAATATCGCGGTGATGCGACAGCGCGGCTGGATGGAACTGGGATTCCAGCAGCCCTATCTTTACCACATGTTCGAACGCGCGGGCTTCAAGGGCGAAATGTTCACCGAAGACAATTCGCACTGGGCGCAGGTATATCGCTTCACCCGCAGCGAATAGATCAAAAGCTCGCGCGAAGCCCGTCGATCACGAACTGGGCCGCCAACGCCGCCAGCAAAACGCCAAGCAGGCGCGTGATCACCGCTTCGATCTTCTTGCCAAGCAGCGTCATCAACGGCCCCGCCGCCAGCAGGGCAGCCAGCATGATGACCAGGGTCAGCGTCACCGCCGCCATCACAACCAGCCGTTCGGGAAGCCCCTGGGCGCGGGACATGAGCAGCATCACCGTCGCGATCGATCCCGGCCCGGCGATCATCGGCATCGCCATCGGGAAAACCGATACATCCTCGACCGGCGGTGCCTCGGCGCTGATCTGCTGGGCGCGATCCTCGCGGCGCTGGGTGCGCTTTTCGAACACCATGTCCATCGCGATCATGAACAGCATGATCCCGCCGGCGATACGGAAGCTGTCCAGCGCAATCCCCAATAGGCCAAGCAGTTGCTTGCCCCACAGCGCGAATATCAGCAGGATGACGGCGGCGATCCCCACCGCACGCACCGCCATGGCCCGGCGATGCGCCGCGCTCGCGCTCGACGTCAGGCTGGCGTAGATCGGCGCGCAACCGGACGGGTCGATCACCACGAACAGCGTGACGAAGGCGGAGATGAACAATTCTGTCATGGTGCGGCGACCTGGTCGTCGATCACCGTCTCATAGGCGTCGCCCGTCCACATTCTGATCATGACATGCCGGCCGCCATCGGGCGTCACCTGCGCGGTCCATACCAGGCTTTCATCGGCGGAAGGCGGCGCATCCGTGAAGGTCGGCGACGCATGCGCGGGCGATTCCGTCCGCTTGCAGGTCGCGACTTTACCGACCAGGAATTCGGGTGCTGCCCGCGGGCTGGCGAGGGCGTCGGCATGATCCATGATCCATTGCCAACGGCCCTTGTCGTCGCGCCGCCAGATGGTTGTGAAATAGCCTGCCGACCCGTCGGGCCTGGTCCAGTTGCCGGCGCTCGCCGCCAACCGGCCGCCGCACGCGACATAGACGCGATGCGGTGAACGGACGCGCGCCACCGGCGGATCGGCGCGGCCCTTCAGCCACGCCATCGCCGACACCTGCTGCGGCACGAACATGATGGCGTCCTTCGCGGCGGCGGCGCGAAAGGCGGTCCACTCGCCCTTGTCCTGCGCCGCGCGATTGAGAGCGATTTCCGCCGCGATCACCGCGCTGGGGTTAGGCTGCACCCGCATCGGCGGGCGCGCGGCGACCAGCGCCAGCGCCGCCGTCGCCAGCAGCGCCGCGCGGCCGATCACAGCCCCTCGGGCGCGGCCAGGCCGGCGCGGGCATGCGCGGCGACCAGCGTATTGCGCAACAGCACCGCGATCGTCATCGGCCCGACGCCGCCCGGCACCGGCGTGATCGCGCGGACATGGGCCAGCGCTTCGGCGGTGGCGACATCGCCGACGATCCGGCTCTTGCCGTCATCGGTATCGGCGATACGGTTGATGCCGACGTCGATCACCGTCGCACCCGGCCTGATCCATTCGCCCTTGATCATTTCGGGCCGCCCGACCGCCGCGACGACGATATCGGCGCGATGCACGACCGAGGCGATGTCGCGCGTACGGCTGTGCGCCAGCGTCACCGTGCAGTTTTCGGCGAGCAGCAGCTGCGCCATCGGCTTGCCGACAATGTTGGAGCGGCCGACCACCACGGCTTCCAGCCCCGACAGGTCGCCCAGTTCATCCTTGAGCAGCATGATGCAGCCAAGCGGGGTGCAGGGCACCATGGCCGTTTGCCCCGTCGCCAGCCGCCCCGAATTGACGACATGAAAGCCATCGACATCCTTGGCCGGGTCGATCGCGGCGATCACCGCCGCTTCGTCGATATGGGCGGGCAAGGGCAACTGGACGAGGATGCCGTCCACCCGCTCGTCTTGGTTCAGCTCCTCGATCAGGTCGAGCAGATCCTCCTCGCCGATGCTGACGGGCCGCTTGAACTCAAAACTTTCCATGCCGGCCGCAAGCGTCATCTTGCCCTTGTTGCGGACATAGACCGCACTTGCCGGGTCTTCGCCCACCAGCACGACCGCCAGGCCGGGCTTGCGCCCCGCCGCCGCGACGAAGCCCGCCACTCCCTCGCCCACGCGTTCGCGCAGGTCGGCGGCGAATGCCTTGCCGTCGATGATCTTGCCGATGGTCATGATGCTCTGCCCGTTCAATGATGCTTGGCCCGAGCGTATGACGGTCTGCTCAGGCTCCGCTTCGTTTAGCCGGTTCGCGGCCCGCTACTCCAGCGAAATCATCGGTCCGGGCGCTTACATCATCGAAGCGAACAGCGGCGGCAAGATGGCCTGCCGCAGGATCAGAATGGCCAGCAGCACGACCATCGGCGAAAGGTCGAGCGCACCCAGATCCGGCAGGATCCGGCGGATCGGATTATAGATCGGCGCGGTCATGCGATCGAGCGCGGTCAGCACCGTGCGCACGAAATCGCTGGAGGTATTGATGATGTTGAAGGCGATCAGCCAGCTGAGCACCGCCTGGACTATGATGATCCACCACAGCACATCGAGCAGGATGACGAGTGTCTGGTAAAGAGCGTAAGCCATGCGATCTCTTCTGTTGCGCTGCGGGAAAAACATCTAGCCGAGAGGGCACCCGCGCGACAAGCTTTTCCACCAACGGCGGTCAGCGACGGACCAGCGTACCCGCGCCCTGCCGCGTGAAGATTTCCAGCAGCATCGCATGCGGGACCCGGCCATCAAGGATAACGGCGGCGTCCACCCCGCCTTCGATCGCGGTGACGCAGGTTTCAAGCTTGGGGATCATGCCGCCAGAGATCGTCCCGTCGCCCTGCAACGCAGCTATGCGCGCGGGGTCGAGATCGGTCATCAGTTCGCCTGCCTTGTCGAGCACGCCCGGAACATCGGTCAGCAGGAACAGGCGCGATGCGCCCAGCGCCGCGGCCACCGCGCCGGCCATCGTGTCGGCGTTGATATTATATGTTTCGCCGCCGGCGCCGACGCCGATCGGCGCGATCACCGGGATCATCCCCGCCGCGCTGATCGTGTCGAGGATGGTGCGGTCCACATGCGACGGTTCGCCGACATAGCCCAGGTCCACCGCCTGTTCGATATTGCTTTCGGGGTCCTTGCGCGTGCGCCGAACCTTGGTCGCGGTGACAAAGCCGCCATCCTTGCCGGAAATGCCGACGGCCCGGCCGCCCGCCTGCGCGATCCAGTTGACCAGTTCCTTGTTGATCGCGCCCGACAGCACCATTTCGGCGACCTTGGCGGTTTCCGCATCGGTCACCCGCAGCCCGTCGATGAAGCTGCTCTCGACACCCAGCTTCTTGAGCATCGCACCGATCTGCGGGCCGCCGCCATGGACGACGATGACATTGATCCCCACCGCCTTCATCAGCACGACATCCTCGGCAAAGTCGCGCGCCGCTTCCGGGTCGCCCATCGCGTGGCCGCCATATTTCACGACGAAGGTCTTGCCCGCATAGCGCTGCATGTAGGGCAGCGCCTCGGTCAGGGTTTCCGCCTTGGCGAGTAACGCGGGATGAGGATCATGCTTGCTGGTCATGCGCGGGCGCATAGGACCAATGCGCCGCTATCGCAAGCTGGAGCGGTTCCGATCAGACGGAATCGTCCGCTCACCGTGGATGGCGCTGCGCCCAAGCGCGAAACGGGACAGGCGGCGGCGATGTCATCGGCGCGGCCCGCCCGCTTCGACCGCCACTCAACATCGGGCGACCGGCCATCGTCCCAGCAAAAAAGGGCGTGCATGACAATACCGCGCCCTTTTTCATAAACCCTTGCGGGTGCGCCTTAGTGGCTGGTCGGTGCGGCCGGGCCGCCTGCCGGCGCGGCATTGGCCGGGGCTGTACCGCTCACGCTCTCGGCCGCATTGGTGGCGTTACCGGCCGCTTCTTCCGGCGTCGCGCTCGCGGCGGCGGGAGCCGCATCGGGCGCGGGCAGGGGCAGGTTGGACCCTTGCGTGTTGAGCCAGGCGATCAGGTTGGCGCGATCGGCCGGATTGCCCAGGCCCGCAAAGGTCATCTTGGTGCCGGGCGCATATTCGCGCGGGCTCTTGAGCCAATGGTCCAACTCTTCGAAGGTCCACTGACCGCCCTTGCTCTTGAGCGCATCCGAATAGGCAAAACCGGCGACATGCCCATGCGCCTTGCCGATCGTCCCATACAGGTTGGGGCCGATGCCGTTGGCGCCGCCCGAATTGACCGTATGGCACGACGCGCACTTGGCGAAAATCTTTTCGCCCGCCGCCAGGTCGGCCGTGGCGAGCAGGGTATTGAGGCCCGGACCGCTGTCGCCGCCACCTTCGCCCCCGGCCTCGACGCCTTCGATCGCAAAGCCCATCTTTTCGGGCCGTTCGTCATGGAAAAGGTGGGAACTGACGATCGCACCGCCGAGCGCAATGATTCCCGCGAACAACGCCCAGCCCGCCATGGTGTTGAAACGATCGTCCATTCGCTCGATTTCCCTTGAATTTCTCGTGCCGAAGGCTGATTGGCCGCCTCCTTTAGCGCGCTGCCATAATGGCGCAAGTGCGAACGCGCAAGCGGGGTTGAGGTGCTGCCCGACGCTTTTGCGCGCCCGGCGCTTGCGTGGGCGGGGCCAAGTGCCTAAGCGCGCACCTCGATGGAAAATTATCCCCTCCCCGCGCGCGCGCTCGTGGCCGAAATGGCGGCGAAGGCCGCCGCCGACCCTTCCCGGGCAATCGCCTATCAGGGCGCGCCCGGCGCGAACTCGCATCTCGCCGCGCTTGGCTATGCACCCGATTGCGTGCCGCTGCCCTGCTTCGACTTTCAGGATGCGATCGACGCGGTTCGCAACGGCCAAGCGGCGCGAGCGCTGATTCCGATCGAAAACAGCCTGCATGGCCGCGTTGCCGACATGCATTTCCTGCTGCCCGAATCGGGGCTGTCGATCGTCGACGAATATTTCCTGCGCATCCGCCATTGCCTGATGGCGACCGATGATGCGCCGGTGAAGAGCGCGATCAGCCACCCCCAGGCGCTGGGCCAGTGCCGTCACTATCTGCGCGAACGCGGCATTCAGCCCGTGAGCTATGCCGATACCGCGGGCGCGGCTGCGCTGGTGGCCGAAACGCGCAATCCGGGCGACGGGGCGATAGCGCCGTATCTTGCCGCCGAAATATACGGATTGCGGCTGATCGCGGAAAATATCGAGGATAGCGACGACAATATGACGCGCTTTGTCGTGCTGGCGCGTGAACCGGCGATGCCGGTCGCGGGCATAGGCCCGGTCATGACGACATTCCTGTTCGAGGTGAAGAATGTGCCCGCCGCGCTCTACAAGGCGATGGGGGGCTTTGCGACCAACGGCGTCAACATGACCAAGCTGGAAAGCTATCAGCGCGGCGCCAGCTTCGCGGCGACCGAATTCTACTGCGACATCGAAGGTATGCCCGGCGATCCCGCGGTCGACCGCGCGCTCGCCGAACTGGAATTCCATACCAAATGGGTGCGGGTGCTGGGCAGCTATCGGCAGGCGCGCCCGCGGGTGTGAAAGGTCAGCGGATCGTTACCGATCCGCCACTCCCCCCAGCCTGGCAACAGCGCGCCTGTCCTTGGGCGGGCTTTCAGCCCAACAGGTTGGTCAGGCGGCTCAATCCATCCCAGTCGGCATCGACGTCGGCCTCGCCGCCGACGGGTTCGCCCTGGGCCGCGCGGATCGGATTGATGATGACGCGCGATGCGCCGGCAGCCGCATATTCGTCGGCCCGCGCCTTGATCTTTTCAGGGGTGCCCCACGCGACGATCGCGTCGATCAGTCGGTCGCTGCCGCCATTCTCGAAATCTTCAGGGCCAAAGCCGATCTTCGAATAGGCTGCCTGATAATAGGGAATGGGAATGTAGAATGTCAGGAAAGCGCGGGCGATCCTGCGGGCCTCGGTGGCGTCCTCGATCAGTATGACCGGGAAATTGGCGCTCACTTCAAAGTCCGGGCCGACATGCGCGCGCGCCTGGCGGACATTTTCCACCGGCAGGATCCACGTGAAAATGCCCTGACCATGCTTGAGCGCCAGGTTCTGAAGGCCCGGCGCATGCGCGGCGAGATGAAGCGGCGCGAGCTGGGCGGGCTTGGAATGGGCAAGCTGCACCGCGTCCATCTCTTCGAGATAGGCGGTCATCTTGGGCACCGGCGGCAGCCATTGCCCCTTGCGCATCTGCACGATGAACTCGTTCGACGCGCCCAGACCCATGATGAAGCGGCCGGGATAATATTCCGACAATGTCTCGCGCGCCTGCGTCGCGGCCATCGCATCGCGGCTATAGACGGTGGCGACGCCGGTGCCGACCTTTAGCGTCGTTGTGCTGCCCAGAATGAAGGACGCGGCAAGGAACGGATCGCGGCTGAAGGAATCGAGCAGCCAGACACTTTCAAATCCCAGAGACTCAACCGACTTCGCCAGCGCCGACAGCGCGTTTGCGTCCAGGTTATAGGCACGTTGGCTGAGGAGAACTCCGATATTTGGCATGGCTGGCTCCGATAGATTCTGGGTGATGGTCAGGCGATAAAAATGATGCGGCTGCTTGCGATCCAACGTCTCTGAGACCGCTTGCATTGATTACAGGGACGCGCGTCACGAAGCGGGGTGCCGCGCGACGACAGCGCAAGGAGAGTTAGGTCCGACCTTTTCGAAATGCAACGGGGCGGCGACACCCTGTACTGGCTGTCGGCCGCCCCGCCATCATCAGAAGCGGTATTCGGCGCGAACGCCGTATGTGCGCGGCCGGGCAGCGTTGAAGTTCACGCCATAGGGCGCGCCGGTCGTGCGGTTGGTGGTATATTGCTTGTCGAACGCGTTATCTAGGTAGAAGCCCAGCCGCAACTGTTCGCCCGGAGGGCTGACATAGCCTGAGAAGTTGGCCACGACATAGCCCTTTTGCTGGTCATAGCCCAGCGGCCCGCCGGCACCCGGCCAGAACAGGAAGCGCGAGCGATATTGCGCGACACCCGCAAGGTTCGCGCTCCAGCTGCCGATATCGAACGTATAGCTGCCGTTGAGCGACGCGGTGATGCGGGGCGCGTGCGCCACCCGCGAGCCGGACAGGTCAATCGCGCAGGGGTAAAGCGTGGCCCCCGGCGCGGTGGGGTTGGACGACCCGGTCGGGTCGAAACAGATCTGCGACGCGTTGGGATAGCTTTCATATTCCGCGTGCAGATAGGCCAGCGACGCACCCAGGACCAGGCCGGGCATCGGATCGCCGTTCAATTCCAGTTCGGCGCCATAGCCTTCGGCGGCACCGACATTTTCGGTACGTGTGCCCGCGCCGGTCGCGTCGATGATCTGCTGCTGAAGCCCCTTGTTCTTGTAATAGAACACCGCAAGGCTGCTGCGCAGCTTGCCGCCCAGTGCCGAGTTCTTGATCCCGACCTCGTGGTTGAACACCTTTTCAGGATCGATCGCATTGCCAGGGAACGGCGCGGGGGTCGAAAAACCGCCAGCCTTGAAGCCGCGGGTATAGCTGTAGAAGATGTTGACCGGGCCATTGTCCCACGCGATCACGAAGCGCGGCGTGAAGGCGCGGAAGGACGCAGCGTCGGTGAAGCTGGCGGGCGCGCCGAACAGCTGGAAGCCGGTGGAGTTGTTCACCGACAGGTTGCGCTTGTCATAGGTGTAGCGGCCGCCCGCAGTCACCTTGATCTGGTCGGTCAGTTCGTAGGTGCCCTCGACGAACGCCGATACCGACTCCGTCTTCACATTGGCGTTGTTGCGGGGATAAGAGCCCGCGCCCAGCAGCGCGAAGTCATACGCGGTCCCGGCCAGTTCGATGTTGAGGAAGCTCTTGTCGTAAAAATAGTTGACGCCGAACAGATAGTTGAAGGGGCCATCCAGATTCGATGTCAGCTGGATTTCCTGCGAGTAGGACTTGCCACCGTTGCGGGGGACGTTGAATCGGAAGACGTCAGCGGCCACGAAATCATTGTCCGCGAACTGCCGGGACAGATTGGTGAAATAGGTGGTCGTGCTGCTCAGGTCGAAATCGCCCAGCTCCATGCTGGCGCGCAGGTCGGCACGGAACGCCCGGTTATAATAGGGGCCTGTGTCGGTCTGAATCGCCCTGTAGAAGCCCGGAGGGGTCTCGCCGCTGGTCTGGCAGACATAGCAGGTCGGCACGCCCTCGCCGATCACGTCGTTATAGGTGCGCGCATTGCTGCGCTGCCATTCGACGCCGCCGGTCAGGCTGAAATTGTCGGTCGGGTCCCATTTGAAGCGACCGCGCGCGGTGTAATTATTCTGCGCGGCCAGCTTCTTGCCGTCGATATTGGTGACATAACCGTCGTCCTTGCGGAAACGGCCCGCGAAACGAACGCTCAGCGTGTCGGAAATCGGAACATTCAGCATGCCGTCGATCTGACGATGGTCGAAACGGCCATATTCGGCCAGGATCTTGCCTTCGAACTTGTCGGTGGGCGCGGCGCTGTTGATGCGGACCACACCGCCGGTGGCGTTGCGGCCATAGAGCGTACCTTGCGGGCCGCGCAGCACTTCTATCGTGCCGGGATCGACTAGGTCGAGCAGCGAGTTCAGGCCGCCCGCGCGCGGAATATAGGCGCCGTCCATGTAGATCGCGACCGGCGATTCAAGGCCAGGGGTCGAATATTGAATGCCCACGCCGCGAATGAACAGCGACAGAAAGCCGCTGGCCTGCGTGAAGTCGGTGCCCGGCATCGCCAGCTGGATATCGCGCATGTTGCGCAGGCCAAGCTGGGTCGCCGCTTCGGGCGATACGGCCGTGATCGCGAGCGGAACGTCCTGAAGACGCTCGGAACGGCGCTGCGCGGTGACGATGATGTCGCCCATGACCGGCGCGGCTTCGGCCGCCTGCTCATCCTGCGCGAAAGCAGGTGCGGCCATATACAGCAGGCCGGAAACGCCGCACGACAGTGCGACCTTGAATTTCGTGTTCATGACATCCCTTTACATTGTTCGATCACGGCGTCGTTCACGACGCCGACATGATCCTCTCCGCCGATCGCCGCGCCTCGTTCACAGGGCAACCTTCCCAATCGGCATCTGGACAGTCGCGAACAATTGCGATCTGTCCATAAAATATGCGGTGTCTAAATCCTACCCGTTGATGCCTGGCCCGAAGAATTCGTCTGCAACGCCTTCGATTGTCGCAGCGCGATCACAGAAACGCTCTTCATCCTCGGTGATGATCCGCTGAAATTCGGGATCCTGACCGATCTTGATCAGCTCCTCCAGCGCCTTCTCGTCCTTGATCGTGTAAATGGCTACGGCATCGTAGCGCATCCCACTGTCATGGCCGGCATCGGCATCTGGCCGGCCATGATAAAGATTGTTGAGATCCTGCGGATAATAGCGCCTGAAATCCTGGATCAGATGCCCGATCCTTTCGCCGCACAGCGGTACGTGGACATTTTCATAATGATTACGAAAATCCTCGAAGGACATGCCTTCCTTTTTCTTGATGAACAGGATCATTTTTTTCATGATAATTTCCTCATCTTCATGCGCGCAAAGGTCGACGGATCAGCCGGACAGCGAACCGATCGCCACGCCCTCCTGCCGGTCGGGCGACCAATCCTGCTTCGCGACCCATTCGCGCAAGGTGATCAGCGGAACGGGAATTTCCGCCAGCAGCGCCTTGGCGTCCACTTCGAACGGGCGCAGCGGCGACGTGTTGTTGAACGTATAGAAGCTGCCCATCGCGTCGGCATAGACGTCGCGCGGCATCAACGCTTCCAGCCCGACTTCCTCATGAACCCGCGCACCCCATTTATAGGGATCTTCATATTCATAGGTGATCGGACGGCCGATCGCTTCCGACATGATCTCGACGACTTCCTCGACCGCCAGCGTTTCAGGCCCGCCGACGGCGATGCGCCGACCGATCAGGTCGTCGCGGGTGAGGACGGCCATCACGAATTTCGCGACATCGTCCATGGCGATCCAGTTGGCCAGCATGCCCGGACGCTGGCAATATTTGTAAAGACCGTGATTGACCATATTGGGCTTGGCGAAGCGGGTCAGCATATTGTCCATGAACAGCACCGGACGGATGATGGTGACATCGAGGCCCGATCCCGCGACGATGTTTTCCAGTGCCAGAATGCCGTCATAATAATATTCGCCGCACGGCTCGTCGGGCGCCCACATCATCGAATTATGGACGATCCGGCGGACGCCCGCCTTCTTTGCGGCATCGACCAGATTCTGTGCATATTGCGCCGATTTGTCGCCCGCCAGCGACGGAATGGCGCTGAATATCGCGTCGACACCGGTGAAGGCTTCGGCGAGCGCGTCGACATCGGAAAAGTCCGCGCTCACGACGGTCGTGCCGCGAAACTCGTCACGTTCGAAGATGTCGCCGCTTCGCGAAATGGCACGCGGCGTATGACCCTTGGCGAGCACTTCGCGCACCTGAGCCTGGCCCATGCGGCTGCTGGCGCACAGAACGGCTATGGTTTTCTGACCTGACATTATGCATCTCTCCTTTGTAATCAGACGGCCGCGCCCGCGACATGCCCCTCGCGGATTGCGGTTTGGACGAACCGCGGCGAACTTGCGTCGCCTACGATGCGGATTTCCGGCATCCGATCGCGCAGCCCATCGAAGACGTCGCGGATCTGGCGATTGCCCGACACCAGCACCACACTATCGGCCGGCAAAATGGTAGAATCCTGCAACGTGCCCTGCAGATGGGCGGGACCCACGACGACCTGGCCATCCTCGATCGCTATGCCGCGCGTCCGGTCCATGTATCGGAACGGCTTGCCCTGCATCCGCTGCAAAAACGGATCGAGCATCAAGGTCGGCCAGATATGCGGCGCAATCTCCCGCTTGGGCGTGACGTAGGTGACGCTCAGCCCCTGGTTGATCAGGAACTCCGCCGAACCCAGCCCTTCATAATGACCGACATCGTCAATGATCACCGCGCTTTGGCCAAGATCGGCCGGGGTCATCAGGAAAAGTTCGGTCGACGAAATCACGCCCTTGCGGTCGACGCCGCTGATCGGCTCGCCCGGATGCGACACCTGCATACCGTCCATCCGTTCCATCGACCCGGTTGCGACGATGATGGCGTCCGCGCCCATGGCAAGCACATCGTCGGCATCGACATAGGTGCTCAGTTGCACGTCGACGCCCAGGCGATAGACTTCTTCCTCCAGCCAGGTGACGATGTCGATCAACTGGTGCCGGGTCGGCGCCTTGGCCGCCGCGACCATGGAGCCGCCGAGATGGGAATTGGCTTCGACCAGCGTGACCTTGTGACCGCGCAACGCCGCCACCCGGGCCGCTTCCAGGCCCGCGGGTCCACCGCCCACCACCAACAGCTTGCGCGCCTCGGGCGCGGCCACCAGCAGATGGTCGCCCCGCTCCAGCTCATGACCCGCCCCGGCATTGACCGCGCATTCGATCGGCAGCCCGAACATCTGCCGGGTCACGCAGGATTGGTTACAGGCGATGCAGGGGCGCACGCGGTCCGCCTGACCGGCGAGGCTCTTGGCCACCAGCTGCGGATCGGCGATCGTCGCGCGGACCAGGCCGACCATGTCCGCGTCACCCGCCCGGATGACCTGATCGCATTCCTCCAGGGTGCGGAACCGGCCCGTGACGAGAGTAGGCACGTTCACATTATGGGTGATCGGAATGCTCGTGGGCAATTCATAACCCACCGGCTCGTTCATGCCGCCGATCATCTTGTCGTTGCGGTTGTAGCTGCCCACCGACAGGTTGACATAGTCGATCAACCCTTCGGCTTCGAGCATATGCGTCAGCTTGAGATAATCGTCGATGCTGAGGCCGTTCTCTATCAGGTCCGTGCCTACCCGGATGCCGACCACGAAATCCTTCGATACGGCGCCGCGAACCGCGCGCATCAGTTCCATGATGAAGCGCGCGCGATTCTCGAAGCTGCCGCCATATTCATCTTCCCGCTTGTTGCTGTTGGGAGAGAAGAATTGAGCAGGGAGATAGCCATGCGCGCCATGTATATCGACGCCGTCCAGCCCATATTGCTCCATGCGCTGCGCGCATTGTGCATAAGCGCCGATGATTTCGTCGATCATGCCTTTGGTCATCGGCGTGGGCACGATGCCGTTCGCGACATTGGCGATGTCCGATGCGCTCCACGGCGGCGAACCGTCGCGCGGTCCGAAAGCCGCGCCTGCGTGCCAGAGCTGCTGGAAAACCTTGGTGCCGTGCCGCTGGAGACGCTCCGCAAAGGCGCGCATCCCATCCTCTATCTCGGGCTTGAAGATATCGAGGTTGAACGCGGTCGATTCATGCACGGAGCCGATTTCGTTGATGATGAGGCCAATGCCGCCGCGCGCGCGCTCCTCATGATAGGCGATCAGCGGTTCGGTCATCGCGCCCCAGCCGATGCCCGTGCCATGCGCCGGCCGGAACGTGCGGTTCTTGATTTCGACATTGCCAAGCCGGATAGGCTTGTCGACATGGGTATAGACCACCCGTCATTCTCCGTTATCGTTGCTCGCCCGGACGCCGCCCCAAGCGCGTCTAGGCCGAAAAGCCCCCATCGATCGTCAATGTCGCGCCGCTGATATAGGCCGCCTCCTCGCTGACGAGGAAAGTGACCAGGCCGCTGATCTCGCTTAGTTCGCCATAACGCGCGAGCGGGATGCCAGATTTGATCCGGGCCTGATCGGCCGGGTCCATGGACAGCGCCATTTCCGATTGCATCATGCCCGATTCGATGATGTTGACGGTAATCCCGCGCGGGGCGAGATCATGCGCCGCGCCGCGCGTATATCCCGCCACCGCCGCCTTGGAACCGCAATAGTCCGCTGCCCCTGGCGCGCTGGATTTGCTTCCGCTGACCGATCCTATGGTGATGATGCGGCCATTGTCCGCCATGACATGCGCCGCTGCCCTGATGGTGGCGACCACCCCCATCGTGTTGACCGCCCACACCTGGTCGAGCGGCGCATAATCATGGACCTCGCCCAGACGCCCCAGATTGGCGACGCCGGCATTGTTGACCAATATGTCGAGCCGACCGAACGCGTCCATGACGGCATCGACGAGCCTGGCCGCCGCGGCCGGATCGGCCTGATCCGAACGAAACGCCCTGGCGCGCACGCCGCGTTGTTCCAGCTCCGCGACGATCGCCTCGGCCTCGGCTACGGACGATCGATAGCTGAACGCCACATCGGCGCCCTTGGCCGCCAATGCGAACAGGATGGCCTTGCCGATGCCGCGGCTTCCGCCCGTTACCAGCGCGCTCTTGCCTTTCAACCCGTCCATAACCTCTCCCGACGACATATGCTTCCGGCCGCTGGCGACGGCTCTGTTCAACTCGATTAAGGCATATGCCCTAAATTTCGCCTAGGCCCGATTCGGGCCTGAGTCAATGAGCAATCCCATGGCGCTCGCGGCATGGCGCAAGCGTGCATCTATGGCTCTATGAATAGCAGATGCACGCAGGTTCTGAGCGCATCGTCGAACATTTTCCTCGCCAGAGCGATATCGGGTCCGGCGGCGGGCGGATTGTCATCCTGGTCGGTGATCGCCCCATAGCAGATTTCGTAGACCAGCCTCAGCCGGGCATCGAACAGTTGCTGCGGCAGGTCGCTGACCTGCTGTCGCAGCATGGCAAGGGCGCGATGGGCGACCGGGGCCAGCTTCTCGATTCCTGCCCCGCTATCCCATTGCGGATACCGGTTCACCGCGCGCAAGAAGGCCGCAAAGCTGTGACGGCCCTGACCGTCGATTTCATCGAAGACCGGCTGAAACGCGATCCGCAGCAGGGTCAGCGGATCGCCCAGCGCACCTTGCGCTTCGGCCGCCGCGAACATTGGCTGCCGGCGCGCTTCCAGCACGGGTATGCGCACCCTGAACACCGCCTCGATCAGGCCATGCTTGTCGCCGAAATGATAGCCGATGGACGATTTGTTGGCCGATCCCGCGGCTATGCTGATCTCTCGCAGCGACGCGCCCTCGACGCCGCGTGCGCCCCAGAGCCGCTCCGCCGCTTCGATGATCGCGCTGACCGTCGACACGCCCCGCGACGGCGGGGGCCGCGTGCTCGGATACCGCCGCACCCCGGTTATGCCAGGCTGGGTCGTTATATTTCGATTGGGAAGATCGCTGGTCATTTCGCGACCGTGCTGGAAGCTGGCCGAGGATACAACCCAATATATCCATATAGATGTCGGCACATATGAATAGTTGACCGGCGCCTTTTGATCGAACGGACCGGTCGATGGATTCAGCGCCCGCACGCCGATCGGGTCGCGACATCGTCCAACGAATCACCCCCGGCGACATTGTGCGCCCCGCATCGATCCTGTAGGTCATCGGTCGCGGCCATGCTTTGCCGCATCACTCTAGCCCTGGCAGCGTACATGAGTATCAGGATTGGCCTCGGCAATGGTCTGGGACCGCTGCTCTCTCCTCGCGAATATTGGGACTGGATCGCCTATTGCGAAGATGCCGGGGTCGACAGCATCTGGCATTCGGACCAGTTGCTTGGCGCTTCGCTGGAACCGGTGACCATGCTGGCCGCCCTGGCCGCGCGGACGACGCGGATGCGCTTTGGCACCAACGCCGTCGTGGTTCCCTTCCGCGACCCGATCGTCATGGCAAAACAGTTCGCGTCGATCGGCTATATGAGCGGCGGGCGACTGTTGCCGATATTCGGCGTCGGCGCGGCAGGAGACCCCTATTGGGCGGCGACTGGCGCTCCGCCGGCGGCGCGAGGGCAAAGAGCCGATGAAGCGATCATGCTGGTCCGCCAACTGCTGGAAGAGCAGGACGTGCATTTCGACGGCGTCCATTTCCGCTATCACGGGCCAGGGATGCATCCACGCCCGGCGCGGCCGATGCCGCTATGGACCGGCGGCCATTCGCCGGCCGCCATTCGGCGCACCGCCCGACTGGGGGACGGCTGGCTCGGCGGCCTGATGGGACCCGAAGCCGCCGGCGCCGCCAGGCGCGCCATCGAAGCGGCGCTGGTCGCCACCGGACGGACCATCGATTCCGATCACTACGGCGTCACCCTGCCGGTGCGGATCGGACGCCCGGACGATCCCGCGGTCATCGCCGCCCGCAGCCGCTTTGCCGCACAATCAACCGCACAGGAACGCGATTCCGCATTCGAAGGCCTGGTTACCGGATCGGAAGACGACATTGTCGATCGCATACGCCTCTATGTCGCGGCCGGGATGTCCAAATTCGTCCTCCTGCCTATCGCCGGCAGCGCCGACGAACTGATGGAGCAGACGCGCCTGATCGCCAGCCGCATTTCGTCTCTGGTTGAAACGGCATAGAGCCTCGGCCCGCGCGAACCGCGCTCAACCGCAGCGGGCAGAGGTCAGGCGCATCCCCTCGTCATAGCCCACGGTCAGCCGGTCGGCACGAAAGTCCATCGTCATCGCCATGCCCGGCCCGCCCCAGCGCAAGGTTTTCGCGCCGGAAATGTCGAGAAGCGTCGCGCCCAGTTGCGCCGTCACCTTTTGTCCGACGAAGCGATCGAGGCCATCGTCGCTGCAAGAGCCATCGACAACCCCGCGCCGCGCCGAAGCGCCGTCCACCGGCGCGCAGCCGATGATGAGGAGCGGGGACAATATCGCAAACCATGGGGTGTTTCGCATCGCCCTCGCCTCCCCTGCCGTCATTCCGTCGCCATCGTGCGCGTCATGCGCAGACGACCATTCTTGACGGCGAATGCCATGCGCCCTTCGACCAGGTCGACCGCGTCACGACCGAATTGCTCGTAGCGCCAGCCTTCCAGGATCGACAGACCGTCACGCACCCCGGCGGCCAGCGCCTCTATGTCGTCGGAACGGGCGAGCAGGCGCGAAGCGACGTTGATATCGCGCGAGCGGATCTTGAGCAGCAGCTTGAGCAGGTCCGCGACCAGCGCGCCATCCTTGCCCAGGCCCGGGCGCTTGGGATCGCGATCGGGCAGTTCCTCGCGCGCGAGCGGCTCATGATTGCCGAGCGCCGCCATCAGGCGCGCGCCGATATCGTTGCTTTTCCAGGTCGCCGACAAGCCGCGCACCTTGCCCAGATCATCCTGCGTGCGGGGCGGGTGGCTGGCAATGTCGGCCAGCGTCTCGTCCTTCACGATGCGGCCGCGCGGCAGGTTCTTGTCCTGGGCCTCCATCTCGCGCCAGGCGGCCAGCGCCTTCAGCCTGCCCAGCACGTCGGCCTTGCGGCTGGCGATACGAACGCGCTTCCATGCCTCGGCCGGCTCGTTGACGTAATTTCCCGCGTCGCTGATCCGCTCCATCTCCTGATCGAGCCAGCCACCGCGACCGGTCTTTTTCAGCTCGTCCAGCATCATCGGGAATATCTGGATCAGATAGGTGACGTCGCCGATCGCATAGTCGATCTGGCGCTTGTCGAGCGGACGCCGGCCCCAATCGGTAAAGCGCGCGCCCTTGTCCAGCTGGACGCCAAGCCACGCTTCGACCAGGTTGCCATAACCGATCTGCTCGCCAAGCCCCAACGCCATCGCCGCGATCTGGGTATCGAACATCGGGTGCGGGGTGCGGCCGGTCAGGTTGTAGATGATTTCCAGGTCTTGCCCGCCGGCATGGAAAACCTTCAGCACATCCTCATTGTCGGTCATCAGGTCCAGCAGCGGCTTCAAATCCAGGCCGGGCGCCTTGGGGTCGATCGCGGCGGCTTCATTGGCGTCGGCAACCTGCACCAGGCACAGGTCCGGCCAATAGCTGTTTTCGCGCATGAATTCGGTATCGACGGCGATGTAGGGGGATTGGGCGATGCGGGCGCAAAAATCTGCAAGCGTCTTGCTGTCGGTAATCAGCGGATGAATTTGCATATGGTCTTCGATCTTATTATGGGCTGGCCCGCTCCCTGGCGGGCTGGTCGTAATGACCTTTATGCCCATAGCCTGCCGTCAGGGCTTTGTCATTTCCGTAAAACGGCCCGAAAGAACAGAACGCCATGCATGCCTATCGCACTCACACTTGCGCCGCCCTTGGTGAGGCCGATGTCGGCGCGACCGTCCGCCTGTCGGGCTGGGTGCATCGCAAGCGCGACCATGGCGGCGTGCTGTTCGCCGATCTGCGCGACCATTATGGCCTTACCCAGATCGTCGCGAAGGCCGATAGCGACCCGCTGCGCGCGCTCGAAGGGCTGCGGCTGGAATCGGTGGTGACAATCGAGGGTACGGTCGTCGCTCGCGCGGCCGAGGCGATCAATTCCAAGATGGTGACCGGCGCGATCGAAGTGGTCGCCGACAGCGTGACGATCCTCTCCGCCGCCGCCGAATTGCCGCTGCCGGTGGCGGGCGAGCAGGACTATCCCGAAGACATTCGCCTGCGCTACCGCTTCCTCGACCTGCGGCGCGACACGCTGCATGCCAATATCGTTTCCCGCACGAAGATCATTTCGGACATGCGCCGCCGCATGGAAGGGGCGGGCTTCACCGAATATTCGACGCCGATCCTGACCGCCAGCAGCCCGGAAGGCGCGCGCGACTTTCTGGTGCCCAGTCGCATCCATCCCGGCAAATTCTACGCCCTGCCGCAGGCGCCGCAGCAATATAAGCAGTTGCTGATGGTCGCGGGCTTCGACCGCTATTTCCAGATCGCCCCCTGTTTCCGCGATGAGGATCCGCGCGCCGACCGGCTGCCGGGCGAATTCTACCAGCTCGACCTCGAAATGAGCTTCGTCACGCAGGAAGATGTCTGGAACACGATGGAGCCGGTGATCGCCCAGGTGTTCGAGGCCTTCGCCGACGGCAAGCCGGTGACGCCCGCGGGCAGCTTCCCGCGCATTCCGCATGCCGAAGCGCTGCTTAAATATGGCAGCGACAAGCCCGACCTGCGCAACCCCATCATCATCCAGGACGTGACCGAGCATTTTCATGGGTCAGGCTTTGGCATCTTCGCGTCGCTGGTCGAAAGCGGCAGCGTCATTCGCGCGATCCCGGCGCCGGGCGCGGGCGCGGGCAGCCGCAAATTCTTCGATGACATGAACAATTGGGCGCGGGGCGAGGGCTATTCGGGCCTTGGCTATATCAACATCAAGGATGGCGTGCCCGGCGGCCCCATCGCCAAGAACCATGGCGAGGAAGCGACCGCCAGGCTGATCGCCGAACTCGGCCTTGGCCCCAATGACGGCGTGTTCTTCGCGGCGGGCAAGGAATCGCAGGCGGCGAAGCTGGCGGGTCTCGCTCGCATCCGCGTCGGCGAAACGCTGGACCTGATCGACAAGGACCGATTCGACCTGTGCTGGATCGTGGACTTTCCCTTCTACGAATATGACGAAGACAGCAAGTCGATCGACTTCGCCCACAACCCCTTTTCGATGCCGCAGGGCGGGCTGGAGGCGTTGAATAGCCAGGATCCGTTGACGATCAAAGCCTATCAGTATGACATGGTCTGCAACGGCTATGAGATCGCATCGGGGTCGATCCGCAACCAGTCGCCCGACCTCATGGTCAAGGCGTTTGAGCTGGTCGGCCTTTCGCAGCAGGACGTGGAAGACCGATTCGGCGGCCTCTACCGCGCCTTCCAATATGGCGCGCCGCCCCATGGCGGCATGGCGGCGGGCGTCGATCGCATCGTCATGCTGCTCGTGGGTGCGCAGAATCTGCGCGAGGTGACGCTGTTCCCGATGAACCAACGCGCCGAAGACCTGCTGATGGGCGCACCGAGCGCCGCCGAATTCAAACAGTTGCGCGAATTGCACGTGCGGGTGGTGGAACCGCAGGCGAAGGCATGAGGTGATCCTCTCCCCAACCGTTCGGCTTGCTTAGCCTGCGAACGCAAGCGAAAGTGCGCATCGACAATGATCGTCGACACGCTCGAACCGAACGGATGCGATATGACCATCGACCTTGGCGACTATGAATCCGGCACGAAATTCGAAGGCGATTATGACGCCGCGATGGCGGACCTTCAGCTCCGGCTGGCGAAGATCCAGGTCGCTCACATCATCCATCACCGGCGGTCGGTGATCCTGCTGGAAGGATGGGATGCCGCCGGTAAGGGCGGGATCATCAAGCGGATGACGGCGCAGTGGGACCCGCGCTACTATCAGGTCCACCCGATCGCCGCACCGAGCGACGCCGAACGGGACCATCATTATATGTGGCGCTTCTGGACGCGCCTGCCTGCCGCACGCAACATCGCGATCTTCGACCGCAGCTGGTATGGCCGGGTGCTGGTGGAGCGGGTCGAGGGCTTTTGCAGCAAGGCCGACTGGAAGCGCGCCTATGGCGAAATCAACGCCTTTGAACGGCAGCAGGTCGACGCCGGGACCAACCTGATCAAGCTGTTCGTCCATATCACCCAGGATACCCAGGATGAGCAGCTGACCCAGCGGCTGGACACGCCCTGGAAGCGTTGGAAAACCGGGGCGGAGGATTATCGCAACCGCGCGCGCCGCGACGAATATCTCAAGGCGATGAAGGCGATGTTCAAACATACCGACACCGGCAAGGCGCCCTGGCACGTCATCGACAACAATAATCGCAAGGCGGGGCGGATCGCGGCGCTGACCCATGTCGCCGACCGGCTCGAACAGCTGGTGCCGATGGACATGCCCAAGGCGGACCCGGCAGTGGTCAGGCTGGCCCGGCAGGCGTTCGGCTACAAGCCCCGGTCCTAACCCTCCACCCGCGCTGACCAGGTTATGATCCAGTGCGACGAGCCCCGGCATTCGCCCATCGCCTGCGCCTCGACCAGGCGGAAGGTGACGCCGTCCCAGACATAATCCTCGGCGCCGCCACAATCGCCCAGTCCCCTGCCCTTGGCAAAGCTCGTCAGGCGCGACTGGTCGGGCTGCCAGCCGGCATTGACCAGCATCGGCTTTTTCGGGTCTTCGCTCCACCCCGGCTGGAAATCGAACGATGCGTGGCGAAAGACGCGGCGGCCCGGAACGCCGGTGGCGATCATCGGGACGGACGTGAAATTATAGGCGCCCGATCCGCAGTGGACGATCACCAGCGTTTCGGTCTTCGACAGGCGATGCTGCTCCGGCGCGGGGCCGTCCTTCATTTCCTCGGCGCAGCCGGTGACGATGCCCAGATTGGCCAGTTCCTCGCGCCACAGCGGCGCGGGCGCGGGCGCGGCGGCAATGGCCATGCGCCGCACGAGCGGAACGGCAGGCGCAGGACGGACGGCGGTGCGGCCAAGCGGCCCGGTGGCGATCAGTGCGGTGATCGTCCCCGCCCGCCCCTGCCGCGCGTCCATGTAGCGCAGCGCGGCAGCCGCGCCGCTGAGCGAGGGACGCGCGATCACCCGGTCGCCTGCGCGAATTTCCATGGTCCGGCCCCGCGCCATCGCTATCGCCAGTGCCGAAGCCTGGGGACCCAGCAGTTTCGTGCTGTCGCCGGTCGCCGACGCGCTGGCGATCTTGCGCCCGTCGACCCAGAATTCGAGCGTCGCACGGGGTCCGACCCGGCCATGATCCGCCCAGATCTGCGTATCGGCGTCCGCTCCGGCATCGCGTGCGACGCCCATCACCACCGGTTCGTCGGACCAGTCGCTCCCTTCGGGCATCAGCGCGACCGCCTCGCACCGGGCGCGATTGTCGCAGCCGATCGTCCAGTCGCGATAGGTTTCCAGCTGGCCGGGCTTGGGCACGGCTGCCGGTGGGGTCGATGCCACCCCGCTACAGCCCAGCATGGCCCCGATCGCAAAAGCGACTGTTCGAAATGCCCCCATGGATTAACCATAATGGATTTTTTTGCCCGGCGGTAGAGGGCTTGTTACGTCCGCGTCCCAAGTTGCGGTCAGCGCAGGCCGAGCATCAAACCGGCCAGCGCCGCGCTCATCAGGTTGGCGAGGCTGCCCGCGACCAGCGCCTTGATCCCCAACCGCGCGATCACCGGCCGCTGGTTGGGTGCCAGACTGCCAGTCACCGCCATCTGGATGGC
The DNA here is from genome assembly GCF_037725245.1 of Sphingobium anseongense. Taxonomy (NCBI): domain Bacteria; kingdom Pseudomonadati; phylum Pseudomonadota; class Alphaproteobacteria; order Sphingomonadales; family Sphingobiaceae; genus Sphingobium; species Sphingobium anseongense. The sequence goes on along the minus strand of NZ_JBBJUL010000003.1, from coordinate 79,389 downwards.
GATCGAGCTGAAATTGGCGAACCCGCACAGCGCGAAGGTGACGATCGCCACGGTCGCGGGTGACAATGCCCCCTGGACCTCACCCAGATTGATATAGGCGACGAATTCGTTGAGCACGATCTTGGTCCCGAACAGGCCGCCGGCGAGCCGCGCTTCGTCCCATGGAATGTTGAGCAGATACATGACGGGAGCAAAGACATGGCCGAGCAGCTGCTGGAAACTGAGCGCGGGATAGCCGAACCAACCGCCGATCCAGCCCAGCAGTCCGTTGGCGAGCGCCACCAGCGCAACGAAGGCGAGAACCATCGCTCCCACCGCAACCGCCAGCCGCAAGCCGGTCTGCGCGCCCTGCGCCGCCGCCATGATGATGTTGGCGGGCCGTTCCTCATCCCGGTAAGGGATTCGATCCCGGCCGCTGTCGGCATCCTCGCTCAGCGGCGGTTCCGCCTGCACGGCGTGGGGATCGTCCGGCATCATGATCTTGGCCATCATGATGCCGCCCGGCGCCGCCATGAAACTTGCCGCCAGCAGATAATCGATCTGGATGCCCATCGCGGCATAGGCGGCAAGGATGGTGCCCGCCACGCCCGCCATGCCGCTGGTCATCACGGTGAACAATTGCGGCGGGGCAAGGCCGGCGAGATAGGGGCGGATGACCAGCGGGCTTTCGCTCTGGCCAACGAAGATGTTGGCCGCGACGCACAGCGATTCCACCCGCGACACGCCGGTCACCTTGCCGATCGCGCCGCCGATCCAGCGCACCGCCAGTTGCATGACGCCCAGATGATAGAGGATGGAAACAAGGCTGGCGAAAAAGATGATGACCGGCAGTGCGGCGATGGCGAAGCTGGCGCCGCCGATTTCGGGCCTTGCCAGCGGGCCGAACAGGAAATCGGTTCCCGCCTGCGCATAGCCCAGCAGATTGGTGACGCCGCGGGACATCGCCCGGATCGCCGCGCGGCCGGCGGGGACATACAGCACCAGCAGCGCGATTCCCGCCTGCATCAGGAAAGCCGCTCCGACCACGCGCGGGCGGATCGCCCGGCGGTTGGACGACAGGGCAAAGGCAAAACCAAGGATCAGCAGAATGCCGGCCAGGCCGATGAGCAGATGCATGCGGCGCCTTCGCGACTATGGGCAGGATCGCCGACTATAGCGACGCGGTATCCGCAGGCCAGCGCGTTCGCACCGGCCCCGGACGGGCTAAAACCCGTTCGGCTGTCCGCCCTTCTGTGGCTCTGCCTCGAAAGCCAGATGCAGCCATGCGGTCATGGCGTCCATCGCGAGCGGGGACAGGCGCACGCGGCGGCGACCGCCGCCACCTTGGGACCCGGACGCGCCGAGCAGCAGGCCCCGCCGCTCCATCACCCCGACATGACGCAATATGATGGTCATCGAGATATGCGAAACCTCCGTCAGCTGGTCGAGCGACATCGGCTGCTCGTCCCGCTCGGCGCGATAGAGCAGCAGCAATATATCCCAGGCGGGATCGGAAAACAGGCCCTGCCCGAACAGCGTGTAGCGGGTCCGCCGCGCCTTGATATAGCGGTTGAGCATGACCAGGCGATCATCGTCGCCCGCATCCAGGATCGCCGTCTCCGCGCGCTGCCCGTGAAAGCTGCTCAAGCATCGCTGGAGGGCGATCACCAGGTCGACCGCGTCCTGACTGGGTAATTCGCGATCAGGCGGGATATGGGCGGTCATGGGAATGTTTCCGGTCCTGTTCGATGCCTATGAGGGTGAAAAGCAGCAGTGGAATGACCCAGACCGTGCTGAGACCTTCGTAGATGCGGTCGGAAAAGGTCTCGATGATCAAGGTCACCACATGGGTTAGCACCGTCATCATCTGGCTGGCTGCTGCCCAGATCGGCCAATAGCTGGGGCTGCGCAGCATCAGCCATACGAGGCTGACGAAGAACAGCCCGTCCACCATCAGCAACCAGATCTGGGTCCCCTGCCAGGAGCCAGCGAGCCAGGCCGGGATGGTGAGGAGGACGCTGACGATCAGGAAGATCGCGAACATGCGGCCGTCCCGTCCCCCGCACAGTGTGGCAAAGCCGCACGTGAACAGGGTCAGCAGCCAGAAGGTAACCGTAATCATCTGTTCCCTCGAACAAATCCGGGTTCAAGCGTCAAGACGATGCCGACAGCCTTCTGGACGTGCCGACGGCTGTTTCAGGCGACCAGCGTCAGATGGCGCGGCGCTTCCTGTTCGTCCTTCAGCGTCATGCCGATCGGACAGCCGACCGCCGTGACATCGATATTGCTATGCTCGATGCAGCGGGTCAGCAACGCCGTGGCGCGAACCATGTCGCTGCGCCCTTCGATCAGCTTGGCGGCGCTTTCGTGAATGCGCTGGATGATACGCTGGCTCTCGCTGGCGGTCAGGCCCGAATCCTGCGCAGCGTTCAGAAAGGCGGTGGTGAGGCGTGCAGCGTCGCCCAGCGCGGAATCGAAGCTGGCAAAAGCCTGCGTGGTATGCGCGGCAACGGCCTGGGTCTTTACAGGGTCAAGGTTAAGCACAAGTCATCTCCTTCGCGCCGCTGCAAGCGGCACGCTATCTGCTGAACGATGGTGAGAGGATCAGGCCAGCGTCTTGAATACGCCGGCAATAAGCAGCAGCAGAGTAACGACGCCAACCGCGGTCAGAACCGCTGCACGGATCATCGCCAATATGCGGCCGTCAACACTCAGTTCATTGGTCGATCCCCCTAGCGGCGGGCCGAAAGCGAGGATCGAGCGCAGCAGCTTTAGCCACCTTGATTGCGATCCCGGCTTTTCCGGCTGAATGCTGGATGGCGCGGGATCGTGGGTCGGGGCAAGCCTGTCTGGCTGATATATCAATGGCTGATATGTACCAGGATGAGGCGATTCCCTTTCGGCCATAATGAACAGCCGAGCGGCTTCCTGGCGGGAAGGAACGTGAAGCTTACGCAGCACAGTGCGCACGCGCTGGTCGACGGTATGCTCCGAAATCAGGAGCTTCCGCGCGATTTCCTTGGAATTGAAGCCCTGCGCGACCAGCCGCAGGCATTGCTTCTCACCTTCGCTAAGAGCCGGCAAGCTCTCCTGCACCCAAAATCCTCCTCGTTCGGACGACGCTGCAAAATACAGAGCCGGCCGATGAACCGTCCGCCTCGTCAGCGCCGATTCGGTTAATGCGACGTCCTGAATTGACACGATGGAGCGGGACTGCGCAATCGCCGATCAACCCCCGCGCCGATCAGGCCACCGTCCTGGGGCCTCAAAACGACTCGCGACAAAGCCACCCGGTCGATGGCGGGAGCGATGAAGGCGCGGCGATTCGCATAGAATATCCCCCCTCATCTGGCTGGAACCATCACCGGCGCGGTCCGTTCTGCCACCACCAGCTAATTAGGAGAGCACAATGGCCGATGTTCATAGAGATCCTTATGACCCCGATCGGATCGTGGTCCGCAAGAGCAGCGGCGGACGAACATTGGCCATAGTGGCCATTGTCATTCTGGCAATTGTCGGCCTGCTGTTCGCGACCGGATTCTGGAAAGCCGACGTGGCCGGTGGCGACATGCCCGAAGTCAGCGTCGAGGGCGGCGCACTGCCCAAGGTCGATGTCGATTCCAAGGAAGTCGTCGTCGGCACCAAGCAGGAAACCGTCGAGGTGCCCACGGTGGGCGTGAAGGACAATGGCGAGGATTGATCCCCGCCCCTGCCTGACCCGTTGCTGACTGCATTGCGACGGCTATGAAAAAGGGCCGGTGTCTCGTGACACCCGCCCTTTTTCATGTCAGGTTTTCATGTCAGGCCGCCTTGGACCGGCTCATGCGCTTGCGCTCGTTGGGATCGAGCCAGCGCTTGCGCAGCCGGATCGTCTTGGGGGTTACCTCGACCAGTTCATCGTCGTCGATATAGGCGATGGCCTGCTCCAGCGTCAGCTTCCACGGCGGGGTCAGGCGAACGGCATCGTCCTTGCCCGACGCGCGGAAGTTGGTCAGCGCCTTGCTCTTCATCGGATTGACTTCGAGGTCATCGGGCTTGGCGTTCTGGCCGATGATCATGCCTTCATACAGCGCTTCGCCCACGCCGACCATCAGGATGCCGCGTTCTTCCAGCGGGCCAAGCGCATAGGCATTGGCTTCTCCCGAACCGTTGGAGATGAGGACGCCGTTCTTGCGCCCTTCGATGGTGCCCTTGTGCGGGCCATATTTCTCGAACAGGCGGTTCATGATGCCGGTGCCGCGCGTGTCGGACAGGAATTCGCCATGATAGCCGATCAGACCGCGCGAGGGTGCGGAAAAGGTGATGCGGGTCTTGCCGCCGCCCGACGGACGCATGTCGGTCATTTCCGCCTTGCGCATGTTCATCTTCTCGACAACCGTGCCCGAAAATTCGTCATCGACGTCGATCATGACCGTTTCATACGGCTCGGTCTTGTTGCCGTTCTCATCGGTGCCGAACAGCACGCGCGGCCGGCTGATCGACAGTTCGAAGCCTTCGCGACGCATGGTTTCAATGAGCACGCCCAGCTGCAATTCACCGCGGCCCGCGACTTCGAAACTGTCCTTGTCGGCGCTTTCGGTCACCTTGACCGCGACGTTCGATTCGGCTTCGCGGGCCAGGCGGTCGCGGATCATGCGGCTGGTGACCTTGGTGCCTTCGCGGCCGGCCATCGGCGAATCATTCACCGCAAAGCGCATCGACAGCGTCGGCGGGTCGATCGGCTGCGCCTGGATCGGCACGGTGACCGACGTGTCGCAAATGGTGTTGGCGACGGTCGCGACCGCCAGACCAGCCAGCGAGATGATGTCGCCGGCCTTGGCTTCGTCTACGGGCACGCGATCGAGGCCGTGGAAGGCCATGATCTTGGACGCGCGCCCGGTTTCGATGACCTTGCCATCCATGTCGAGCGCGTGGATCGCCTGGTTGACCTTCACCGAACCGCTGGTCACGCGGCCGGTGAGGATGCGGCCCAGGAAATTGTCGCGGTCGAGCAGCGTCACCAGGAAGGTGAAGGGCACGCCTTCGACTTCCACCGCGGGCGCGGGCACATGATCGACGATCTTCTGGAACAGCGGCTTCAACGTGCCCGACCGCAGCGTGGGATCTTCATTGGCATAGCCGTTGCGGCCCGACGCATAGAGGACGGGAAAGTCGAGCTGCTCGTCGGTCGCGTCGAGCGACACGAACAGGTCGAACACTTCGTCCAGCACTTCCTGGATACGCTCGTCGGGACGATCGACCTTGTTGACCACGACGATCGGACGCAGGCCCAGCGCCAGCGCCTTGCCGGTCACGAACTTGGTCTGCGGCATCGCGCCTTCGGACGAATCGACCAGCAGGACGACGCCGTCGACCATCGACAGGATGCGTTCGACTTCACCGCCGAAATCGGCGTGGCCAGGCGTGTCGACGATGTTGATGCGGGTGCCTTCCCACTCGACCGAGGTCGGCTTGGCCAAAATGGTGATGCCGCGCTCTTTTTCGAGGTCGTTGCTGTCCATCGCGCGTTCCTCGACGCGCTGGTTGTCGCGGAACGTGCCGGACTGGCGGAAAAGCTGGTCGACGAGGGTGGTTTTGCCGTGATCGACGTGCGCGATGATGGCGATATTACGCAGGGACATGTCTTGCCTTCGGGATATGGGTTCACCCAAGCCGACACAAGGCCGCGCAGAGGCTTCGGGCGCGCCCCTACAGGAAATGCCGCGGTGCGGCAAGGGCGGCGCGATTGCATTGCACCGGGGGGCAGCCTTATATGCGATATCTTGCAGCCTAGGTGTTTTATAGTCATATGACACCGACACGCCAACGGCGACACGGGAGACGACATGGCCACGAGCGCGCCCACCATCACAGCCGATCCCCTGACCCTGACCGCGCCCGATCCGGTGCCGGCGGTCGCGCCGGAAAAGGCGGCCGGTCTGGTGCCGATCGACGAGGAAAAGCGGTCGAAGCTGGACGAAAAGGTCGACACCTTCATTGCCGACCTGGTGGCGCAGGACGCCAACAGCCCTGAATTCGGCGCGCGGGTCGACCAGCTGACCAATATGGGGCGCAAGGAAATCGCCGAGGCCGCCGGCCACAGCAACCGTTTCCTCGACCGCCCTGTCCGCGCGATGGACAGCGATACCAAGGTCGGAGCCGATCTTGCCGAACTGCGCCGCACGGTCGAGGATCTCGACCCCGGCAAGCGCGGCAACCTGATGGCGCCCAGGAAGCTGTTCGGCCTCATCCCGTTCGGCAACAGGATGCGCGATTATTTCGACAGCTATAAAAGCGCGCAGAGCCACATCAATGCGATCCTGGGCTCGCTGGCCAGCGGCAAGGATACGCTGATCAAGGATAATGCCGCGATCGATGTCGAGCGGCAGAATATGTGGGCCACCATGGGTCGTCTCGAACAGATGATCCACATCAGCAAGACCATGGACGCGCGGCTGGAAGCCAAGGCGCTGGAACTGGACGCGACCGACCCGGCCAAGGCCAAGGCGATCCGCGAAAGCGCGCTGTTCTACATTCGCCAGCGCACGCAGGACCTGCTGACCCAGATGGCGGTGACGGTGCAGGGCTATCTGGCGCTCGATCTGGTGAAGAAGAATAATGTCGAACTGGTCAAGGGCGTCGATCGCGCCAGCACTACCACCGTCGCGGCGCTGCGCACCGCGGTGACGGTGGCGCAGGCGCTGGCCGGGCAGCGGCTCGTGCTGCAACAGATCAGCGCGCTCAACACCACCACCGCCAACATGATCGACACGACCGGCGAGTTGCTCAAGAGCCAGACCGCACTGATCCACGAACAGGCCGCGTCGAGCACCATTCCCATCGAAACGCTCCAGCGAGCGTTCCAGAATATCTACGACACGATGGACAATATCGACGCCTTCAAACTGAAGGCGCTGGAAAATATGAAGACGACGGTGGGCACGCTGTCGAGCGAGGTCGAAAAGTCCAAGGGCTATATCGCTCGCGCGCAGGGACAGGCGCAGGCGGCCAAGGAGGGGCGCGCCGACAATCCCCTGTTGAGCGCGATCGAGGAGTGATCTCATCGTGACCGATGTCGATCGCCAGATCGCACGCTCCGCACAGGTGCTTGATCGATCGCGGGACAGGCGCAGTTCGCTGTCGTCGCGCGCGCGCCAGCGGCGCAACGCAGCGGTCATCCGCAAGGTGAAGCTGGCGTTCGGCGCGATCCTCGCCATCCTGATCGCCAGCGCGGTCGCCGGCTTCGTCATGCCGCTTGGCACCACCGGCGTCATGGTCGCGCTCGGGCTGATGATCGCCGCGCTGCTCTTGATCGCGATGGTGCCGGGCGAGCGCCAGGTGGCGACGCACAGCCTGGCGCAGGCCGACCTCGCCGCCCTCCCCCTCCAGGCCGAAATCTGGCTCGACAATCAGCGCAAGGCTCTGCCCGCGCCTGCGCTTACGCTGGCCGACAGCATCGGCATGAAGCTGGAGGGGCTGGCGCCTCAGCTGGCCCAGCTTGATCCCAACGCGCCCGCCGCGCTGGAGATACGACGGCTGCTGTCGGATCACCTGCCGGAACTTGTGACCGGCTATCAGTCGATCCCCGAACCGCTGCGACGCGAGGAGCGCAATGGGCGCGTGCCCGAAAAACAGCTGATCGAGGGGCTGGCGGTGATCGAGGGCGAGATCGACCGGGTGAGCGGCGAACTGGCGGCGGGACATATAGATCAGCTCGCGGTTCAGAACCGGTTCCTGGAACTTAAATATCAGGAAGCCAAGGATCTGGGCCAATAGCGCGCGCTGGTGCCTTCGCGGCATGATCCATCTGACGCTGATCATCGTCGATTTCCTGACCGGGCTGCTGGCAGCGGGCGCGTGGGCGCTGCTCGGCGCCGGGGGCGCCATCGCCGGCATGCTGGGCGGCGGATTTGCGGGCCTGTGGCTGTTCAGGCGGTGGCGGCGCAACCGCTGAACGCGGCCTTGGCAGCTATGGCATCAGCGGATTTCGCACGGCACGATCGACGCGGGATCGGGTCGGGCGGCGGCGCGGCGGAAGCGCGCGAAATAGCCGCCGGCGGTCGGCTTGGCCACCAGCTCCTCCAGCCGGAACCCCATAGCCGCAAATTCGCAGGCGAGCAGGCGCGGCGGCGTGCCATGCTGGTCGGTCGGCCGGTCCGCATCGACGACGATCACCTCGCCATCGCGCTTCAATGCAGGGCTTAGATGCCACAGGAACGCATAGGGTTCGGCAATCTCATGGTACATGTGGACCATCAGGATGCGGTCGAAGCTGTTGGCCGGCAATCGCGGATCATAGGCCGTGCCGAGCTTCACCGACACGTTGGTCCAGTCCTCGCGCGTGATGCGGCGGCCGAGCGCGTCGATCACCTCGGGCAGAATATCTTCGGCCAGCACACGGCCCTCGGGGCCGACCCGCTTCGCCAGTCGCACCGTGTAATAGCCTTCGCCCGCGCCGATGTCGGCGACGGTCATGCCGGGGCCTATGCCCGCGCGGGTCATGATGTCTTCCGCCTCGTTGACGCGATCGCGCGCTTCCTCGGTCGACCAGCGGGTCGAAACGATGGGCGCAACCGGCCGGTCGGCGCGGGGAAAGGCTGTCGCGGCGGCCGAACGCTTCGGCTCATTGCTGTCTGTCACCAGGTCGCAGGCCGCGAGCAGGACCAGCGTGACGCCAATCCCCGCCCGGATCATCAATCGACATCCTCCACGTCGACCTTCTCGCCCGTCACCTTCTGCGACAGGGCAGCGGCCATGAACGGATCGAGCGCACCGTCGAGCACGTCGTCGGGCGCGGTCGAGGTGACGCCGGTGCGCAGGTCCTTCACCAACTGATAGGGCTGAAGCACATAGGAGCGGATCTGGTGGCCCCAGCCGATCTCGGTCTTCGCCTGATAATCGCTGTTCGCCACTTCCTCCCGCTTGCGCAGTTCCGCTTCGTACAGCCGGGCCTTGAGCATGTTCATCGCCGTCGCGCGATTCTTGTGCTGCGACCGGTCGTTCTGCGACGCGACGATGATCCCGGACGGAACGTGCGTGATGCGTACGGCGGAATCGGTGGTGTTGACGTGCTGCCCGCCCGCGCCCGACGCGCGATAGGTGTCGATCTTGAGGTCGCTTTCCTTGACCTCGATGTCGATATCGTCATCGATCACCGGATAGACCCACACCGACGAAAAGCTGGTATGCCGTCGCGCGCTGCTGTCATAGGGACTGATGCGCACCAGCCGGTGCACGCCGCTTTCGGTCTTGGCATAGCCATAGGCATTCTCGCCCTTGACCAGGAAAGTCGCCGACTTGATGCCCGCCTGGTCGCCGGCCTGATAATCGACCAGTTCCACCTTATAGCCGCGTCGCTCCGCCCAACGGCGGTACATGCGGCTCAGCATTTCGGCCCAATCCTGGCTCTCGGTGCCGCCCGCGCCAGCGTGGATTTCCAGATAGGTGTCGCTCGCATCGGCCTCGCCCGCCAGCAGGGCCTTGATCTTGTCCTCGTCGGCGCGGTCGGCGAGCGCCTTCAATGATACGATGGCTTCGGTCACCATCGCTTCGTCATTTTCGGCCTCGGCCATTTCGATGAGTTCGGCGGTGTCGGACTTTTCGGTCTCAATCGCGCGGGTCGCGCCGATGGCGCTGTCCAGCCGGGTCCGCTCGCGCATCACCTCCTGCGCCAGCTTCGCATTGTCCCACAAAGTCGGGTCCTCGACGCGGGCGTTCAACTCGTCGAGGCGACGCAGCGCGCGGTCCCAGTCGAGCGACTGGCGCAGCAGAGCGAGCGCGGCGTCGATGCGATCAATATATTGCAGCGCTTCGGCGCGCATGGGAGGTCTCCAGATGCAGATGCGTCGACTGAGGAACGCCTTAAACGCCTGCCCCTATCCGAGGCCTGTCAATTTGGGAAGATCAATCCTCCCCTGACGGGGGAGGTGGCGGATCGAAGGGCCGTCGGAGGGGTAGCTCGCCGCGCCAACTGACATCAGCGTGAGTCCTCGTCTGACAGAAGCTGAGAGACAGCCTCTCGCACTTCTATGCAAAGATCATATGCCGTCGACGCAAGACGATCATCGGTTGCGATGCCACCCTAACCTCAATAAATTCCGCCCTGGTCGGACAGGAAATCGCTGTCCGTGCGCTGGCGCACGATGCGGTCGGCGCGGCGGTCGGCGACCTTGGCCTGGGCTTCGGCTTCTTCCTTGCGGATGGTCCGGCGCGGTTCGGTTTCCGGTTTGAACGCTTCCCATATCACCGCCGCCTTTGGCTCGTGGGTCGGCCAGGCGCCATAGACCCTGCGGCCCGAGCGCCGGTCGATTGCGACCATGCGGACGCCCGCCGGCGCGATAAAGGGCGTGATCGGCATATCTTCCAGGATCGGCGCCATCGCCGCCTTCCAGATCGGCGCGGCGATGCGCCCGCCCTGCGCCCATCCGCCAAGGCTGCGCGGCTGATCATAGCCGATATAGACGCCGGCGACGAGATCGGGCGACCCGCCGACGAACCACACGTTGGTCGGGCCGTTGGTGGTGCCGGTCTTGCCGAACAGCGGGCGCTTGAGGTCCGCCAGCACCGTCGCGGTGCCGCGCAGGACGACGCCCTCGGCGATATGCACGACCTGATAGGCGGTCATCGGGTTCATCACCTGCCGCCCTTCAAAGCCGAAGCGCGGCATCGGCTTGCCATCCCAATTGGCCATGTTGCAGCCCTCGCACGGGCGCCAGCGTTCGGGCCAGATCACCTGGCCCCGCCGGTCCTGGACATAGTCCATGACCTTGGGGCTGAGCAGCTTGCCGTGATTGACCAGTGTCGCATAGGCGTTGGTCATCTTTTCCACCGTGGTCTCGCCCGCGCCCAGCGCGAAGGACAGATAGGGCTGATAATCGCCGATCCCCATCGCCTTGATGGTGCGGACCACCCGCTCCATGCCGGTTTGCGACGCCGCGCGCACGGTCATCAGGTTGCGCGACTGTTCGACGCCCCAGCGCATCGTCTGCGGCCCGGCGCTGCCGCCCGAAAAATTGCGGAAGCATTTCTGCCCCAGTCCAGCGCCCTGATAGACGCACAGCGGACCATCGACGATGATCGAGGCCGGGGTCATGCCATTGTCGAGCGCCGAGGCATAGACGAACGGCTTGATCGTCGACCCCGGCTGGCGCAGCGCCTGGGTCGCTCGATTATAGGATGACAGCCGCGAATCGAACCCACCCTGAAGCGCATGGATGCGGCCGGCATGCGTGTCTTCCACAACCATGCCGCCCGACACTTCGGGAATGGAGCGCAGCGCCCAGCTCGATCCGTTTCGGGCGACGACGATCAGGTCGCCTGGCTTCATCGCGGTAAAGGCCGGAACGCCCATCTTGCGATAGGCCATCTGCGCGGCGCTTTCGGGCAGGATGCCGGTGGTGCCGTCGGTCAGGCCGATGGTCGCTGCGCCGCCGGCCTTGTCGAGCACCGCCGCCACCTGCCATTCCGCATAATCGACGCCGATATAGCTTGCCGCCAGCTCGCGCCGCCAGCCATTGGCGAGGTTGATCCGACCCACCGGCCCGGACCAGCCCTTGCCCGCGTCGAACCGCAACAGGCCGTTGCGCAGCGCCGTGGTCGTGCCTTCCTGGATGACGGGGTCATAGGGGCTGCGCACCCACAGGCCGCCGGCATAGACGCTGTTGGGGCCATCCTCCGCCTTTTCACCGAAGCGTTCGATCAGGCGGCGTCGCACCTCTTCCATATAATAGCCGCCCGCGCGCGCGTCGAAGCCCGAGCTGTGCATCGCCACGGTGCCAAGCGGCATGGCCACCGCGGCATCGCGCTGCGCCGCCGTGATCCAGCCGCTTTTCACCATCTCGCCCAGCGCCCAGTTGCGCCGGTCGACCGCGCGGGCATGGCCGCTTTCGCTTTCCGGGCGATAATTGGCCGGGCCTTTGGGCAGGATCGCCAGATAGGCCATCTCGTGCAGTTGCAGGTCGGCCACGTCCTTGTCGAAATAGGCGCGCGCCGCCGCCTGCACGCCATAGGCATTGCGGCCAAGGAATATCTGGTTGAGGTAGAGTTCGAGGATCTGCTGCTTGGAGAGCACATTTTCCATGCGATAGGCCAGGATCATCTCCTTGACCTTTCGGGTGGGGGAATAGGCATCGCCGATCAGCAGGTTCTTGGCGACCTGCTGGGTGATGGTGGACCCGCCCTTGGCGCGCTCGCCCGATCCGATCTTGCTGGCATAATCGATTACCGCACCGGCAAAGCCGGGAATATCGACGCCATGATGTTCAAAGAAGGTCTTGTCCTCCGCCGCCAGATAGGCGCGGATCAGTAACGGCGGATAATCGCTATATTGCAGCTGGACCCGTCGCTCGCGCGCATAGCTGTGGACCGGATGGCCGTTGACGTCGCGCACCATGGTCGGCAGCGGCGGTTCATATTCGAGCAGCGTCGCGGCATCGGGCAGGCCGCGCGCGAAGATCAGCCAGAACAGCGCAATAACGACCAGCAAGCCGCCGAGCGCGATGACAGCCCAGCGAAACGGACGGCGCTGCCACAATGTGCGCAACCCGCTGCCGGCGCCGGCATCGTCACGGCGCAGGCGAAAGGCGAACTGCTTTTCAGGGGGGGTCGATCCAGCCTCTTCCATCGTGGCAGAGGCTCTAAGGGCAAATGACGGGCAAGGCCAGTGGGGATCGCTCGATGCGTGGCACTATCGAATCTTCCCCGGCATCGGGAGGAGGCTGGCGGGCCTATGCGCCGCTGGCGCCTGCAGCAGGGGGAAACAATGGACGTCCACCACCGCGACGCGGCTCCCCTCCCCATGCCGGACCGGATCACCCGCCGACGTCGCTGCCCCGCATCGCCAGTTTGCGCGCGAAATGCACTTCGATCGCGCGCGCGACGCCGCGGGCGATTTTCCCCTGCCCTTCGCGCGAACTCAGAAATTCGGCGTCGGCGGCATTGCTGATATAGCCGGTTTCGAACAGGACCGATGGGATGTCGGGGGCTTTGAGCACCATTAGCGAGGCAAAGCGGTGATAGGCGCTGCGGAACGGCACATAGGGCGACGCCTCGCGCTGGAGCAGTTGCGCGAAGCTGGACGAGATGTTCATCGATTCGCGCTGCGTCAGGTCGATCAGGATCGAAGACACATCGCCCGACTGGCCGCCCAGATTGACGCCGTTTATGATGTCGGCCTTGTTTTCGCGCGCGGCAAGTCGCGCGGCTTCACGGTCCGACGCGGTTTCGGACAGGGTATAGACAGTCGCGCCCTGCGCCTCGATATTTTCGGCGGCATCGGCATGGATCGAAATGAACAGATCGGCACTCAGCCGGCGAGCGATGCCATAGCGCTCCTGCAAAACCAGGAAGCGGTCGTCATCGCGGGTCAGCGCCACGCGCACCCGACCTGTCCTGACCAACTGGTCGCGGATGGCCCTGGCGATGGCGAGCGTCACATCCTTCTCGCGCCGGGCCAGATCCTTGTTGAGCGCGCCCGGATCATGGCCGCCATGGCCAGCGTCGATCACCACCAGCGGACGGCTCGCGTCGCGCGGCCCTTCGATCGGGGGCAGCGCCACGCCCTTGGCGGCGGGGGGGATCGGCACGGTGATGCTGTGGACGCGCCGCGGCGGGCGGGCGGCCATGGTGTCGGGAGCCTCGATGATCGAGCGCCCCTTGCCGATGGCGCTGCGAAAGCCCGCGTCCGACACGCTCTTGAGTGAAAAGCTCAACGACTTGCCATCGGCGGCAAAGCGTGCGTCGGCGGGCACGACCGGACTGCTGAGGTCGAGCACGACGCGCGCCGTCTCATCGTTCAATTGCCCCTGACGCACGGCGGCGATCGCCGATTCCCCGCCGCCAAGGCCGCGGGCGCTTGCCTGCGCGCCGTGGATGTCGAGGGCGATGCGCTGGGGGCCATCGAGCAGGAAGGCGGACGCGCCGTCCACCGCTTCGTCGAACCGCAAGGTCACCCGGTCGCCGGCCAGGTCGACAGCGGCGATGCCACCTGCCGTTCCGGGCGTCGACACCGCAAGCGCGCCTGCCAAAGCAAAGCTGTTCAGCATGCGCCGCTTGTGCAACGCAGAGGCCTTGGCCGTCCAGCCAAATTCCATAAGGGCTAACCCGTTCTAGCGCATCCCCACGCTGAATCCCGGATTAAGCATCCACCCCTTGTCCGCCGCTCAACGGATGCGGTTAACATGGGCTTGAGGATATTTATCCAGGCCGCGACAGGCCGGAAAAGCGCACCCGAAATCGAGCAACAATATTTCGCAGGGGCGTTGCTCCGCCGGCCTTTGACTGCTAGCCATTCACATTCCTGCGCGGCCCGCCCCATTGGGCAGCGGCCGAGCGGGTCTTAATATTCCCCGACCGGTGCGTTGCCGGCGCAAGGAAAAACCAGGTTGACGCTGCAATGAGGCATTTTTCCCATCTCCACTGCCACCCGTCTTCGGGTGCGGCGGCGTGGATGGGCGTTTTTGGAGCCGGCATGTCGCCCGGCCGTGCCAAGGCAGCAGACGCGCTACCCACCCAACAACAATCGTGGACGATGGCGCAATGCGCGCCTGTAGAGACGCATGTCTGCCCGTCGTCCCGTCATGATCGCGTGGCGACCCGGCCCAGTGCCGCTGGCCGCCCGCGCCGGAGAAACATAAATGACAATGCGTATGCTGATCGATGCGCGCCACCGGGAAGAAACCCGGGTCGCGGTCGTCAAGGGAAACCGGATCGAGGAATTTGACTTCGAATCCGCCGAACACAAACAACTCAAGGGCAATATCTATCTAGCCAAGGTCACGCGGGTCGAACCGTCGCTTCAGGCGGCGTTCGTCGATTATGGCGGCAATCGCCACGGCTTCCTGGCCTTCAGCGAAATCCACCCCGATTATTACCAGATACCGCGCGAAGACCGCGAGGCGTTGCTGCGCGAAGAACGCGCGCATGCCGAGGAAGAGGCCGCGCTGCGCGCCGACTATGACGATGAGGATGAAGACGACGGCGACGCCACCGGCAACGATGTCGAGGATATCGACGCGTCGCACCATCATGACGATGAGGACGGCGGCGAGGCAGAGGGCGGCGAAGCCGGCGAAGGCGCAAGCAGCGAAGGCGGCAGGCCCCAGCGGCGCGGTCGCGGTCGCGGCGACGATGCGGCCGAGGAATTGCGCCGCAAGCGCATGGCGCTGCGCCGCCGCTACAAGATCCAGGACGTCATCAAGCGCCGCCAGGTGCTGCTGGTCCAGGTCGTCAAGGAAGAGCGCGGCAACAAGGGCGCGGCGCTGACCACCTATCTCAGCCTCGCGGGCCGCTATTGCGTGCTGATGCCCAACACGTCGCACGGCGGCGGCATCAGCCGCAAGATCAGCAACGCGGCCGATCGCAAGCGTCTGAAATCCATCATCGCCGAAATGCAGTTGCCCTCCACCATGGGCTGCATCGTCCGTACCGCCGGGCTTCAGCGCACCAAGCCGGAAATCAAGCGGGACTTCGACTATCTCGCTCGCCTGTGGGACGAGATCCGCGAAAATACGCTCAAATCCGCCGCGCCCGCGCTGATCCACAATGACAGCGACCTCATCAAGCGCGCCATCCGCGATATCTATAACAAGGATATCGAGGAAGTGATCGTCGAGGGCGAATTCGGCTATCGCGCGGCCAAGGATTTCATGAAGCTGCTGATGCCGAGCCACGCCCGGCGCGTGCAAAGCTATGCCGATCCGGTCTCGCTGTTCCAGCGCGCCGGCGTCGAGGACCAGCTCGCCGCGATGTACAACCCGGTGGTTCAGCTCAAATCGGGTGGCTATCTGGTCATCAACCCGACCGAAGCGCTGGTATCGATCGACATCAACTCGGGCCGCTCCACCCGCGAACATGGCATCGAACAGACCGCCGTCGCCACCAATCTGGAGGCCGCGCGCGAAATCGCGCGCCAATTGCGCCTGCGCGACATGGCTGGCCTCGTCGTGATCGACTTCATCGACATGGAGGTGAACTCCAACATCCGCAAGGTCGAGAAGGCGATGAAGGAGGCGCTCAAGGACGATCGCGCCCGCATCCAGGTCGGTCGCATCTCCGGTTTCGGGCTGATGGAAATGAGCCGCCAGCGCTTGCGCACCGGCGTCCTCGAAGCGTCCACCCGCGAATGTCCGCATTGCGAAGGGACGGGCCTCGTGCGCACCGCTTCGTCCGCCGGCCTGTCCGCGCTGCGGATGCTGGAGGAAGAAGCCGCGCGCGGCCGTGGCAATGTCATCACCCTGCGCGCCAGCCAGGAAGCGGCCTTCTACGTCCTCAACAACAAGCGCCGCGAACTGGACGAGATCGAGCAGCGCTACGGCGTCCGCATCGTCATCCTTCCCGATGGCGAGGTTGAGGGCGCGCGCATGTCGGTGGAGGCCAGCGGGCCCCGGCCCGAGCGCGTGGTAACCTATGCGCCGGTCGTCATCGAGGATGACGATGACGATCTGCCCGAGGAAGAGGACGAGATCGAGGAAATCGAGGAAGCAGAAGCCGTCGAGCGCGAGGAGCGCCCCGAGCGCACGGGCGAGCGTGAGGATCGCGACGGCGGTCGGCGCAAGCGCCGTCGTCGGCGCGGTCGGCGCGGCCCGCGCGAGGGCGGTCGCGAGGAAGGCGCCGATGCGCCGTCAGACAATGGCGAAGAGGCTGACGAAGCTGAAGATGTGCTGGCCGATGGCGACGCGGGCGACGAGCGCCCCGCCGACGTCACCGCGGAAGGTGAAGGCGATGCCGAGGAAGGCCGTCGCCGCAGCCGTCGCGGTCGTCGCGGCGGACGCCGCCGGCGCGAAGGTGGCGGCGATGCCGCAACCGGCGGCGACGTTGCCGACGAAGGCGGCGACGGCGCGGATGCGCCCGCCGAAGCGGCCGAACCGGTAGCGCAAAGTGCCGAAGCCGATGGCCCTGGCGAACCCGTCGCAGAGGAAGCGCCCAAGACCCGCCGCCGTCCGCGCGCCCGCAAGGCCGCGCCGGTCGAGGCGGACGCAGTCGAAGCGCCCGCACCGCTCGTGGCCGAAACCGATGCTGGCGACGCCAGCGCCGATCCGGTGGCGGAGGAAGCGGTCAAGCCCAAGCGCACCCGTCGTAAGAAGGCGGTCGCGAGCGACGTCGAGGACGCAACCCAAGCCGAAGCGGTCGAACCGCAGGCGCCCGAGCCTGCATCCGAGGCCAAGCCCAAGCGCACCCGTCGCAAGAAGGCAGCCGCGAGCGACGTCGAAGGGCCTGCCCAGAGCGAAGCCGAGGCCGCCCCCACGGCCCAGGCGGAGGCCGCCGAGCCTGTCGCCGAGACCGCGCCCCAGGCGCCGATGCTGGTCCAGGCCGGCGACAATGCCGATGGCAACGCCGCCCAAGCCGAAAGTGAGGAAGAGGCCGGCGCGCCCCGTCGCGGCTGGTGGCAGCGCACCTTCGGCGAATAGGATGAACAGGATGGACGCGCCGTCGCTTGCCCGGCTCCGCCGGCGATCGGCGGCGTGTCCCCTGCTCCGCTTTCCCTGCCCAGCTTTCACCGTGCGTTCATCGGCGCGGTGGCACTGCCCTCGCCCGTGACCGGACATGCTTTCCCCGTGGCGGGCCGCCGATGAAGGGCCGCGCCCTGCGATGGTGCGCCGTCCTGATCGCGGCGCTGGCCATGCTGGCGCGTCCCGCGGTCGCGCAGCAGATCCTGCGCGACGCTGAAACCGAAGCCTTCATGAACGACATGTCCGCGCCGCTGGTGAAGGCGGCGGGCATGGAGCCGCGCAACGTCCAGGTCCTCGTCATCAACGACCCGGAAATCAACGCCTTCGTTGCCGGCGGCCAATATGTCTGGGTGCATAGCGGCCTGATCGCGCAGGCCGACAATGTGAACCAGCTTCAGGGCGTCGTCGCGCACGAGCTAGGCCATATCGAGGGCGGACATATCATCCGCTCGTCCGAAGGGATCAAGACCGCGACCGGCATCACCCTGCTCAGCCTCGTTCTGGGCGCCGCGGCCATGGCGGCGGGCGGGGCCGAAGCCGGCATGGGCATCCTGGCCGCCGGGCAACAGGCGGCGATGGGCAAGTTCCTGGCCTTTTCCCGCGCGCAGGAAAGCTCCGCCGACCTCGCGGGCGCGCGCTATCTGAGCGCGGCCGGGCTGTCCGGCAAGGGCAGCCTCGAATTCTTCAAGAAGCTCCAGAATCAGGAATATCGCCTCGCCATTCCCCAGGACGACAGCTATGGCCGCACCCATCCGCTGTCGGGCGAGCGCATTTCGGTGCTGCGCGAAGTCTATGTCGTCGATCCCGCCTGGGACAAGCCGATCGACCCGGCGCTCGAAGCGCGGTTCGAACGGATCAAGGCCAAGCTGGTCGGCTTCGCGTCCGAACCCACCCAGACGCTGATCAAATATCCCGAAACCGACCAGTCGGTGCCCGCCCGCTATGCCCGCGCCTATGCCTGGCATAAAAGCGCCTACCCGCAAAAGGCGCTGGAAGAAGTCGATGCGCTGCTCGCCGCCGCGCCTGCCGACCCCTATTTCCTGGAACTCAAGGGCCAGATCCTGCTGGAAAGCGGTCGCCCGGTCGATGCCATCGCACCGCTGCGCCGGGCGGTCGCCGCGACCAACCAGCCGTTGATCGCTGTGCTGCTGGGCCATGCGCTGATCGCCAGCGAGGACGAGAAGAATTTCGCCGAGGCCGAAGCGGTGTTGCGCAACGCGGTCGCGCGCGATCGGGAAAACCCGTTCGCCTGGTATCAACTGGGCGTCGTCTATGAACGGCGCGGCGACATTCCCCGCGCCGCGCTGGCGACGGCCGAACGCTACCAGATGATGGGCCAGGACCAGATGGCGCTGCGCAGCGCCGATGCGGCGATGCAGGGTCTCAAGACCGGCACCGTCGATTATCTGCGCGCGCAGGACATCGCCATGGTATCGCGTGCCGCCGTCGAACAGCAGCGGAAGAAGAAATGACCGATCCTGCCCGGCCGGGCTTCGCCGCCGCCCTCTCCAACAGAAAGATGCAGATGCTCCTGGGTTTCCTCGCCTTCTCCGCCGCGGCGGCCGGCACCGCGGTCGCCGTACAGGCCCCCGCGTCGATCAACGCCACGGACAGGGCTGCGATCGAAAGGATCGTCCACGACTATATCCTCGACCATCCCGAAATCATCCCGCAGGCGGTGGAAAAGCTGCAAGCCAAGCGGATGAGCGGCACCATCGACGCCAATCGTCAGGCGATCGAAACGCCCTTTGCCGGCGCGTGGGAAGGTGCGGCGCGGGGGGACGTCGTCGTCGCCGAATTTTTCGATTATGCCTGCAGCTATTGTCGCGCCTCGCTTCCCGATCTGTCCCGGCTGGTGGGCGAGGACAAGGGCGTCAAGGTCGTCTATCGCGAACTGCCGATCCTGTCCGAACATAGCAGCGACGCGGCCAAGGTCTCGCTGCTGGCGGCGGAGCGGGGAAAATATATGCCCTTCCACAAGGCGCTTTACGGCGCCGGCCGCGTGACTCGCGACACCATCTTCGCCGCCGCCGCCAGCGTCGGCATAGACCGCAAGGCTGCCGAAGCGGCGATGACGGCCAGCCGCTACGACGGCGAAATCCAGTCGAATATCGCGCTCGCACAGAAATTGCAGGCCACCGGCACCCCGACCTTCGTCATCGGCGGACAGGTGCTGAGCGGCGCGGTGGGTTATGACGCGCTCAAGGCGGCGGTAGCGGCGGCGCGAACGAAATAGGCACGGGGCCGCAGCGGCCCGAACGACGGGAGCAGGACGGGATGAGCGAACTCTTCAACGGCGTGATGCGCGCGGTCAGCACCCTGCTCGGCCTGCTCATGGTCCTCATGGGCGGCGTCTGGATTCTCCAGGGACTCAACATCGCCTTCCTTGAAAGCTTCATGGCCAACGACAAGCGCTGGGCGCTGTGGGGGCTGTTGCTGGCGATAACCGGCGTCTGCCAGATTGTCTGGAGCAACAGCCGCGAACGCTATTATCGCGGCAGATAGGCGGGCAGCCTAACGCGCCCCGGCCGGCGGCGCCTTGGGCGGCAGCGGGAACAGCGTCACGAACCGATCGGCCAGCGCGCGGTCGCCCTTCACCTCCAGCCGGTCGGCCACCGCCTCGAACGATGCGCCGCCATAGATGACCGCCGCGAGGCCGTTCTGATCCCCGGCAAAGATCACGTCCGCGCCGTCCACCGGCGCGCGGTCGATGACGAAGTCGCCCTGCGCGATCTCCGCCCGGAACATTTCCTCGCCAAAGCGAAAGCCCAATGTCGCGCGCAGATCACCCAGCGCCGGGCGATCGATCATCGTGCGCATCGACAATATCAGCGACGACACGCTCATCGGCATCCCCGGCGCCATCGTCGGCGAGCGGGCGGCCCAGCGGCCAAGCACCTGGAACAGGATTTCCGACTCGCGGCCCCACGCCGTCAGCTCGTAAATCTGGCTCGCGGCGGGCGGCGGCAGCCGGCGGCGGGCCAGAATCGCGGTGGCTTCCAGCTCGTCCAGCCTTTGCGTCAGCACATTGGCGCTGATTCCGGGCAGCGCGGCGCGCAAATCGGTGAACCGCTTGGGTCCCAGCAGCAATTCGCGCATGATCGGCATCGCCCAGCGATCGCCCACGATGTCGAGCGCATGGGCGGTCGCGCATCCATCCTGATAGGCTCGTTTCTTCAACTGCGCGTCCCTAGTTATATTTTATAACTTCTATGTTGCATGAAATAATGATCGAGTGCAAAAAGTTCAAGTCGGTGAGTCGCTGGACGCTAGCGTAAATGCCGCCCCCTTGGACCGCCCCTCGCCCGGACCAATGAAAGGAGAGTCACGATGAGCTATATGGACGGTTTTGTGATCCCCGTGCCGAGGGACAAGAAGCAGGCCTATATCGACATGGCGGCGATGGCCGCGCCGATCTTCCTGGAATATGGCGCGCTCCGCGTGGTCGAATGCTGGGGCGACGACGTCAAGGAAGGCAAGACCAACGACTTCCGCACCTGCGTCATCGCCGAGGAAGGCGAGGAGATCGTCTTTTCCTGGATCGAATGGCCCGACAAGGCGACGCGCGACGCCGGCAATGAAAAGGTCATGGCCGACGAGCGGATGAAGCCGCCCGAAGGACAGGGCATGCCCTTTTCGGGCGCACGCATGATCTATGGCGGTTTTTCCGTGCTGCTCGATCAAAAGGGCTGATGGCTCTCGCTCAGGAGACGGACGATGACCGATCGTGCAGGGAAATTCTTCTGGTATGAACTGATGACCAGCGATCCCGACGCCGCAATCGCCTTTTACGGCGATGTCGTGGGCTGGAGCGTCACCCCGTTCGGCGGCGGTGACCCCAACGGCGACGTCTATCATGTCGTCAGCAGCGCGCATGGTGGCGTGGGCGGGATCATGGCGATCCCGGCGGAAGCGGCGACTTGCGGCATGTCGTCCTGGTGGGGCGGCTATATCGGCTCGGCCGATGTCGATGCCGACGCGGCACGGCTGAGCGCGGCGGGCGCGAGCATCCGCCGCGCGCCGCAGGATATTCCGGGCGTAGGTCGCTTCGCGGTGATGGGCGATCCGGGTGGCGCGACCTTCATGCTGCTCAACGGCTCCAGCCCCGAAGGGATGACGCCACCGCCGCCGATGACTCCCGGCCATGTCGGCTGGCACGAACTGCACAGCGGCGATTTCGACGCCGACCTGGCGTTCTACACTGGCCAGTTCGGCTGGGTCACGGGCGACGCCATGGATATGGGGCCGATGGGCAGCTACCAGTTGCTTTCGCAGGAACGGGTGGCGAGCTTTGACGGCATGACCGGCGCGATCATGCCCAAGCCCGCCGAAATGCCCATGCCCGGCTGGCTCTTCTATTTCTCCGTCGCTGACATCGACGCGGCGCATGACAGGATCACGGCCGGCGGCGGCACTGTCCTCCACGGCCCGATGGAAGTGCCGGGCGGCGCCTGGATCGTGCAGGCGACCGACCCGCAAGGCGCCATGTTCGCCGTCGTCGGCATGAGGTCGAACAAGGAAGCAGGCCGATGAGCAAGATTTCCCCCTGCCTGTGGTTCGACGGCCAGGCCGAAGCAGCCGCCAATTTCTACGTCTCGGTCTTTGGCGGCTCGGTCGACATGGTCAGCCATTATCCCGAAGGTCATGATTCGCCCGCCCGGTTCGAAGGGGGCGCGGTGCTGCTGGTCGAATTCACCCTGTTCGGCCAATCCTATCAGGCACTGAACGGCGGCCCGGAGTTCAAATTCACAGAAGCGGTGTCGTTGTCGGTGGCGTGCAGGGACCAGGCCGAACTGAACCGCTATTTCGACGCGCTGACCGCCGATGGCGGCGCGCCGGTCGAATGCGGCTGGGTCAGGGACAGGTTCGGCTTTTCCTGGCAACTGGTGCCCGAAGCGATGATCGCCTGGTACAAGAGCGGCGACAAGCCGGCCATCGCGCGCATGATGCAAAAGATGATGACGATGCAGAAACTGGACATCGCCGCGCTTCAGGCGGCATTCGATGGAGACGGGGCATGAACGAGAGCAATCTGGAACTGTCGGTCACGCGCCACATCGCCGCGCCGCCGGACATCGTGTGGCAGGTCTGGACCGAACGGACCGCAGACTGGTTCTGCCCCAGGCCCTGGACCGTGACGATCGACGAAATGGACCTGCGCCCCGGCGGCCGCTCCGCCCTGACGATGCACGGCCCCGGCGGCGAGCATTTTCCGAACGAAGGCGTGTTTCTGGAGGTGGTGCCGGGCCGCAGGATCGTCAGCACCGACGCCTATGCCGCCGGCTGGGTCCCGCAAAAGCCCTTCATGACCTCCATCACCACCTTCGAACCCGAAGACGGCGGCACCCGCTATACTGCGGCCGCGCGTCACTGGGACGCCGATTCGATGAAGGCGCATGCGGACATGGGCTTTGCCGAAGGCTGGGGCAAAGTCGCCGATCAGCTCGCGGCACTATGCGAAGAGGCCGTTGCAAAGGCATAGGGGGACCGCCCGTTGACTTCCGGTCGCCTTTTGCCTATCGGACGCCCCCTGACTTGCGGTCGCTGCACAAGCGGCCTTTTTTTGTCATGCCCGATTCTTGATTTGCATTTTGAGGAATGAACGATGAAGCGCACCTTTCAGCCGAGCAATCTGGTTCGGAAGCGCCGTCACGGTTACCGCGCCCGCATGGCGACGCCGGGCGGCCGCAACATCATCCGCGCGCGCCGCGCCCGTGGCCGCAAGAGCCTGTCGGCCTGAGCCAGCCGCTTTCGGCAGCGCCGGCCGTCATGGCCCGGCGCGCTGACTTCCTGGCCGCGAATCGGGGACGGCGGGCGCCCATGCCCGGCTTTGTCCTGCTGGTGCGCGATCGGGGCGATGGTGATCCGGCGATGCGCTTTGGCATCACCGTGACCAAGAAGATTGGCGGCGCTGTCGTCCGTAACCGGATGAAGCGTCGTTTTCGCGTTCTGGCCCGCGAAACGCTGCCGGCGCTGGGTGTGGCTGGCGCCGATCATGTGCTGATCGGCCGCGCGGGCGGGATCGAGCGCGACTTTGCCCAGCTGCGCGCCGAACTGGAACGAGCGCTGCGCAAGGTGATGCATGCCTCCCCGGCACGGGAGGGGGGCCGGCGAATCCCGGCGGAACGAGCTGCCGACCTGCCGCCGCGCGCGGGGAAATCGCCCTCCACTGGCTTGAGCGGTGCCGGTGAGGAAAGATGATCGCTCGCCTGCTCATCCTGATTTCGCGCGCCTGGCAACTTGGCCCGTCGCGCATCCTTCCGCCCTCCTGCCGCTATGCTCCGTCCTGCTCGCAATATGCGATCGACGCGCTCAAAAAATATGGCGCGGTCAAGGGTAGCTGGCTGGCGATCAAGCGGCTAATGCGATGCCACCCATGGGGCGGGTCCGGTTACGATCCGGTTCCCTGAACCGACAGCGACAAGAACAAGACGGCGGGAGCGCGAACGAGCGTGGACGACAAGAAAAATATCATTCTGGCGGTGGTCCTCACCGCGCTGATCCTGTTCGGCTGGCCCTATGTGTCGACCTATTTCTTCCCCGCGGCCAACCCGCCGGCGACGCGGATAGAAGGCGGCAGGACTACGCCGGTGGCGTCCCCCAGCGCCGATCCCGCCGCCGACAGCCCCACGGCGATCCGCGATCGCGCCGCCGTGCTGAAGGAAGCGCCGCGCGTGCCCATCCGCACGCCCAAGCTGATCGGCTCGATCAACCTCAAGGGCGCGCGCATCGACGACATCGTCCTGCCGACCTATGGCGAAACGATCGCCAAAAACTCGCCTGCGATCCGGCTCTATTCGCCCGCCGGCACCGCCGACGCCTATTTCGCGGGCTTTGGCTGGCAGGGCGAAGGGTTGAAAGCGCCGACCAAGGACACGGTCTGGACCGCGCAAGGCTCGGCGCTGACGCCGACCACGCCGGTGACGCTCAGCTGGAACAATGGCGCGGGCCAGCTTTTCGAAATCCGCCTGTCGGTCGACAACGACTATATGATCACGGCCGCACAGAAGCTGTCCAACACCGGTGCGGGCACGGTCGCGGCCAAGCCCTATGGCTATATCAGCCGATCGAGCGTTCCCAAGGATCCCGATACCTGGACCATCCATGTAGGGCCGATGGGCGTCTTCAACGGCGCGGCCGATTACGACGTCAATTATGGCGATTTGAACAAAGGCCCGTCGACCCGGAACTTCCAGTCGACCGGCGGCTGGATCGGCTTCACCGACAAATATTGGTTGTCCGCGCTGATCCCCGACCAGCAACGCCCCTTCGCCGGCCAGTTCCGTAAAGGTGCCGGCACGCAATATCAGGCCGACATCGCCCTGAACCCCGTCCTGCTGGGCGCGGGCAAGTCCGTGACGCAGACCACCCGGCTGTTCGTCGGCGCCAAGGAGGTCAAGACGCTCGAAGCCTATCAGGATGGCGCCGCTGGCCAGGCGGTCCCTCTGTTTGACCGCGCGATCGACTGGGGCTGGTTCTACTGGTTCGAAAAGCCGATCTTCGCTCTCCTTCACTGGCTGTTCGAACATATCGGCAATTTCGGTGTCGCGATCATATGCCTCACATTCGTGGTCCGGGCGCTGATGTTCCCGGTGGCCCAGCGCCAGTTCGCCAGCATGGCGGCGATGCGCGCGGTTCAGCCCAAGATGAAGGCGCTCCAGGAACGCTACAAGGACGACAAGCCCAAGCTCCAGCAGGAGATGATGGCGCTCTACAAGACCGAAAAGGTCAATCCGCTCGCGGGTTGCCTGCCGATCTTCATCCAGATCCCGATCTTCTTCGCGCTGTACAAGGTGCTGATGCTGACCATCGAAATGCGTCACCAGCCCTTCGTGCTGTGGATCAAGGATCTGTCGGCGCCCGATCCGCTGCACATATTGAACCTGTTCGGCCTGCTCGATTTCCAGCCCCCCGCCTTCCTCGCCATCGGCGTGCTGGCGATCTTGCTTGGCATTTCGATGTGGCTTCAGTTCAAGCTCAACCCGGCGCAGATGGACCCGATGCAGCAGCAGATATTCGCGATCATGCCGTGGATGATGATGTTCATCATGGCCCCCTTCGCGGCGGGGCTGCTGGTCTACTGGATCACCAACAACTGTCTGTCGATGCTGCAACAATGGTGGCTGTACAAGCGCCATCCGGTGCTCGGCACGACCGTGGAGGCGAAGTAACCTCATTCCCATCCCGTTCGGTTCGAGCTTGTCGAGAACGGCGCGCAATGCTTCTCGACAGGCTCGAACCGAACGGACTTTGATATGAACGATACTCCTGAAACAGACCCGATCGAGGACGCGCGGAAGATCTTCGCCGGGCCGATCGCCTTCCTCAAATCCGCGCCGGACCTTCAATTCCTGCCCGACATGGCCGTCAACGAAGTCGCCTTCGCGGGCCGTTCCAACGTCGGCAAATCCTCGCTGCTCAATGCCTTGACCAATCGCAACGCCCTCGCCCGCACCTCCAACACGCCGGGCCGCACCCAGGAACTGAACTTCTTCGACGTGGGCGATCCCCTGCGCTTCCGCCTCGTCGACATGCCCGGCTATGGCTATGCCAAGGCGCCCAAGGACGTCGTGCGGAAATGGCGTTTCCTGGTGAACGACTATCTGCGCGGCCGTTCCGCGCTCAAGCGCACGCTGGTGCTGATCGACGCGCGCCACGGCATCAAGGATGTCGACAATGACATGCTCGACATGCTCGACGGCGCGGCGGTCAGCTATCGCATCGTGCTGACCAAGGCGGACAAGATCAAGGCGAGCGAGCTTGCCGCCGTTACCCAGGCCACCGCCGATGCGATCCGCAAGCGCCCCGCCGCGCACCCCGATATCATCGCCACATCCAGCGAAAAGGGCATGGGCCTGCCCGAACTGCGCGCCGCGGTGGTCGAAAGCATCGGCTGAGCGCGTTACGTCGCTTGGTCCGTTTCAGGGACCAAAGACGTTGACGTTGTCGCCGCCCGGATCGGGCGTTTCCGCGCGCCAGCGAACCGAACCCATCGGCCGCTCCAGTCGCCGACGCACGCGATCATCTGATTTCAGGCTGCTGAAGGCGTCGACCTCGGCCTGAAGCGCGCGGTCGGCGGTGGTCAGCCGGTCCCGATGGCGCAGATAATCCTGCCAGGTCGGAAAATGATAGCGCTCTGTCCACAGCGCCGGATCGCCTATGTCGCGCGCGATGGTCCATTCGAACGCGCCGTTGCGCATCTTGGCGGTCTGGATCTGGACCATCTTGCCGTAAAAGGCGCGCGCGTCGGCCGGGTCGACGCGATAATCGACCTCCACGACGATAGGCCCGCTGCGCCCGCTGATCGCCAGCCCGACCTGCAACTCGCCGTCCACCGGCGCGGGGTCGATCGCGGCAATGCCGGTTTCGGGCAAGGGCAGGGGCAGGAACAGCACCGGCAGCGCGAGCGTCATCACCCCAGCCGCCAGCATCGCGCTGTCCGCGCCATACCCCGCCGCCATCGCGCCCCACATCCACGACCCGAAAGCCATGCCGCCCGAGGCCGAAGCATAGTAAAGCGCAACCGATCGGGCCACCACCCAACGCGGCACCGATGTCTGGATCGACACGTTGAACAGCGCCAGGACCAACAGATAGCACGCGCCGATGATCACCAGCGCCAGGCTCGTCAACGCCAGATGATGACTGGTGCCGATGACCAGCATCATCAGTCCCATGACGACGATGCCCACCCGGACGGTGATTTCCGGGCGGATGCGTTCGCGCAGGTCGCTGACGGTCAGCGCGCCGATGACCGCGCCGACGCCATAGGCGCCCAGCAGCAGCCCATAGGTGCTCGCGTCGCCATGAAGCATGTCGCGAGCGACAAGGGGCAGCAGCGCGATGACGACGCCGCTCGCCAGGCCGAACGCCAGGCTGCGCAGGATCACGGATCGGACCGGCGGGGAATGGAGGGAATAGCGCAGGCCGGATATGATCGCCCGGTCGATCCGCTCGGGCGGCAGACGCGGCGGCACATGGGGCCGCTTCCACATCAGGAACGCGGCGATCAGCGGCAGATAGAAAAGCGCGTTGAGGCCGAACGCCGCGGTCGCGCCTACGGTCATCACTATCAATCCGCCCAGCGCCGGACCGAAGCTGCGCGCGATATTATAGCTTACCGCGCCCAGCGAGACCGCCGCCGACATCTGCCGCACGGGCACATGCTCGACCATCGAAGCCTGCCAGGCGGGTGTATAGAGCGCGACGCCACAGCCGATCAGGAAACAAAAGGCCAGCATCGTCCAGGGGCTGGCCAGCCCGGCGACGGACAGCAGCGTCAGCACGCAGGCGCAGGCAGACGCGAAACAAAGCCCGATCAGCGCGATCTTGCGACGATCGAACATATCGGCGATCGCGCCCGCAGGCACCGATACCAGCATCAGCGGCAGCATCAGCGCGGTCTGCACCAGCGCGATCATCTCCGCCGACTGGCCCAGCCGCGTCATTTCCCACGCCGCCGCGACGCCCAGCACCAGCTGGCCGAAATTGGACGCCAGGCTGGCGAGCCAGATCGTGCGGAAGGTCCGGTCGCGCAGCGGTGCCAGCGCCTTCCAGCCACCGGACATATCGGGATCGCTCTCGTCCGTGCAGCCGCTCAATGTTCGCCCCTGATCCCGCGAAATCGTCCCGTCACCTAAGACATGCCACGGCACCGCTGGCAAGCGCAACGCGCATACATGGTCGGGATTTGGCGCTTAACCCCGCCCCGCTTTTCCTTTAAGCCGGGGCCATGACATCCCCTTCCCTGCGCCAGCTGGACATATTCGCGCAGATGGTGGCGTCGGGCAGCGTCGATGCGTGCGCGCGCGAACTGGGTTTGCCCCGCGACACGGTCGAACGCGACATGGCCGCACTCGAATCGCGGCTCGGCTATGCCCTGTTCGAACGGCGCATGGGCTCCTCGCAGTTGACCGAGGCAGGCCGCAAGACGGTGCGGGCGATGGCGCTGCTGTCGGAACAGGCCCAGGATGAATGGGACGCGATCGCCCCGCCGCCACCCGTATCGCCGGCGCCGCCCCTCGCCCGCCCGCCCGCCGACGATCGCATCACGCTCACCATCGCCGCCCCCGCGCCGGTGTTCAGCCATTTCCAGGATGCGCTGACCGCGTTCGAGGAAGCCAATCCCGACATCGCCATCACCCTCGACCTCGCCGTCCATACCGCGCGCGAAGCCGCCGCGATGCTCGCCGGCGGCGCTGCCGACATCGCCTATTTCTACGCGCTGGGCGAACCGGAAACCCCGCCCTCGCGCTATGTCTGGTCCGAACAGATCAGCATCTATCTGGGCGCGGACCATCCGCTCGCGCGGGCAGACACGGTCAGCCTTGCCGATCTGACCGGCGTGCCGCCGCTGGCGATGGACCGCGCCAACGGCCTGCGCCACATCGTCGAACAGGCGCTGGGCAGGGCGGGGCTGCCGCCGACGCGGCCAGCACTGGAAACCGACAATCTGTTCGAAATCATGCTGGCGGTGCGCGGCGGCGAAGGCTGGTTCGCTGCCTTTGGCCCGCTCGCGCGCGATTTCGGCCGCATGGCGGGGGTCGGCCGCATTCGCCTCGCCGACCCACTGCCCCCGGTCGAGGTTCGCCAGGCGATCCGCGCGGATGCCGATCAGGGGCCGGTCGCCGCGCTGGCGCAATTCCTGTTCCTCTGATCCTTCGTCGCCCGACGCCTCCATCGCCCCCGCAACGGCGGTGACCCCCATACCCTGAACACTATGCGCTCAAACTCGATGGCGTTGCTTCTCGCGGGCGATGGCGAGCGTGAGGCGCGATACCAAATCCCCCTAAACCCCCAGCCGCCCCAGCGCCCAGCCCGCCGCCTCCGCCACCGCCGGATCGTCATCTTCCAGCAGCGCGCGCAAGGCCAGCGCCAGCGCCGCGTCGCCGCTGTTCCCCGCCGCGATGGCGGCGTTGCGCACCATCCGGTCACGGCCGATCCGCTTGATCGGCGAGCCTGAAAATATCTCGCGAAATCCCGCATCGTCGAGCGCCAGCAGGTCGCCGATCGCCGGCGCGACCAGTTCCGCGCGGGGCAGGAAGGCGCGGTTCGCCGCCGCCGTCTGGGCGAACTTGTTCCACGGGCACACCGCCAGGCAATCGTCGCAGCCATAGACGCGGTTGCCGATCCCTGCCCGAAATTCCTCCGGGATCGGCCCCTTATGCTCGATCGTGAGGTAGGAGATGCAGCGCCGCGCATCGACGCGATAGGGCGACGGGAACGCATCGGTCGGGCAGGCGGTCTGGCACGCATTGCAACTGCCGCAACGGTCCTCGCCCGGCGTATCGGGCGCAAGGTCCAGCGTCGAATAGATCGCCCCCAGGAACAGCCAGCTGCCATGGTCGCGGCTGACCAGATTGCTGTGCTTGCCCTGCCAGCCAAGGCCCGCCGCTTGGCCCAGCGGCTTTTCCATCACCGGCGCTGTATCGACGAAGACCTTGAGCGGCGCGTCCTCCTGCTCGACCAGCCAGCGGGCCAGGCCCTTGAGCGCCTTCTTGACCACGTCATGATAATCGCGCCCCTGCGCATAGACCGAGATCCGCGCCCTATCCCCCACCGCCGCCAGCGCCAGCGGATCGTGGCCGGGCGCATAGCTCATCCCCAGCATGATCACGCTGCGCACGTCCGGCCACAGCCCCGCCGGCGACCCGCGCTGCTCGGCGCGTTCCTCCATCCACAGCATGTCGCCATGCCGTCCCTCGTCCAGCCAGTGGCGCAGCCTCGCCGCAGCCTCCGGCGCGGCATCGGCGCGCGCGATCGCGCAGGCGGCAAAGCCCAGTTGCCTGGCCTGCGCCTTCAAACGATCTTCCAGGCTGATTGGGGTTGGCGTGGCCATCGCTCGGCACTACATCGCCTGACGATGACCGGCAATTCCACGAATATGATACTTGCCGTGGAAGCCCATGGTCTCGTCAAGACCTTCGGCGCATTCCGGGCGGTCGATGGCATCGACATCGCCGTGCCCACAGGCGCGATCTACGGCATCCTTGGCCCCAATGGCGCGGGCAAGACGACGCTGCTGCGCACCCTGCTCGGCATCATCGACCCGGACGAAGGCCATCGCAGCCTGCTCGGCCAGGACGCGCCGCTGCGCATGGCGGCACAGGTCGGCTATCTGCCCGAGGAGCGCGGCCTCTACCCCTCGATGAAAGCCTATGACGCCATTGCCTTCATGGGCGCGCTGCGCGGGCTGCCACTCAAGACCGGGCGCGAACGCGCCCGCGCGCTGATGACGACCCATGGCCTGGCCGACGCCATCGACAAGCCCGTGCGCCAGCTGTCCAAGGGCATGGCCCAGACCGTGCAACTGCTCGGCACCATCGTCCATGGCCCCCGCCTCATCGTCCTGGACGAACCCTTTTCCGGCCTCGACGCCTTCAACCAGGGCCGCCTCGAAGCGCTGATCCGCGAACAGGCGCGCAGCGGCGTCACCATCCTGTTTTCCACCCATGTCATCGCCCACGCCGAACGGCTGTGCGAGCGGGTCGCCATCGTCGCGGGCGGGCGCATCCGGTTCGAAGGCACCGTCGCTGCCGCGCGCGACCGGCTGCGCCCGCAGGTCCGGCTGCGCACACGCGCGATCGACGGCGGATGGCGACGCGCGCTGCCGCAGGACGCGGTCGCGGAAGGCGGCGCGTGGCATTTCGGACTGCCCGCATTGGGCATCGAACCGCTGCTGCGCGCGCTGCTCGACGGCCATGCCGGCATCGAAAGCCTGTCGATCGAACGCCCCGGCCTGCACGATGCCTTCGTTGCGATCGTCGGCGAAGCGGCCGCGCGGCAGATGGACGGGGAAGACGCGCGATGAGCGAAATCATGCGCGCCGCCTATGTCATCGCCCGGCGCGATTTTTCCGCGGTCGTCTTCTCCAAGACGTTCTTCTTCTTCCTGCTCGGTCCGCTCTTCCCGATCCTCATCGGCATGGCGTTTGGCGGGCTGGGCGAAAAGATCTCGACCACGGACCTGCGCCCGATCGTCGGCATCGCCCTGCCTGCCGCCGACGCCGCCCGGATCGAGCGCACCCACGCCATCCTGACCGAACGGATGGGGCCGCAGGCGCTGCCCCGCCTGCGTCGCGTCGCCACCGATGAAACGCCCGCCGCGCTGCTGGCGCGCACCGATTCGGGCGTAGCGGCCATCCTCTCCGGCTCGATCGACCGGCCCCGATTGACCGGAAAGGCCGCCGATATCGACCGGTTGGAAGGCGATGTCAGCCTGCTCGTCAGCGCGACCAATGCCACAGAATCGCTCCGCATGATCCCGGTCGAACGGCACGAGGTCGCCACCAGCCGGGGCGCGCAGGCGCAGGCGCAGATGCTGCTGGGCCGCGTTGCCCAGGTCGTCATCTTCTTTCTCACCCTGATCCTGGCGGGCATGGTCCTGTCCAATCTGGTCGAGGAAAAGACCAACAAGATCATCGAAATACTCGCTGCCGCCGTGCCCATCGACGCGATCTTCCTCGGCAAGCTGCTGGCGATGCTGGCGATGAGCTTCGTCGGCATCCTGTTCTGGGGGGGATCGGCGCTCGCGATCTTCCTCGCCACCCGCGACCCTGCGACCATCATTGCGACGCCGGCGGTCGGCTGGACCGCGTTCATCGCACTGGGCGTCGCCTATTTCACCATGGCCTATACGCTGCTCGGGTCGCTGTTCCTGGGGATCGGCGCGCAGGCAGCGACCGTGCGCGAGGTGCAGACGCTCAACATGCCGGTCACCATGGCGCAGATGCTGATCTTCTTCTTCGCAAGCTATGCGGTCGACCATCAGGGCAGCGCCGCCGATGTCGCCGCGATGATATTCCCCTGGAGTTCGCCCTTCGCGATGATCGCCCACGCCGCCTATGACGATGCCATCTGGCCGCATCTGCTGGCGCTGCTGTGGCAGGCCATCTTCGTCGCCGTCATCATCCGCGTCGGCGTGCTGCTGTTCCGCCGCCATGTGCTCAAGTCCGGCGGCGCCGGCTGGCGGGGACTGTTCAGGCGACGGTCAGCGTGGGGCGCGTAGGAACCATGGCATGACGAGACGACAATGGCTTGGCGGCGCGGCGGCGGGCGCGATCGGTGCTCTGTTGTGGCGCGCGGGATTGCCCGATGCCAGGGCCGCCGCCTATCCCTTCACGCTGACCGATGCGCAGTGGCGCAAGTGCCTCTCCCCGCTCGCCTATAATGTGTTGCGTCATGAAGCGACCGAACGCCCGTTCACCAGCCCGCTCGACAAGGAGCATCGCGCCGGCATCTTCGCCTGCGCGGGCTGCGACCAGCCGCTGTTCGATGCGAGGACCAAGTTCGACAGCGGCACCGGCTGGCCCAGCTTCTGGCGGCCCCTGCCGCGCGCGGTGGGCACCTCGCGCGATTTCGGCCTGGGCTATCCCCGCACCGAAGTGCATTGCGCCCGCTGCGGCGGGCATCTGGGGCATGTCTTTGACGATGGCCCCCGGCCGACCGGCAAGCGCTATTGCATGAACGGCGTGGCGCTCGCCTTCCGCCCGGCCTGATCTACCTCGCCACCCGGTAAACCCGGATCGCGCCCGCCATCGGCACCGGCGTCAGCCATCCGGGCGCCCGCCCTTTCAGCAGCGCAGCGGCCAGCCCGTCGGGCCTGACCTTGGCATATTGCTCCAGTTCGTTCAGCCCCGGACAGGTGATCAGATAGGCCGGCCCCCGCCCGCCCCCGGTCGCCATCACGATGGCGCGCGACCGGTCCGGCGTGGCCAGGAAGGCGCCGACCACGGCATTGATGCCGCGCAGATTGCGATGATGCCCCGTCCCCACGACGCTGTGCGGCGTCCTGACCAATATGTCCGGTCCCAGGTCGAGCGGCGTGAACAACAGGCTGGGCGGCAGGCGGTCG
Source organism: Sphingobium anseongense (assembly GCF_037725245.1). Classification (NCBI taxonomy): domain Bacteria; kingdom Pseudomonadati; phylum Pseudomonadota; class Alphaproteobacteria; order Sphingomonadales; family Sphingobiaceae; genus Sphingobium; species Sphingobium anseongense. Next base: position 46,132 of record NZ_JBBJUL010000003.1, on the reverse strand, counting down.
AGCGTGTCGATGGTCGCCGATGTACGGCAAATCTTGCCGGCCGCCTTCGACGGCGCCGACACGCTATCGACGGCGCCCAGCCATGATGCGGCCATTCCCACCGGGGTCAGCAGCACCAGCGCGGCCGATCCGAACACTCTTGCCAGGCTGTATCTGGCCATCTGGACGCGGCGGAACAAAGCGATCAGCAGCCAGGCCGTGCCGGGCAGCGCGCACAGATGCGCCACGGTGATCGCGCGCATTACCATCATCGACACCAGCGTCGCGCCGAACAGCAACAGGCCGATGGTCAGCCAGCGTATTCGCGTGTCGCCGCGCGGCGCGGCCCGCCACGCCAATGCCGTGCCGACAAGGCCGGTGATCGCCGGCAGCAGGATAACACCGGCCATGCCGATCTCCTGCTTCCAGATGGGCAGCCCTTCCACGACCCCCATATACCAGTAGCGATAGGCAAGCGGGCTGAGCGCCGCGAACGGTCCGTTGGTCGCGCAATGCTGGCCCGACAGCAGGAAGATCAGCGCCGCGCAACCCGCGCCAAGCGCCGCCGCGATCAGCCTGCGGCCGGCGGTCGTTCCCCGCATCAGCCGGTCGGCAACCGGCATGGCAATGGCAAAGCCGCCGAGCGGCAGCAGATAGACCGACGTCAGCGAATCGCATTCGTTTCCCGACACCGCCGACCAGCCGCGCGTGACCAGCACCAGCAAGGCGGACGCCGCGCCCAGCGCCGCCGCATAACCGGTCAGGCGTGGCCGTTCCGCGCCGTCGGTCCACTGGCGCATGGCAAATGTGCCGCCCAGCAGCGCGGCATAGGGCAATCCCTCGCTGGAAATGGTCAGCCACAGTGCGATCGCAAGCCCCGCAACGATGCCGCCACGCCGCGGCGCGCCGTCGAGCGCGCCGCAAAGCGCGACGCCCGCCATCAGGATCTGCCAGCCATGATGGTCGATACGCAGCGGGGGAAACTGGATGAGGATGGTCGGCGTCACCAGCAGCAGCGCGACCGCGAACAGCGGCGGCGCATCGCCGTCGGCCAGCAGTCGCATCGCGCGATGGAGCACCGCGCACAGGCAACCGAGCAACAGCAGCGGCACGGCGGTGCAGGCGATCAATTCCGCCGTCGCCATGCCGACAAATGGCCGCGTCAGCAGGATGATTGCCGCGATCGGCAAATCGACGATCCGCGACCAGTGCATCGGCCCGCCCAGCGGCGGGTTGACGCGGTGCTGGCTGACATCGAACCAGCCCTGCCCGCCGATCCAGTCGCGCACCTGCTGCAACCGCATCGCGTCATCGACGTCGATGAACTGGAACAGCGCGATGCTCTGGCGGAACCAGAACAGCGCGATCATGCAAAAGATCAGCCATAGGCCGACCAGCAGCACCATCGGATTGCGGGCCGGCGCGAATCGGGGCTTGCGGGGCATTGTTGCCGCCAGCGGGCTAGCGGATGCCGAAGATGCCATATTTCCGAATCGCATAGACGGTAAGGAAACTGATGCCGATGGCCACGCCCTTGGCCGCGGCTGCATGAATGCCAACGGCGGTCAGCCCGCCCACCACCGCCATGGTGATGCCCATGCCGAGCAGCGCGCTGGCGAAGAAGGCGACGCGCTGCGCATGACTGGCGCGCGGCGCGCCATTGCCGCCAGTGCGGAACACGTAACGGATGCTGATGCTCCAATGGACGAGCATGCCGGTGACATAGCCAAGGAAGGCAGCGACCATGGGGGGCCAGCCGATCGTGGTAATGGCCAGGAACAGCGCCATGTCCACGGCCAGCGCGATGATGCTGGCGAGCAGGTAGCGGGCCATGGTGAAGCGCTGGATACGCAAGGCGAGCGTTACCACGCGCGCCTGCATGCCGCCTGCCATGCGATCGGACACTGTCGCGGCTATCGGTTCGGGCATGGGGCTCAGGCCGCCTTCAGCCGGCTGGGCACCAGCCGCTCGCTGGCAAGCGCCGCCCGTTCGCCTTCGTCCCCCGCTTCATGATATTCGGCGTCCTCGTTGACGCCCCACACGTCATAGACGCGGGCGCCGGCTTCGATGTTGCGGACGGTCAGCATCGCCGTCATCATCGCATGATCCTGGTTGTTATAGCGATGCATGCCGTTGCGGCCGACCAGATGAAGCGTGGAATAGCGCGCTTCCAGTTCGCTGCGCAGCGCCAGCACATTGGCGGCATATTCATCGTCATAGACCGGATAGGCCTTTTCCTGCCGCACCACCGCGCCGCCGACGACATCGTCGGGGTTGCACAGGCCCAGGGTCGCCATTTCCTGTTTCGCCAGTTCGATCAGGTCGGCATCGGCCGACGCCCACAACCCGTCGCCTTCGAAGCAGAAATATTCAAGGCCCACGCAGGCCAGGCTGGGATCGGGCACCATTTCGGGCGACCAGCTGCGGAAATTCTGGATGCGGCCGACCTGCACCTTGCTGTCGTGGATATAGATCCAGTTGTCGGGGAAAATATCGTCGCCCTTGACCATCAGCGCGACGGTCAGGAAGTCGCGATATTTCAGCTCCATGGCTTCGGGAAGGGCAACGGGCAGCGGATGGATGCGCCCGGCCAGTTCGCGCATCGGCGCGGAACTGACGACATGGGCGGCGTTGATGATCACCTCGCCCTCGGGGCCGTCGGCGACCATGCGCCAGCGCCCCGTGCCCTGGTCCTGCGCGATCTGCTTGAGGCCATGGCCCATCAGCACACGGTTGCCGCCCGCGACCACGAAGTCGCGCGCCGCCTCCCACATCATGCCGGGGCCAAGCCGGGGATAGCGGAATGTCTCCAGCAGCGTCTTGGTTTCCATGCCGTCATTGGGCTTCTTGTTGAGTTTCAGGCTGCGCTTGAGCCCATCGACCACCGCGCCCCACAGCGACAGCCCCTTGATCCGCTGCGCTGCCCAGTCGGCCGACATCTCGTCGCACGGCATGCCCCACACCTTTTCGGTATAGGTCTTGAAAAAGATCGAAAACAGCTTGTGGCCGAACGCATTGACGGTCCAGTCCTGGAACGACCGGACATTGCGGTTGGGAAACATCTTCGCTTTGGCAAAGCTCGCCATGCACAGGGTGGAACGCAGAACGCCCAGATTCCACAGCGCCTCGAACGCGCGCAGCGGATAGCTGTAGAATTTGCCCTCATAATAGATGCGGCTCATGCGCGGCCGCTGGATGAAATCGTCGGGCAATATCTCGTTCCACAGGTCGACCACTTCCTTCGACCTTGAAAAGAAGCGATGGCCGCCGATGTCGAAGCGAAATCCGTTCATCTCGACCGTGCGGCTGATGCCGCCGACATAGACCGGGTCCTTCTCGATGACGGTGACGCTATAACCCTTCTTGGTCAGCAGATAGGCGGCGGTCAGTCCCGCCGGCCCTGCGCCGATGATGGCAACATCCACGCTCTGATCGTTACGCGGCATCCTGATGGTCCCCCGGCTAGTCCTTCGTGACTTCGGGAGTGAAGGAAATCCTCTAAGGAATGGTTAATGGATCGTAACGAAAAAGAGCCGCTCCGCATGGTGCGGAACGGCTCTTCTTGCGCGACTGCGCCGCGCGCGGGTTCAACGCGGGTTCAACGCGGATTCAACCCTGGCGCTGTGCCTGCGCCAGCGTGCCCAGGTCCTCGCGCGCGTCGCTCAGCGCGTCGCCGAAACAGGCGCGATAATCGCTGGTCGCGGGCAGGATCGTCCCGTTATGCCAGCCGCACACTTTCTTGGCGGCCCTGGTGATGCGCGAATCCGCCTGGCGCAGCCCGTGGTCGCTGCCAAGGTTGAGGTCCGCGACCGACACGCTGATGCTGCGGGTCATGGCGCCGGTCGTCCCATCGACGATCACGTCATAATTTCTGTCGAGCGCCGATGCGGCCGTGGGCAGCGCAAGCGTCAATGCGGCGGCCATCGCCGCCATCATCTTTCCGGTCATCCTGTTCTCCTGTCGTCATTTTTTTGCCCGGCGCCTGACTTGGGCTTCGGGTCGACGCCTAAATAGGATTTTTCGACCGAAATAGGAAGGGGAAAGCGCGGATTTCCGCCAAAAAATCCGGTCCACTCGGCCCGAACTGGCATTGCGCGGAATCATCCGCCTTACCAACCATCTAGTGCCGGAAATGCCGCATCCCGGTGAACAGCATCGCCAATCCCGCCTCATCCGCCGCCGCGATCACCTCTTCGTCGCGGATCGACCCGCCCGGCTGGATCACCGCCGTCGCACCCGCTTCGACCGCCGCCAGCAACCCGTCGGCAAACGGAAAGAACGCATCCGACGCCACCGCCGACCCGATCGTACGCGGCTCGCTCCAGCCCGCTTTCTCAGCCGCGTCCTTCGCCTTCCACGCCGCGATCCGCGCGGATTCGAGCCGGTTCATCTGCCCCGCGCCCACGCCCGCCGTGCTGCCGTCCCGCGCGTAAACGATCGCGTTCGACTTCACATGCTTGGCAACGGTCCACGCGAACAGGCAATCGGCGCGCTCCTGCTGCGTCGGCGCCCGCTTGGTCACAACCCGAAGAGCGTCCGGATCGATCCTGCCATTGTCGCGGCTCTGCACCAGCAATCCTCCGGCGATGGTCTTGATCTGCATCCCTGGCCGCGCCGGATCGGGCAGGTCGCCCGTCAGCAGCAGGCGCAAATTCTTCTTCCTGGCAAAGATCGCCCGCGCCGCTTCATCGGCGTCCGGCGCGGCGACGACTTCGGTGAAAATCCCGCTGATCGCTTCGGCTGTCGGCCCGTCGAGCGGGCGGTTGACGGCGATGATTCCCCCGAACGCCGACACGCTGTCGCAGGCAAGCGCGGCCTCATAGGCTTCGATCAGCGTCGCCCCGGTGGCGACGCCGCAGGGGTTGGCGTGCTTGACGATCACCACCGTCGGCGGGCCGTCACGAAATTCGCTGACCAGTTCGAGCGCGGCGTCTGCGTCATTGTAATTATTGTAGCTCAGTTCCTTGCCCTGCACCTGCCGCGCCTGGGCGATGCCGTTGGCCGCAGGCCCCATGGGCAGGTAAAGCGCGGCCGACTGATGCGGATTTTCGCCGTAGCGCAACGGGGTTGCCAATCTGCTGGCGACCGCCAGCGTTTCGGGGAAAATCGCGCCTTGATCGGCATGGGCAAACCAGCTGGCGATCATCGAATCATAAGCAGCGGTAGCCGCATAGGCCTTTGCCGCGAGCATGCGACGGAAGTCGTAGCTGGTCGCGCCACCCTTTTCGGCCATTTCGGCGATCAGCCGGGCATAGTCGGCCGGATCGGTGACGATCGCCACGCTTTCGTGGTTCTTGGCGGCGGAGCGAACCATCGAAGGCCCGCCGATATCGATATTCTCGATAATCTCCGCGCGCTCTGCCCCCTTCGCGACAGTGGCGGCGAACGGATAGAGATTGACCACGACCAGATCGATAGCCTGTATCTGATGTTCATCCATCGAAGCGACATGATCGGGGTTCCCGCGCACCGCCAGCAGCCCGCCATGAACCTTGGGATGCAGCGTCTTGACGCGACCGTCCATCATCTCGGGGAAGCCCGTGAGGTCGGAAATATCCATGACGTCCAGCCCCGCGTCGCGCAACGCCTTCGCCGTGCCGCCGGTCGACACCAGTTCGACGCCGTGTCCGCTCAGTGCACGGCCCAGTTCGGCAAGGCCATTCTTGTCCGACACGGACAAGAGGGCGCGCTTGATGATGACGTCGGTCATGAGAGGTTCCTGCGTGAGCGATATGGGCCGGGACTTTGCGCCAGCCCCTTAGCGGCGCCTGACCTAAAAAGACAGCCCTGCCTGAATGTGTATCGACAGCGGTGATAGGGATAGTCCGGCCTAGCCGACCCGCTTCAATATCCAGCCGATGCTGACGCCCCCAGGTAGCGCCTCGGCGGAGACGACCAGCTGTCGCGTCGGGTGCGGACGACCGTCGCCATCCACCCACAGGCTTTCCTCGACCGTCAGCACGCCGGCGCCGGTGCGAAATTGCCAGAGCGCGCCGAGATCGATCCGCAGCAGCGCACCCTGATTATCGGCGGTCAGCGTCGGCTCCACGCCCGGCGCGAGGTGAAAGCGGATCTGGACCGGCAGGCGCCCCGGTTTGCGACGCCGCTCGGCCGGGGTCAGCATGTCTTCGCCCCGGATTTCCTTGCCATCGCCGCTCATCAGCAGCAGGCGGCGGTGGACATAGCCCAGCCGCCGGACATAGCCGTCATGGCTCAGATCGAGGCGCGAGCCATTGTCGAGTTCCTGGCGGTTGATATCGACTTCGGTCACGCCCTTGCCCAGTGTACCGTCCGGCAGCAGTGCGGTCGAATTGCTGTCGTCGAGCACCAGCGTCGAATGGGCGGCGGTGGTGCGCAGCCCCTGCGCGAGGCTGGCCGGAATCCAGGCCCCGCCAAGCGCTGCGCCGCCGCAATTGACGATCAGGCGACAGGGGCCGTCCGACAGCTCGATCGCGCCCGTCGAGGCGCAGCCTGCCGCCGCGAGCCGGGCGACCGGCGGCGGCGCGGCGTCGACCTGCAGCACGGTGGTCCCTGCAACGAGCCGCTGATAGCCCCAGTCGCGTGCCTGACGCAGCGGCCGCGCGCGCACCCGGCTGGCGTTCACGATCGCGCTGACCCGGCCCGGATCGATCGCGCCAGCGCCCTGCCAGGAGCCAAGTCCGCCATCACCATGAGCCAGGCCCTGAAGCGCGGGAACCACGCGCGCCAGCGCCTCGCCCAGAAAGGCAGGAGTAGTTTCGCGTCGCACGTCATAGACCGCGCGCACCATCGACAGCAGCATCACGCCTTCGAGCTGGGCAAGCGGAGAACGGGAAATGGTGCCGCCATCGGCGTAGAAGGCGTTGTCGATCGCGCGCTTGAGCCCCGCTTCACCGAAAATCTTGCGCGCCGCACCGCCGGGAAGCAGCATCGAAGCGGCGACTATCCCGCCCCAGGCGACGAGGCGGGGCAGGCCTTGCGCCGCCTTGTCGGCGCTCTTGTCGAGATGGCGAGCCGTGCGCGCAACGCAGTTGAGCACCAGCGAGCGATAGACCAGATCGCTCGACGACAGGATGAAAGGCGCATAGGCCGTCCAATAGAGGAGTCTCCAGCCAGCATTGTCGGCTCGCCAGGCCGGATCGGTAGGCGTGTCGGCATGCGCGGCGAGCCAGCGGCGCATCACATGCTCGGCCACAGGCGCGCCCTGCTCACGCGGTGCGGCGGCGGCGAGATCGCGCAACCAGGCGAAGCTGTGCAGATAGTCGGTGAAGGCCGGAATGAGATCGAGCCGCTCAAAATCGAGCGTGTCGAGCGGCTGCTTCATACCCCGGAAAAGAAAATGGCCGGCGCGAATCGCCTGGCCGCTGCGCGGGTCACCGGGAATCTCGTCGTCCGGCACCGCCAACAGCTTGAGCGGATATTTGCCCTTGAGGTGACGACCGTGGAGCGGCGTCTTCCAACTCAGCAGATAGAAGTGGTTGGCGATCCGCTGGGTAAGCGACAGCCCCTTGTCATCCGACAGGCGGATGAGACGCCTGCCCTGCTCGATCCCGTCATCGTCGGGCGAATCGGAAGCCGGGCCGGTGGAAATGCGCCGGAGGTCGTTCACCCCCCTCTTAGCTTTCGGATATTGTCGGCATAGGCCGATGGTCCGCCGCGAAAGGTCGCGGTGCCCGCGACCAAAACGTCCGCGCCCGCCGCGATCGCGCGTGGCGCGGTGCTGAAATCGATGCCACCATCGACCTGGAGGCGGATGTCGCGCCCGCTCTTGTCGATCATCTTGCGGCACGCTTCGATCTTGCGAAGCTGGCTTTCTATGAAACTCTGGCCGCCAAAGCCCGGATTGACGCTCATCACCAGGATCAGGTCGACATCGTCAATCAGATAGTCGAGCATCTTGGCCGGCGTGCCCGGATTGAGGACTACGCCCGCCTTCACGCCCAGCGATTTGATATACTGAATGCTGCGATGGATGTGCGGACCCGCTTCGGGATGAATCGTGAGAATATCGGCGCCAGCCTGAGCGAAAGCGTCGAGAAATCCGTCCACCGGGGAAATCATCAGGTGAACGTCCATTACCTTCTGCGTATGGGGGCGAAGCGCCTTGACCACCCCGGGACCGATCGTGATGTTTGGCACGAAATGCCCATCCATGACATCGACATGGACCCAGTCGCAGCCGGCCTCGTCGATGGCGCGAACCTCCTCGCCCAGACGGGCGAAGTCGGCGGAAAGGATCGAGGGCGAGATGAGGATTTTTTGGTCAGTCATTAACCCGTCGCCTTAACCGGGCGCTTGGACGCGCGCAACCATTGTGCAGCGGTTCAGGTGCGGAAAAAGCGGACGATGAAAAAGCCGTCGGTTCCGCCCCGATCGGCCAATGTTCCCGGCAGGGTGCGGACCCAGCCCTGGGCCGACGCAGCGACATCCCGGGGCAATTCGTCGGGCGTCGGCGCGTCCAGCGCAAAATCGGGATGCGCGGCAAGGAATCGAACGGCCTGATCCTCGCCCTCGGCCCTTTCGAGCGAGCAGGTTGCGTAAACAAGTACGCCGCCCGGCCTGACCCAATGCGCAGCCCGGTTGAGCAGCTGCGCCTGGAGATCGGCAAGTTCGGCGATCTGTCGCGAGCCGATGCGGTGAAGCACGTCGGGGTGGCGGCGATAAATGCCGGTCGCGCTGCACGGTGCATCGAGCAGGACCGCGTCGGCGGACTCGACCGGCTGCCATTGGCGCAGGTCGGCCGTCACCACCTGAGCGGCAAGGCCGGTACGCGCAAGATTTTCGGTCAGCCGTTGAAGGCGCCTGGCTGACTGGTCCACGGCCGTCACGTTCCACCCGGCCGCCGCAAGCTGCATCGTCTTGCCGCCGGGCGCAGCACACAGGTCGAGCACGGCGCGCCCGCTGCCCGCACCCATCAGGCGCGCGGGAATGGCGGCGGCGAGGTCCTGAACCCACCAGGCCCCTTCCGCGAAACCGGCAAGGTCGGTCACGGTCGCATGGTCAGGCAAGCGGACATGGCCCGGCGCAAGGCTTTCGCCGCCCAGAAGCGTTGCCCAATGCGCGGTCTGGGCGGGATCGCGCAAGGAGAGGTCGACCGGGGGCCGCACGGCGTAGGCGCGCGCCGCGTCCTTGGCCATGGCGTCACCCCATTGCTTGGCCCACCGCTCCGCCACGCCTTCGGGCAGCGTCGGAGAATCGGGCAGGACCGGCGCGGCGCGCGTCACCGTGCCGAATACGCCATGGACCAGTTTGCGCGGGCCGCCATCGACCAGCGGCAGAGCGGTGGCGATCGCCGCGTGGGCCGGCGTGCCGAGCACCAGCGCCTGAACAAGGGCGATGCGCAGCACCATGCGCGCCTTGGCGTCTTCGGGCAGCGGCTGGCGGGTCGCACCGTCGATCAATGCGTCGAGATCTGGCAACCGGCGCAGGACTTCGGCGGCGATGGCGTGGACGAGCGCGCGGTCGGCACGGTCGGCGATTCCCTGGCTGGCCCCATGGATCGCCAGTTCGAGCGGTTCGCCCCGGCGCAGCACCGCGTCGAGGAGGCGGAGTGCGGCGCGGCGGGCGGGCAGGCCCGGAACGTCGTCGGATCGGGGGAAATTGCAGGACATTCAGCTGCGCCTAGGGGAAAAGAGTGGCGGTGGAAAGCGGCGCGCGCGGATGATAGAGAGAGGGATAGATGGTCGATCCGGAGCGCAACCATGCGATCCAACATGTAGGAGATTATGATGGGACAGCATGAGGGCAAGCGGCCGGACCATGTGAAGCCGCCCGCGCACCTGTCCAAGAGCCCGCCGGTGCCCGCGCCCGACCCGATCGACAAGGTGCCGGTGCTGGACGAGGCATTGAGCCCCGTGCGCTACGGCGATTGGGAACGCAAGGGAATCGCCATCGATTTCTGATGGTTGGATGGTCAACGCCCGCTTTCCGTTCGTCGCCCCTTTTGCACATTTGCCGCCACGGCGTGCTGCACCCGCGAGCGCCGGCAGGCCCCGGCTGGCCCGATCCGCGCCGAATGTGACATGGGTGCGAGGGCGGACAAGATATGGGGCGCATCCATGAACATGACCTACGACATCAGCATGAAGCCGGTAGCCGATTACACGCCGCAGGACGCGGCCCTGCTGTGCGGCGTCGGCCGCATCATCTGCGCCTGGAGCATGCTGGAGCAGCGGCTGGAAGCCAAGATCACGATGCTGCGCGAAGCGATGGGCGACGTCCGCACGGTGGGTTCGCGCGCGCGCCCGACGATGGCCAAGCTGATGACCGAGCTGCGCACGATGGTCGCGATGCGCGACCGGCGCAACGCCGGCGCGCTGCACGAAATCGCGGCGATCGAGGCCGACATGCAGCGGATCGACCGCTTTCGCCAGCTGATCATCGGCGGTTTCCACGAGCCTGAACCTGGCGGTTTTGCCTGCCGCGACCAGCGCAACAACCGGCTGCACGTCTCGCTCGACCAGCTGGACGGCGAGATCGCCGCGCTCGAAGATGTCGGCAATCGCCTGCTGGAGGTATGATCGCGGCTGGCGGCCGGTGCGCGCGGCTTTGCCCGCCCCTTGACCTTTGCCCGTACAGTCGCGATGTCCGCGCCTGCGCCTGAACCCGCAAGCGACTGGAGCATCATGACTCACAAGCCGATCCGCAAGGCCATTTTCCCGGTAGCCGGCCTTGGCACCCGTTTCCTGCCAGCGACCAAGGCAGTTCCCAAGGAATTGCTGCCGGTGGTCGACCGACCGCTGATCCAATATGCGGTGGACGAAGCGCTGGAGGCGGGGATCGAGCAGATGATCTTCATCACCGGCCGGGGCAAGGGCGCGATCGAGGATTATTTCGACATTGCGTTCGAAGCCGAAGCGACGCAGCGCGAGCGGGGCAAGGACCTGTCGGCGCTGGAGGGCACGCGACTGGCGCCGGGCCATGCGATCTTCATCCGCCAGCAGGAACCGCTGGGCCTGGGCCATGCGATATGGTGCGCGCGCGACATCGTCGGCGACGAGCCGTTCGCCATCCTGCTGCCCGACGAGTTCATGCGCGGCGGCAAGGACAATGGCTGCATGAAGCAGATGGTCGCGGCCTATCAACAGGTCGGCGGCAACATGGTCTGCGCGCTGGAAGTGCCGATCGAGGAGACGCCCAGCTATGGCGTCATCGATCCGGGCACGCGCGACGGGCCGCTGACGCAGGTCAGGGGGCTGGTGGAAAAGCCCGCGCCCGGCACCGCGCCGTCCAACCTGATCCTGCCGGGCCGCTACATCCTGCAACCCGAAGTCATGAAGATATTGGAAACGCAGGAAAAAGGCGCGGGCGGCGAGATCCAGTTGACCGATGCGATGGCGGCGATGATCGGCGCCCAGCCGTTCCATGGGCTGACATTCGATGGCCGCCGGTTCGATTGCGGTTCGAAGGCGGGCTATATCGAAGCGAATTTCGCGCTGGCGCTGGAACGCGAGGAACTGCGCGACCAGATCCGCGCCTTTGCCCAGGCGGAGCTGGCGCGGGGGTAGACAGAGGGGACGGGCCACGCTTGACGTGCCCCCTCGCCGATCCCTCCGCACTCGCATATGGCCTTCCGCCTCCTCTGCGACATCATGCTGAATGTATTTCAGCATCCATCGTGCCGCCACAGCCGCCGCAATTGACGAAAAATGGACCCTGAAACAGGTTCAGGGTGACGATGAAGGAGGGAAAGTTTCATATCCGATAGCCCTGCCGTCAGCGGGAAGTGGCTATCGGTTCCGCCCCGCCTGCGCGGGGAGGAGGGGTGTTCTATAGCGCGATCTGCTTCAGCAAGATCGGCCCCGTTCAGAACGGGACTTCGTCGTCCAGGTCGTTGTCGAAATTGGGACCGCCGCGCCCCGCCCCGGATGCCGCGCCACCCGACGAGCGGCCGCCGCCAAAGCCGCCGCCGCCATGGGCATCGCCACCATCGAAGCCGCCCGATCCGCCGCCCCAGTCGGAAACGCCCTGCGACCGGCCGCCGCCGCCCTGGCCGCCGCCGCCGGGCGCGCCGTCGAGCATGGTCAGCACGGAGCCGAGACCCTGGAGCACGACTTCGGTGGAATAGCGGTCATTGCCCGACTGGTCCTGCCATTTGCGGGTGCGCAACTGGCCCTCGATATAGACTTTCGACCCCTTGCGCAGGAAGCGTTCCGCCACACCGACCAGTCCTTCGGAAAAGATCGCGACGGTGTGCCACTCGGTCCGCTCTTTCTTTTCGCCCGAATTGCGATCCTTCCAGCTTTCGGACGTGGCGATGCGCAGGTTGCACACCTTGCCGCCATTCTGGAAGCTCTTGACCTCAGGATCAGCGCCCAGATTGCCGACCAAAATGACCTTGTTGACCGAGCCAGCCATGATTCCTCCGCAGCATGAAAGCGGCTCTTATAAGCCCGCTGCGGTGGCCGTCCAGAAGGTTATCCCTGCGGCGATATAGGCAAGGGCGAAGAGATAGGCCGTCATGAACAGGGGCCATTTCCAGCCGTTGGTTTCGCGCCGGGTGACGGCGATGGTCGATATGCATTGCGGCGCGAACACGAACCAGGCGAGGAAGGCGAGCGCGGTCGGCAGCGGCCAGCGATCCTTGAGGCGATCCCCCAGGCTGCGCTCCAGCTTCGCTTCATCGTCGCCCGCATCGATCGAATAGACGGTGGCAAGCGCGGAGACCGCGACTTCGCGCGCCGCCATCGCCGGAATCAGCGCGAGCGAAATGTCGCGGTTGAAGCCGATGGGTTCGAGAATCACATTGAGCCCGCCGGCGATTCGCCCGGCGATCGAATGATCGACCTGGCTCAGGTCGCTGCCCTGGGGCACCCGCGGAAAGCTCAACAGCAGCCACAGGATCACGGTGGAGGTGAAGATGATGGTCCCGGCGCGCTTGAGGAAAATGACCGCGCGCTGCCACAGGCCGATCATCAGGTCCTGCGGCCGGGGCCATTGATATTTGGGCATTTCCATCAGGAAGCCGCCGCTGGCACCCTTGGTCACGGTCAACCGCAGCACCAGCGCCACGACCAGCGCGCCGACGATGCCGGCGATATAGAGGATGAACAGCACCAGCCCCTGAAGCCCGATGCCAAAGCCCCCGAAAATCTGGCCGACATCGCGCGCGGGAATGAACGCGCCGATGATGACCGCATAGACCGGCAGCCGGGCCGAACAGGTCATCAGTGGCGCGATGAGGATGGTGGTCAGCCGGTCGCGCGGATCGGCGATCGTGCGGGTGGCCATGATGCCGGGGATGGCGCAGGCAAAGGAGGACAATAGCGGAATGAAAGCGCGGCCCGACAGGCCGACCCTGGCCATCAGCCCGTCCATCAGAAAAGCGGCGCGAACCATGTAGCCGGTCGCTTCCAGTATCAGGATGAAAAAGAAGAGAATGAGGATCTGGGGCAGGAACACCACCACCGAGCCGACGCCGTTGATAACGCCATCGACCAGGAAGGAACGGAGGATGCCATCGGGCAGGGTGTCGGAGACAAGGCCGCTGATCGCTTGCGCCGCCCCTTCGATCATCGCGATCGGGGCTTCGGACCAGGCATAGACGGCCTGGAACATCACGAACAACAGTGCCAGCAGCAGCAGCAGGCCGAAGACCGGGTGCAGCGCCACCCGGTCCACCGCCAATGTCAGGCGGCGCGAGGGGGTTTCGCGCACGATGGTCGCCCGCGCGATGCGGCGCGCATCGGCGCGCACGGTATCGAAATCCAGTTCATGCGCGATCGGCCGGGTCGCGGGCGCGGCAGCGCCGAGCAATGTTTCCAGTTCGGCGCGCAGATGATCGAGGCCGCGCTTTCGCACCGCGACGGTGGGGATGACGGGCACGCCCAGTTCCCGCGCCAGGATCGCAGGGTCCAGTTCCAGCCCGTCGCGGGTGGCCAGATCGACCATGTTGAGCGCCACCACCGTCGGCAGGCCGAGCGCGATCAGTTCGAGCGCGAAGCGCAGGTGATTGTCGAGATTGGCGGCATCGACCACGATCACGAGCGCGTCGGGGAGCCTTTCCCCGGCCTGGCGGCCAAGCACGAAGTCGCGCGTGACCTGTTCATCGGGGCTGGCCGGATGCAGGCTGTAGGTGCCCGGCAGGTCGACCAGTTCGACCGGCCGGCCATCGCCGAGCGCAAGGCGGCCTGCCTTGCGCTCCACCGTGACGCCCGGATAATTGCCGAGTTTCTGCCGCGCGCCGGTAAGCGCGTTGAACAGTGCGCTCTTGCCGGCATTGGGATTGCCGACCAGCGCCACCAGCGGCATGACGGTCATGCCTCCATGTCCTGCGGCCCGGTGCGGACGGTGACGGCGGCGGCATGGGCGCGGCGCATGGCGATGGTCATGCGACCCACGCGGCAGGCGATCGGCCCGCGTCCCAGCAGCCCGCCATGGTGCAGCGCTTCGACGCTCGCGCCTTCGCAAAGGCCGAATTCACGCAGCCTCTGGCCCTCGCTGGACGACAGCAGGTCCCAGTCGATCACGTCGATATAGGCGGGTTGGCGCAACGGCAGGTCGGAAAGGCGCAAGGAAGGGCACTCGGGTCAGGGTTACTGCGAGTGACTATCAATACCGGCGAGCAAAGGCCAGCGCCAATCGGGATCAGACGATCGGATAGCGCAAGCGGCCGACGAAGCGCGACAGGCTGAGCCGCTCGCCGCCGCTGTTGAACAGTTGCGCCTTGGCCTTTTCAAAGCGCATCAGCCCGTCGATGCGGCGGGCGAGGAACGCGCGGCTGTCGGCATGGCCTTCGCTCTCGTCATCCAGAAAGGCGATCAGGGTCGCGCCGTAGATGGCGGCGAGCGTCGTGCGCTTGGTATAATGATTATAGTCGGTCGCGGTGTCGCCGGCCGCGCGCCACATCATGTCGGCGGCGCGCCAGCCCAGCCTGGCGGCGCGCGCCAGATTGGGCGGCATGGCGAGGATAGCGATGGCGCGGCGTAACGCCTCGCGATCCGGGGCGAGCAGGGCAAGGCGCGCTTCGATGAGCGCGACGATGCGCTGGCGAACGGGCATCGCGGCCAGTTGCCGCGCCGGCAGCGATTCGAGCATCCGCGCGTCAATGCTGGCGAACCAGGCGTCGATCATCGCCACCGCGCCGCCCTTGAACGCGAGGCGGGCGATGTCGGGGTCCACGCCCAGATCGGCGGCGGCGCGCTCGACCGCCAGGTCGCGCCAGCCGTCGAAGGCGGCGTGGAGGGGCAGCCGCGGCGCGAGCGCGGCGGCGATCTCGTCGAGCGTCGGATCGGGGGGCAGGGTCATGGGCGCGATATTAGGCGCGAGCTGCCGGGCGCACAAGCATCAGCACCGCGCCGGCGCGGACAGGCTTCAGGAAAAGCGCTCGCGCAGGGCAAGCATGGCGATGGCGGCCTTCGCCGCTTCCCCGCCCTTGTCCTTTTCGGCCATGCGCGCGCGGGCGAGCGCCTGCGCTTCGTTTTCCACGGTCAGGATGCCGTTGCCGATGGCGATGCCGTCCATGCTGAGCGCCATCAGGCCGCGCGCGCTTTCGTTCGACACCACTTCGAAATGATAGGTTTCGCCGCGAATGACGACGCCGATGGCGATGAAGCCGTCATAACGGCCGCTTTCAGCCGCCATCGCGATCGCGCCCGGAATTTCGAGCGCGCCGGGTACGGTGACGACGTCATATTTGTGACCGGCATCGTCCAGCGCGGCGGTCGCCCCCTCGATCAGCAGATCGTTGAGATGGTCGTAGAAGCGCGCCTCGACGATCAGAAACTTGGCCATGGGGTTTCCCTTCAGAATTCGACTGGCCGCTGCCCAACCACGGCGAGGTCGTAACCGTCAAGCGCGATGAGGCTGTGATGACTGTTGGTCAGCAGGATCATGTCGTGCACGCCCAGTTCCGCGAGAATCTGCGCGCCCACGCCATAGTCGCGCAGTTCATCCATGCCGCTGCCCGCCCGGTCGCCGCGCCGCTCCAGCGAGCGGCTGACGAAATCTTCCGACGTGCTGCTGAGCACGACGATAAGGCCCGCGCCTTCCCGGTCGATCATTTCCATGGACCTGGCGAGCATGTCGCCGCGCGGGCCGACCGCGCCATAGACATCGTCGAACAGCGACATCTGGTGCATCCGCACCAGCGTCGGCTGGTCGGGCAGGATATGGCCCTTTTGCAGCACCATCTGTTCAGCGTGGGTCGCGCGGTTGTAGAAGCAGATCACTTTCCATTCGCCACCCCATTTGCTGTGAAAGCTGCTTTCGGCGCGACGTTCGACCATATGGTCGTGACGGCGGCGATAGGCGATGAGGTCGCGGATCGTGCCGATCTTCATCTTGTGCTTCTGGGCAAAGGGGATGAGGTCGTCGAGGCGCGCCATGGTGCCGTCGTCCTTCATCACCTCGCAGATCACGCCCGAGGGGTTGAGACCGGCGAGGCGGGCGACGTCCACCGCCGCTTCGGTGTGGCCGGTGCGGACGAGCACGCCGCCGTCCCTGGCCACCAGCGGGAAGACATGACCGGGGGTGACGATGTCGGCCTTGCTTTTCGATCCGTCGATCGCGACCGAGATGGTGCGGGCGCGGTCGGCGGCGCTGATGCCGGTGGTGACGCCTTCGCGCGCCTCTATCGACACGGTGAAGGCGGTTTCGTGGCGGGTGCCGTTGTTGCGGCTCATAAGGCCGAGGCCAAGTTCGTCGACCCGATCCCGCGTCAGGGCGAGACAGATGAGGCCGCGGCCATGCGTCGCCATGAAATTGATCGCATCGGGGGTCGCCATCTGCGCGGGGATGACCAGGTCGCCTTCATTTTCGCGATCCTCGTCATCGACCAGGATGAACATGCGGCCATTGCGCGCTTCGTTGATGATCTCTTCGGGACTGGCCAGCGCAGTGCCGCCTTCGCGCCTGAGCAGATAGGATTCGAGCTTGCCGAGCGTATCGGCGGTCGGGTTCCAGTCGCCCTCGCCCAGCTTGCGCAGGCTGTTGGCGTGCAGGCCGGCGGCGCGCGCGAGGCCCGAGCGGGACATGCCGCCATCGGTGATGAGCGAACGGACCGAATCGATAAGCGCGGATGACATGAACGATACTCCTTCCCGATGGCGGGATCAGAGCGCATTATCACATTATAATGTGATCCTGGCAATGCTCATCACATTGTGCGGTTGCGAAGGCTCTGCATCCGGTCGAGATAGCGGGCCAGCACGTCAATCTCCAGATTGAAGGCGCGGCCCTCGCGCAGGTCGTTCAGGGTGGTCGCGACGATGGTGTGGGGAATGATGTTGAGGCCGAAATGCACCGATCCATCGGGCTGGTCGTCAACCGTGTTGACGGTCAGCGAGATGCCGTCGAGCGTGATCGACCCCTTGGCCGCCAGCGCAGGCGCGAGCGCGACGGGAGCGGCGATCACCAGCCTGGTCGAATCGCCGTCGGCACTGGCGGACACCAGGCGCCCGATGCCGTCGACATGGCCGGTGACGATATGGCCGCCCAGTTCGTCGCCAACCTTGAGCGCGCGTTCCAGATTGAGCCTGCCCCCCACGACCCACAGGCCCGGCGCCGTGCGCGCCACGGTTTCGCCCGACAGGTCGACCGCGAACCAGTCCGCCCCCTTTTCCACGACGGTCAGGCACGCGCCGGAACAGGCGATCGACGCGCCGATCGCGACGGTTTCGAGATCATAGCCACAGCCGATCACCAGCCGCAGGTCGCCGCGCTGTTCCGCGGTGCGGACGGTGCCGATGTCGGTAATGATGCCAGTGAACATGGAAGAAGATATCCCGAACGAAGCTGAACGGTCGATCTAGGCGCTCGGCGCAGCCGCGTAAACCTCCAGCCTGTCCTCGCCCAACCGCCGTTCGTCGACCAGCCGCCAACGGCCGTGCGCGTCGGCAAGATCGGCCAGGCCGATATCGCCGATGCCGCCAAGCCCCGCGCCGATCAGGATGGGCGCGCGATACAGCAGCAGCCGGTCGACCAGGCCGGCCCGCAGGAAAGCGGCGGCGGTGTCCGCGCCGCCCTCCACCAGCAGATGATCGACGCGGTCGAGCGTCGATATGTCCTGGGGCGCTGAAATGCGGCCCCAGCCATCGGGCAGATCGCCGCCGGTCAGCGCCAGCCGGCGCGGCGAGCGCGCCTCCAGGCCCGCCAGCCGCACGTCGAGGCGCGGCGCGTCGGCGCGCAAGGTGCCGGCGCCGACCAGAATAGCGTCGTGCATCGCGCGTTCCATATGCGCGTGCGCGCGCGCCTGCGGGCCGGTGATCCAACGGCTGGACCCGTCGGACAAAGCGATCCGGCCATCGAGAGAAAGGCCCAGTTTCAGCGTCACATGGGGCCGCCCGCGCGTTTGCCGCATGACGAATCCCGCCATCGCCGCCGCGGCATCCTGCGCGAGCAATCCCATGTCGACCGCAACCCCCTGACCGCGCAGATGCGCGGCGCCCTGCCCATCGGTGCGCGGATCGGGATCGCGCAGCGCGATCACCACCCGCGCTAGGCCCGCGCGCGCCAGCAGATCGGCACAGCGCGGGCCGCGCGGGCTGAGATGAAAGCAAGGTTCCAGCGTGACATAGGCGGTGCCCCCGCGCGCCCGGTCCATCGCCTGATCCAGCGCCTGGGCCTCCGCATGGGGACGCCCGCCCTTCTGGGTCCAGCCGCGCCCGACGACGCATCCGTCGCGCACGATGAGGCAACCGACATTGGGATTGGGTGTGGAAAGGCCCCGTCCGCGTCGCGACAGCGCGATGGCCGCCGCCATGTAGCGGTGATCGGCGGCGGGATCGGAGGCATTTTCCGGCGCAGGGTGCTTCAGGGCTGAGGCGCTCCCTCGGCTTGTTTCGCCTTGGCGAGGCGACTGTCGAGCTGGGCGTTGATCGCGGCCAGCGCCTCCTTGCGCCGGGCGCTGTTGCGCGCTTCTTCCTGTCGCCAGTCGATGCCGAACAGGTCGGCGACGCCCTGCATGTCCTTCTGCCGCTTTTGCAGCAGGACCTCACGCCGGGCGAGGTCCATCTTCTGCTGGAGGATGATCGCCGCGTCCGAGCGATCCGCGTTCCAGCTCTGGACATAGAAGATCTTGTTGCGGGTCGGCATCGTATTGGTGTTCGCGTCGGTGATGAAGGTCCAGACGATCACCCAGGTGATCGCCATCGACACACCGAGCGCCGGCCATTTGTGCGGCCGTTGTTCGCGGAAATAGCCCCACAGGTCGCCAAGCGCGCTTTTGGGGGAAACGGGACGGGGAAAGATCGCCATGGGCGGAATATAGGCCAGTCCGTCCCCGGATGCAAAACGACCGCGAATGTTCATGAACCTGCCTTCCCAGTGACCTGGATCACATCGCGACGCCGGCGAATCCGGCATCACGTCCTTGCGACCCGAAGGGAGCAGGCTTTGAGCCAGCTCCCTCCCCTGACCCGGCGGCGCTCCCCGTGCCGCCGGGTTCCTTTCCACGGTCAGTTTTCCAGGCGGAAATGGACGGTCAGCACCTTGGTCCCGCCGACGGCGACGCCATCGCGGGTCGCCGGGCGGAACCGCCATTTGCGCAGCGCGTGGCGGCGCGTTTCGATCCAGAAAGCCTCGCTGGTCGCCGCCAGCCGCTCGACATCGATCACGCGGCCGTCGGCGCCGATGGTGACGCGGACCGTCACCTTGCCTTCGACCCCCTGTCGAATCATCATGCCGGGATATTCGGGCTGAAAGGCAGCCGCGTGGCGCGGGTCGATCGCGGGTTCGACCAGCACCGGCGGCGGATCGAGCGGCACGATGACGCCGCCGCTGCCGCCGGTTCCGGCATCGGTGGCGTTCGTTCGATCCTCGCTGCCGGTGACACCGCTGTCGGGAAGATCGAAAGGCACCACCGGGTCGACCGCGGTCGTTCGCTCGCGCGGCGGCTGGATCGTTTCGTCGCGCGCATCCTCTGCGGGCGGATTGTCGGGCGGGGGCGCTTCGATCGGGATGTTGCGGCCCATGATCGTTGGCGGCAGCACCCGTTCATAGACGGCGCGCGGCACCAGCAGCGCGACGGCGACCACCGTGGCATGTACGGCGATCGCGCCGGCCACGCCCGCAGGAGAAAGAGTTCGTCCGCCATAGCGCGACCCATTATGTTCCAGTGCAAAGCCCATCTGCATCCTCCATCCTCTCGACGCGGCTCCTGCCGTCGTATGGAATGTTATATCATTTTATCCAAGGAAGGCGAAACGGAATTTCGGGCAAAGGATTCGGGCAGCGGGCAAGCGATTAAAGGATGGTGTCGGCTGCGTGGATGGCAAGGCCGACCAGGCCGCCGACCAGCGTGCCGTTGACGCGGATATATTGCAGGTCGCGTCCGACCGCATTTTCAAGGCGGCTGGTAACGGTGCTGGCGTCCCAGCCGCGCACCGTGTCGCTGACCAGCGTGACGATCGCACCGCCATAGCTGGCGGTAACGCCGACCGCGGCGCGCCGGGCGAAACGGTTGATGAGCAGGCGCAGGCGATCATCCTGTTGCAAGGTGCCGCCAAGCTGGCGCAGCGCATCGCCCAGCCGCCCCGCCATCGCCGCGCCAGGATCGCGCGCCGCCCGCAAAAGCCCCGCGCGCGCCTGTTCCCACAGGCCGTCGATCCAGCGCTGCATCGCCGGATTATCGACAATTTCGTCGCGGATCCTTGCGACCCTCGCTTGCATGTCGGGATCGAACTGGAGGTCGAAGGCAAGCTTGCTCATACCCTCCTCGGCCTTGAGGCGCAGGCTGTGGCCGGGATCCTGCGCCATGTCCGCCAGCAGCTTGCGCAGGCCGTCGATGATCGCATTGGCGAGATTTTCATCAAGCCCGGTCCAGCGCATGACCCTGCCCGCACGATCATGCACCATCTGGCGGATCAGATGGTCGTTGGCCTCCAGCGTCTTGTCCGCCCAGCGGATGATGCCGTCCATCACCGGAGCATGGCGGCCATCGCGCATCGCCGCTTCGAGCGCCTGGCCGACCAGTGGGCCGACATGGATGGCGCGCAGCCGCTGCGCGATCGCGCCCTTGACCATGCCGCCCATCCGTTCCTGGTCCAGCGCCTCCAGCATGTCGGCGGCAAGGCGCGACGCCCCCTGCCGCAACCGTCCGTCGCCGACCGATGGACCGGCCAGGAAACGACCCGCGGCCCCCGCCACATCGACGCCGCGCATCCGCCGGGCAACGACGGCGGGGATCAGGAAATTATCGCGCAGGAACAGCGCCAGCGTGTCGCCGATGCGGTCCTTGTTGCGCGGGATGATCGCGGTATGGGGGATGGGAAGCCCGAGCGGATGGCGGAACAGCGCGGTGACCGCGAACCAGTCGGCCAGCCCCCCCACCATCGCCGCTTCGGCAAAGGCCTGGACGAAACCGATGGCGGGATGAACATGGGACAGCGTGCGGGCGACGATGAATATGGCTGCCATGGCGATGAGCATGCCGGTGGCGACGATCCGCATCTGCCGAGCGGGATTGGCGGGTACAGCCGCCATCCACCCCTTGTCCCTGTTCGCGCGCAGCATGATCGTCATGTCGCGCCAACGGTTACGCGGCCGCTTCGTTCAGGGGAAGGGGCGATATGGTCGATTATTCCGCCGGCTGCCCATGCCCGTCGCGATGGGGCGCGGCGTGGCGGCGGTCATCGCCTGCCTTGTAGGTGAGCAGGCCCCGGCGAAGGCGCGGCCCGACCCATTGTTCGATGCCGATCGCCAGGCTGAAGGTCGCAGGCACGATCACCAGCGTCAGAATGGTGGACAGGATCAGCCCGCCGATCACCGTGATGCCCATCGGTGCGCGCCACGCGCCATCGCCCGACAGCGAAAGCGCGGTGGGCACCATGCCCGCCACCATCGCCACCGTGGTCATGACGATCGGCTGCGCCCGCTTGTGCCCGGCGTCGATGATGGCATCGAATTTCGGCACGCCCTTGTCGATTTCCTCCAGCGCGAAGTCGATCACCAGGATCGAGTTTTTGGCGACGATGCCAAGCAGCATCAACAGGCCGATGAACACCGGCATGGAGAGCGGGTGACCGGCGATGTGCAGCGCCAGCGCGCCGCCCAGCGGCGCCAGCAGCAGCGAACCCATGTTGACGAACGGCGGCATGATCCGCTTGTACAGCAGCACCAGCACCGCCAGCACCAGCAATATGCCCGACACGGTGGCGACGATGAAGTTCTGGATCATTTCGGCCTGGATCTTGCTGTCGCCCGCGTCGATCTTTTGCACGCCCCGGATGGTGCCTTCCAGCACGCCCTTCATCGTCGGCAGATTGTTGATCTTGTCCATCGCCTGGCTGGTGACGATGCCGGGCGCCAGATCGGCGCCGACGACGACGCGGCGGACCTGGTTGTAGCGCCTGATCTGGGTCGGCCCCGCGCCGAATTCGATGTCGGCCACCACCTTTAGCGGCACCGATCCGCCATCGACGGTCGGGACCGGCATGTTCTCGATCGTGGCCAGGTCCTTGCGGCTGTCCTCGGCGATCGACACGCGGATCGGGATCTGGCGATCGGACAGCGAGAATTTGGCGCTATCCTGGTCGATGGCGCCGATGGTGGCGATGCGGATCGTCTGGCTGAGCGCGGCGGTGGTCACGCCAAGGCTGGCGGCCAGGTCCATGCGCGGCTTGATGATGATTTCGGGCCGCTGCATGTCCCCCGCCACGCGCGGCGCGCGCAGTTCGGCGATACCCGACATTTCGGCCACCAGCTTGTTGGCGGTATGTTCAAGCAGGGCGGCGTCGTCGCTGCCCAGCATGATGATGACGTCGCGGCCAAAGCCGCCGCCCGATTGCGACTGAAAATTGACGCGGGCGTCGGCGACGGTCTGGAATTTGGGCGCGACCTGCCGCTCCCAATCGACCGAGGAGATCGGCCGGTCCTTTTTGAGCGTCAGGAAGATGTCGGCGCTGGTCGGCTCGATATCGGCAAAGGCCGCTTCCACCACATCCTTGTCGGCCGCCAGCATGTCCGCGACCCTGCGCGTGATCGCGGTGGTCTGGGCCAGCGTGCTGCCCGGCACGGTTTCGATCTTCACCTGGCTGAAATCGGTGTTGGTCGTGGGGTTGAAGGTCATCGGCAGCGTAGAAAAGGCGATCAGCATCGCGACGAAGGATGCAGCGCCTATGCCCGCGGTCCACAGCCGATGGTCGAACAGCAGCGCGGTGCGCCGCCGCCAGCCGCCCGCCGCCCGCCGGGCAATGGCGCGCCGCTGATCCAGCGACCAGTGCAACACCGCCATGTAGCGATCCATCAGCCAGCCCTCGCCATGGCTCGCTTCCCCATGCGCCTTGAGAAAATAGGCCGCCACCATCGGCGTGATCAGGCGCGCGACGCCCAGGCTGAGCAACACCGCGACGACGATGGTCATGCCGAACTGGATGAAGAATTGCCCCGCTATGCCGGGCATGAACGCCACCGGCAGGAACACCGCGACGATCGCCATCGTCGTCGCCAGCACCGCGAGGCCGATTTCGTCGGCTGCGTCGATCGACGCCTGATAGGCGGATTTGCCCATGCGCATGTGGCGCACGATATTCTCGATCTCCACGATGGCGTCGTCGACCAGCACGCCCGCGACCAGGCTGAGCGCGAGCAGCGAGGTCATGTTGAGGGTGAAGCCCATCAGGTCCATGAACCAGAAGGTCGGGATCGCCGACAAGGGAATGGCCAGCGCCGAAATCATCGTCGCGCGCCAGTCGCGCAGGAACAGGAAGACGATGACCACAGCCAGCACCGCGCCCTCGACCATCGCCACGATCGCGGAATGATATTGGCTCTTGGTATAATCGACGCTGTTGTAGAGCTGTTTGAAACGGACCTTGGGGTTTTCCTTCTGGAGCTTGTCCAGCACCTTCATCGCTTCGTCGAAAACGGTGACGTCGGACGAGCCCTTGGCCTTTTCCATGCTGAAGCTGGTGACTTGCCGCCCGTTCATCAGCGCCACCGAGCGCTGTTCGGCGAACAGGTCGCGCACGGTGGCGATGTCGGCCAGCTTGACCGTGCGGCCGCCGGCGATGGCGATCCGGGTCTGGCCCAGTTGAAAGGCGTTGCTGGCATTGCCCAGCACGCGGATCGACTGTTCGGCGCCGGCGATTTCGGTCCGGCCGCCGGCCGCGTTCAGATTGACCTGCTGCATCTGCTGGTTCACCTGCGCGGCGGTGATGCCGAATGATTGCAGCTTGGCCGGATCGAGGATCACCCGGATTTCGCGGCTGACCCCGCCACCACGATTGACCGCCGCCATGCCCGGCACCGACAGCAGCCGCTTGGCGACGGTATTGTCGACATACCAGGACAGTTCCTCCAGCGTCATGTCGGTGGCTTCGGCGCTGTAATAGGCGATCGGCCCGCCATCGATATCGACGCGGCGCACCTGTGGTTCCAATATGCCTTCGGGCAGGTCGCTGCGAATCTGATCGACGGCATTCTTGACGTCGCTGACCGCGCGGTCCACCGGGGTCCCGATCTGGAATTCGACGTTGGTGAGCGACTGGCCTTCCGAGGCGAAGGACGTGATGGCGTCGACGCCGCTGATCGCCCGGACCGCCGCCTCGATGCGCTGGGTGACCTGCGTTTCCAGTTCGGTGGGCGCCGCGCCCGGCTGATTGACGATGACGCTGACCATCGGAAAGCTGACGTCGGGCTGCTGGTTGATGTCGAGGCGATTGAAGCTGACGATACCGGCGAGCAACAGCGCGACGAAAATCACCAGAGGCGCGACCGGATTGCGGATCGCCCAGGCGGATATGTTGCGAAAGTCCATCAGCCGCGTCCTTCTGTCCGGTCATGCCGGGCCTGTTGCATCATCGCCGCCGGAAAGGATGAAGCGCTCAGGGCGCTTTCGCCATTTCCGGCTTCACCTTCTGGCCGGGCGTGAGGAATGCGCCCGCCGACGCCACGATCCGTTCACGACCGGTCAGGCCCGACAGGATCGAAACCCCGGCATCCGACACCTGGCCCACGGTGACATCGCGCCGCTCGGCCATGTCCTTGCCATTGACGATGAACACATAATTGCCCTTGGCATCGCTTTGCACCGCGGATTCGGGCAACAGCGGCGCTTCGCCCGAACCGCTGACCATCGTCGCCGACGCAAAGCCGCCCGGTCGAACCGCGCGGGCGTAGGGGATGGCGATCCGCACCAGGCCCTGACGGTTTTGCATGTCGACCACCGGCGCGACCTGCCACACCCGACCCGCGATCCGATCGGTGCCGCCGACCGGCGTGACCGTCGCGCGGTTACCGACCCGCAACGTCTGAAGATCGCCTTCGCTGACCTGCGCCAGCATTTCCATCTCTCCGCCCTTGGCCACCCGGAACAGCACGCCGCTGCCGCTGCCCACGACCTGCCCCGGTTCGACCGCGCGGGTCAGCACGAGGCCGGCGGCGGGCGCGCGAATGTCCAGTCGCCCGGTTCGCGCCCGCTGTTCGCCCAACTGGGCGATGGCGACATTGACGCGCGCCACCGCGGCGTCGCGGGTGGCGGTGCGCTGGTCGATGTCGGCCTGGCTGATGAAGCCACGGCCGACCAGCGCCTGGGCGCGGGCAAGCTGGGCCTGCGCCAGTTTCGCGTCGGCGCGCGCGGATTCGACCTGCGCGGCGAGCGCGCGGACCTGTTCGGCCTGGACCGAGCGTTCGACCACCGCCAGAACCTGGCCCGCGCCCACCCAGTCGCCCGGCTGAACCAGGACGCGAGTGACGCCGCCGCCTTCGCCGACGATACCAATCGGCATGTCGACCCTTGCGGCGATCGTGCCCGTTGCCGTGACGACGCGGTCGACCGATGCACGGCCGGGGCTGATGACGGTGACGACGGGCGCCTGAGCGGTGGCGTCCGCGGGCGCGGCGGGCGTCGTGTCGCGAAGCGCGATCCAGAGCGCGATAGCCACCGCGACCGCAGCCAGAATGGCGATGCCGATGCGCTTGCGCCGGCGGCTATCGCCCATAACGCTGGCATCCGCGCTGCCGGTCCCATCTTCGCCGGCCTCGCCAAGAGGCGCATCGCCGGCGAAATGCGTTTCGTAGTTCATGCCGATCCGATCGTTTCCGGCAGCCGGGCCGCCAAGTCGCAGCTGTATTATATAAATAGATCACTTGGCTCAAGCCCCAATCGACCGGCAAAGGCGCGAAGCGCTTGCCAAAGCGGCCGCACTGTGGCGCTATCGGCGAAACAGGGTCGAAGGAGCCAGATGCGTGGAGATGCTGCAATGGATCGCGATCGGCCTGATCGCGGGCGCGATCGCCAAGCTGATCATGCCGGGGCACGATCCCGGCGGATGCATCGTCACCCTGTTGCTGGGCATCGCCGGCGCCATGCTGGCCGGGTTCGTCGGGCGATTGGCCGGATTGTATCGCGCGGGGGAAAGCGCGGGCCTGATCGCCGCGATCCTGGGCGCGGTCGCCATCCTGGCGGCCTATCGCCTGTTTGCGCGACGCAACTGAACCGGACCCGTTAAAAAGGCCCCGCCGGATGCCGGCGAGGCCTTTTGGATCATGGCGCCAGGCCGTTAGCGGACGGAACCGCGACGCACCAGGTTGACGATGGCGAGCAGGATGATCGCACCGACCAGCGACACCAGGAAGCTGTACAGCGTCAGACCGTCGTTGATCGAACCGCCGCTGAAGATCAGGCCGCCCAGGAAGGCGCCGACGATGCCGACGACGATGTTGAGCAGAATGCCCTGCTGCGCATCCGTGCGCATGACCATGCTGGCGAGCCAGCCAATGACACCACCTACAACCAACCACAAAATGATACCCATGACGTTCACTCCTTGCCAGCACCCCCAGCGGGTTAGCTGATGCATCAACGGAGCAACGGCGCTTGCGTTCCCCAAACGGTATAATTTCGGATGGGCAACTATCATGCAGAAGGGCCGCCGGACTTGGTCCGACGGCCCTTTTCAATTCCGACATCGAGGGAGGAATGTCAGTATTTCTGCTGCCGCTCATAGAGCGATTTATAATATTGGATGCGCGTGACCCGCAGCCCGTGCATGCCCGAACGGTCGACCGCGCGCTGCCAGCTCGCAAATTCTTCCAGCGTCAACGAATAGCGCGCGCACGCTTCATCGACGCTCAACAGGCCGCCATTGACGGCGGCGACGACCTCCGCCTTGCGGCGAACGACCCAGCGGGTGGTATTACCCGGCGGCAAACTATCGAGGGTGAGTGGTTCACCCAGCGGCCCGACGACCTGAGCAGGCCTTATTTTTTGATTCTCTATCATTGTCACCTCAAACAGCGGCACTGGCATTGCCGGGGTTACTGGCATTACCGAATTCAGCGGCGGAAACCCTTATCCGCCCGAGCCCTGAAGAACGGCTAAAGCGCCACGGTAAACACCACCTTCACCTTTCACGTCCCACCGTCAGGCGGCGCGCCATCAACGGATTGAAGCTGCCGCCCAGTCTTTCGGCATCGATCATGCCGCCGGCGACAGGCGCGAAAATATGCGCCAGCGCCTGGACCCAGTCACCGCCCCTGTCCTGCCCCCGCAGGACGCTCGCAAAGGCCCGTGCCGTCGGGGAAGCCGCTTGCGCGGCCCCCGCGGCGGCCAGCAGGAAGGGCAGGGCCGGTCGAACCATGCGGCTCGGCTGTCCCAAACCCCGCGCCACAAGGCCGGTGCGAATGAAGCTTAGATCCATCCCCTGAGTCTTAGCCAAAAAAGCATAAGAGCCGGTAAACCGAACGGTCACCCCCTGTTAGGACCGGATGAAGGGCGCGTTAATTGCGCTGGAACGCACGAGCATTCCCCCTTATATGCCCGGCCCATGCAGCCAGCTTTCGACCTGCCAGCGCCTTACGATGCGCGCCGCATCGTTGTCGCCATGTCGGGCGGGGTCGATTCCTCCGTCGTCGCGGCGCTTGCCGCCAAGACCGGCGCGGAGGTGATCGGCGTCACGCTCCAGCTTTACGATCATGGCGCGGCGGTCGGCCGCACCGGCAGCTGTTGCGCCGGGCAGGACATTCGCGACGCGCGCGCCGTCGCCGACAAGATCGGCATCGCCCATTATGTGTTCGATTATGAAAGCCGCTTCCGCGATTCGGTGATCGCCGACTTTGCCGACGAATATATGGCCGGGCGCACCCCCATCCCCTGCGTCAAATGCAATATGGGGGTGAAATTCACCGATCTGTTTGCAATTGCCCGCGATCTGGGGGCCGATTGCCTTGCCACCGGCCATTATGTCCGCCGGGTGGAGGGACCGCAGGGCGCGGAACTGCACCGCGCCGCCGATCCGGCGCGCGACCAGAGCTATTTCCTGTTCGCCACGACGCAAGCGCAGCTCGATTATCTGCGCTTTCCTCTGGGCGGGTTGCCCAAGCGACAAGTGCGCGAAATCGCCGCCGAACTGGGGCTGGCGGTGGCGTTGAAGCCCGACAGCCAGGACATTTGCTTCGTGCCCGACGGCGATTATGCCAAGATCGTCCGCAAGCTGCGCCCCGACGCGGACGAAGGCGGCGACATCGTCCATGTCGATGGCCGGGTGCTGGGCCGGCACAAGGGCATGATCCATTTCACCGTCGGCCAGCGCAAGGGGCTGGAAATCGGCGGCCAGCCCGATCCGCTCTACGTCATCCGCCTGGATGCGGCGGCCAGGCGCGTGATCGTGGGACCGAAGGCGGCGCTGGCGGTATCGGGCGCGACGCTCACCGACATCAACTGGCTGGGCCGCGACTTTGCCGGGCCGCTGACGGCGAAAGTGCGGTCGATGGCCAAGCCGGTGCCTGCACGGCTGGTGGACGGACAATTGCTGTTCGACGCCCCCGAATATGGCGTCGCGCCGGGGCAGGCGGCGGTGCTCTACGACGGCGAACGGGTGCTGGGCGGCGGCTGGATCGCCAGCACGCAGAGCGCGATGGTGGAAGTGGCGTAACTCGCGAGCCACACAAGAAGCGGGATCCCGGCATTCGCCGGCATGACGGTTGAAAGGTGCCGCTTCTCAACGGTCCTCTATGGGAACTGCCTTCCAACGGGCAAATGTCTCGTAGATGTCTGTCGTTGGCAACTTTGGATTGCTCTCAGGCCGACTAGTCAGGTGGAGTTGTGCAAATTTGCCATCTCCCCTGCGCCCCGCTAAGGCCCGCGCGTCATGACTCGCTCGCTCACCTTCGCCATTCCCAAGGGCCGCATCCTCGATGAAGCGCTGCCCTTGCTTGCCAAAGCCGGTATCGAGCCGGAGGCGGAGTTTCATGACAAGAAGAGCCGCGCGCTGCGCTTCGCGACCAATCACCCCGATGTGTCGATCATCCGCGTGCGCGCGTTCGACGTCGCCACCTTCGTCGCCCATGGCGCGGCGCAGATCGGCATCGTCGGGTCCGACGTGGTCGAGGAGTTCGACTATTCCGAACTTTATGCGCCCGTGGACCTCGACATCGGCCATTGCCGCCTGTCGGTCGCCGAACCGGCGGGCCTTGCCGACGAGGATGAGGCGGCGATGAGCCATGTGCGGGTCGCGACCAAATATCCCCACCTCACCCGCAAATATTATGAAGCGCGCGGCATTCAGGCCGAATGCGTGAAGCTGAATGGCGCGATGGAACTGGCACCCTCGCTCGGCCTGTCGCGGCGCATCGTCGACCTGGTGTCGTCGGGCGCGACGCTCAAGGCCAACGGGCTGGTCGAAACGCATGTCATCATGCAGGTTTCGGCGCGGCTGATCGTCAACCGCGCCGCTTTCAAGATGAATTCGGCGCAACTGGTGCCGATGGTGGAAGCGTTTCGCAAGGCGGTGAGGGTCAGGGATGCCGCTTAGGCTCGACAGCCGCGCGCCCGGTTTCGCCGACGCCTTCACCGCGCTGGTGAACGCGCGGCGCGAAGCGGACGAGGATGTGTCGCGCGACGTCACCGCCATCCTCAAGGCCGTGCGCGATGGCGGCGATGCCACGCTGGCCGGCTATACGCGGCGTTTCGACGGGCATGACCTGGATGCCACCGGCTGGGCCGTGGAGCCGGCCGCATGCCGCGCCGCGCTCGACGGCCTGTCGCGCGATTTGCGTGAGGCGCTGGAACTCGCCGCCGCGCGGATCACCGCCTATCACGAAAAGCAGAAGCCGGCCGACAGCGATGGCGTCGACGGCGCCGGCGTGCGGCTGGGCGCGCGGTGGAGCGCGGTGGATGCAGCTGGGCTGTATGTGCCGGGCGGGCGGGCGGCCTATCCCAGTTCGGTGCTGATGAACGTCATTCCGGCCAAGGTCGCGGGCGTCAGCCGCATCGCGATGGTGACGCCGACGCCCGGCGGCGAGATCAATCCGCTGGTGCTGGCGGCCGCCGCCATCGCGGGGATCGAGGAAATCTGGCGCGTGGGCGGGGCGCAGGCGGTGGCGGCGCTTGCCTATGGCACCGATCGGATCAGGCCGGTCGACGTCATCACCGGCCCCGGCAATGCCTGGGTCGCCGAAGCCAAGCGCCAGCTTTATGGCGTGGTCGGCATCGACATGGTCGCGGGGCCATCGGAGATCGTGGTCGTCGCGGACGGGCTGAACGACCCCGAATGGATCGCCGCCGACCTGTTGAGCCAATCCGAACATGATCCGACCAGCCAGTCGATCCTGTTCACCGACGACGACGCCCTGGCCGATGCGGTCGCGGCAGCGGCCGAGCGGCAGATCCCGATGCTGCGCACCGCCGCGGTGGCGCGGACGAGCTGGGACGCCAATGGCGCGATCATCCGGGTCGGCGATCTGGAAGAGGCGATGCCGCTGGTCAACCGGCTGGCGCCTGAACATCTGGAACTGGCGGTCGAGGATCCCGAACCGCTGTTCGAAGCGGTGCGCCACGCCGGTTCGGTATTTCTGGGCCGCATGACGCCCGAAGCGGTCGGCGATTATGTCGCCGGTCCCAACCACGTCCTGCCCACCGGGCGGCGCGCACGTTTTTCATCGGGCCTGTCGGTGCTGGATTTCATGAAGCGCACCAGCTTTCTGAGCCTGAACCCGCAGGCGTTGGAGGCGATCGGCCCGGCGGCGGTGGCGCTGGCGGAAGCCGAAGGCCTGCCGGCGCACGCGGCGTCGGTGGCGCTGCGCCTTCGAACGCGCTAGGGCAGCCGGCATGAACCAACGATCCAAATCCCGCTCCGCCGCGCGCCTTGCCGCGGTGCAGGCGCTGTACCAGCTCGATATGGAAGGCACGCCACTGGCTGTTTTGCTGCATGAATTTCATGCACACCGGCTGGGCGCCACCATCGAGGACGTGACCTATGCGCAAGCCGAAGAGAGCTTCTTCGATGATGTCGTGAGCGGCGTCGCCCATCGCAGCGCGGAAATCGACGCGATCGTCGTTGCCCGGCTGTCGAAGGGATGGAGCCTGGAACGGCTGGACAAGCCGATGCGGCAGATTTTGCGCGCGGGGACGTATGAATTACTGGCGCGCGCCGATATCGCGACCGCGACCGTCATCAGCGAATATGTCGATGTCGCCCACGCCTTTTACGACAAGCGCGAGGCGGGGTTCGTCAACGGCCTGCTCGACGCCGTAGCGAAGGACGTGCGGAAATAGCGCGGGCGCGCTAGCATCGCCAGATGTCCGGCGAATCCCGTTTCCTTACCCTGTTGCGCCTGTTGGCCAGCGATCCCGCCGCACAGGGGTTGATGGATGACGTCGCCATCCTGCCGGTCGGCGACGCGCGCCTGATCCTGACCAGCGATACCATGGTCGAGGATGTCCATTATCTGCCGACCGATCCCCCCGCCGACATCGGCTGGAAGCTGGCGGCGGTAAACCTGTCGGACCTTGCGGCCAAGGGCGCGCGGCCGATGGGGTGCCTGATGAACTATGCGCTGTCGGGCGACGATGGATGGGACGCCGCCTTTGTCGCCGGACTGGGCGAGGCGCTGGACCGATATGCGATGCCGTTGCTGGGCGGCGATACCGTGAAAATGCCGCCCGGCGCGCCGCGCAGTTACAGCATGACCGCGATCGGCGAAGCGGCGGACCCCGTGCCCGTCCGCAGCGGCGCGCAAGCCGGCGACCGACTCTATGTTACAGGACCGGTAGGCGACGCCGGCATCGGGCTGGACCTGGCCCGCGCCGACCCGCGTGCGGCCGGGCCGCTGGTGGACGCCTATCGCCGCCCCCGCCCGCGCCTGACCGAAGGCGCGCTGCTGGCGGGCCATGTCCATGCGATGATGGATATTTCGGACGGCCTGCTGATCGACGCGGCGCGCATGGCAGCGGCAAGCGGACTGGCCGTGACCATCGACCATATTCCCCTGTCCACCGCCCTGGAGGCGGTGCGGGGGGCAAGCAGCGCGACGATGATCGCCGCCGCGCGGGCGGGCGATGATTATGAATTGCTGTTCGCCCTGCCGCCCGGCGCGACGCCGCCGGTCCGCGCCATTCCCGTGGGCCGCTTCGCGCCGGGATCGGGCCTGACGCTGATGATCGACGGGGCGGTGATGCCCCTGCCCGACCGGCTCGGCTGGGAACATTGATCCGCCGCTGTGCCAGCATGGCGCGGGGCTGAAGGATAGCCCCCTCCGTCAGCCTTCGGCTGCCACCTTCCCGTTTCGGGGAGGATAGGCTTGACGCGGGCGGTTCGCGCTGTAGCTTCGCCCCAACCTGTTTTCAGCCCGGTTGGACGGCCATGCGCAAAGACCCACGATGCTGATTGATGCGGTGCCAGATGCCGGAAGCGTCGCTTCCCGGCCGTATCGCGCCATGCCTTTCGCCTGCCCGTCATTCCCTGCGGAGCGGCCGATGATAGCAACAACAGGGGGAGAGGAATACTCATGCAGATTGTCTATATCGCCATAGGGTGCGGCCTGCTGGCCGTGCTCTACGGCCTGTTGACCAGTCGACAGGTGCTTGCAGCGCCCGCGGGCAATGAATTGATGCAGCAGATCGCCGGCGCGATCCAGGAAGGCGCGCGCGCTTATCTGGGCCGCCAATATACCACCATCGCGGTCGTCGGCGTGGTCGTCGCCGCGCTGGTATATGCGTTTCTCGACTATCCGCGCGACGGAGCGCCTATCTCTTCGGCGGGCTTCCTCATCGGCGCGATCCTGTCGGGCGCGGCGGGCTTTATCGGCATGAATATTTCGGTGCGGGCCAATGTCCGCACCGCCGAAGCCTGTCGCGGCACGCTGCAAAGCGGACTGACGGTCGCGTTCCGGGCCGGGGCGATCACCGGGATGCTGGTGGCGGGCCTCGCCCTGCTCGCGATCAGCCTGTTCTTCTGGTATCTGACCGGTCCCGCTGGCCATGCGCCCGACGATCGGCTGGTCATCGACAGCCTGGTCGCGCTGGCGTTCGGCGCGAGCCTCATTTCCATCTTCGCGCGCCTTGGCGGTGGCATCTTCACCAAGGCGGCTGACGTCGGCGCGGATCTGGTGGGCAAGGTCGAAGCCGGGATACCGGAGGACGATCCACGCAACCCCGCCGTCATCGCCGACAATGTCGGCGACAATGTCGGCGATTGCGCGGGCATGGCCGCCGACCTGTTCGAAACCTATGTCGTCACCGTCGGCGCCACCATGGTGCTGATCGCGCTGCTGGTCGCGGGGGTCGATAACGCCTTCAAGATGAACCTGATGTCGCTCCCGCTGATCGTAGGCGGCGTGTGCATCATCACCTCCATCGTCGGCACCTATTTCGTGCGGCTGGGCAAAAGCCAGTCGATCATGGGCGCGCTCTACAAGGGCTTCTGGGTCACGGCGATCCTCTCCATCCCCGCCATCTATTATGTCACCTGGCGCACGCTGGGCGACATGAACGCGGTGTTCGGCGCGGATCTGGACGGGGTCGGCGGCTATACCGGCATGGACCTGTTCTGGTCGATGATGGTCGGGCTGGCCGTCACCGGGCTTTTGGTGGTCATCACCGAATATTATACCGGCACCAATTACCGCCCGGTCCGCTCGATCGCCAAGGCGTCCGAGACCGGCCACGGCACCAACGTCATCCAGGGGCTGGCCGTCAGCCTGGAATCGACCGCGCTGCCCACGCTGGTGATCGTGGCGGGCATCATCGTCGCGCACCAGCTGGCGGGCCTGATCGGCATCGCCTTTGCCGCCACCGCCATGCTGGCGCTGGCCGGCATGGTCGTGGCGCTCGACGCCTATGGCCCTGTCACCGACAATGCGGGCGGCATCGCCGAAATGGCGCATCTGGATGACAGCGTCCGGGTCAAGACCGACGCGCTCGACGCGGTCGGCAACACGACCAAGGCGGTGACGAAGGGCTATGCCATCGGCTCGGCGGGGCTGGCCGCGCTGGTGCTGTTCGGCGCGTACACGGAGGACCTGAAATTCTACAATTCGGCGCTGGGCCTTACCGCCCCCGTCGATTTCAGCCTCTCCAACCCCTATGTCATCGTCGGGCTGTTGCTCGGCGCATTACTCCCCTATCTGTTCGGGGCGATGGGCATGACCGCCGTGGGCCGCGCGGCCGGCGACGTGGTCAAGGACGTCCGCGCGCAATTTGCCGAAAACAAGGGCATCATGGACGGCACCAGCAAGCCCGACTATGCCCGCACCGTCGACCTCGTCACCAAGGCGGCGATCAGGGAAATGATCGTGCCCAGCCTGTTGCCGGTGCTGGCGCCGATCGCGGTCTATTTCATCATCGCGCAGGTCGCCGGCGTGTCCAACGGCTTTGCCGCATTGGGCGCGCTGCTGTTGGGCGTGATCGTGTCGGGACTGTTCGTCGCGATCTCGATGACCTCGGGCGGGGGCGCGTGGGACAATGCCAAGAAGTTCATCGAGGACGGCAATCATGGCGGCAAGGGCAGCGAAGCCCATAAGGCGGCCGTGACCGGCGACACCGTGGGCGATCCCTACAAGGACACGGCGGGACCAGCGGTCAACCCGATGATCAAGATCACCAACATCGTCGCCCTGCTGCTGCTCGCGGCGCTGGCGCACGGCGTCTAGGTCTAACGGCTAAGGGGGGGAGGCCCCGCCGGGCGACCGGCGGGGCCTTTCCATTTGGTCCTGCCGCGACAGAAAATATCCGCAGCGGCCAAGGCGATGCCCCAAAATCGCGATGAGCCGATCCGCGCGCGCTGCATTTCGCCGGCATCGGGACCATCGGACACGAATTTCGGGCTGACAGCCGAAGATCGGCCGGCTCCCGCTCGCTTTCATGCGCGCCGCCCGATAGCATGGCCATGGATCTGGAGTGACCATGATGACATCGCACGACAAACTGTCCGACGAGCCTGGCCGCCTCGCCGCGCTCGAACGCTACGACATATTGGATACGCCGGCCGAAGGCGCGTTCGACAAGATCACCCAGTTGGTCCGCGCGGTGCTGAACGTGCCGATGTCCGCCGTGTCGCTGATCGACGCCGACCGGCAATGGTTCAAGTCGCACCCCGGCCTGGAAATAAGCCAGACGCCCCGCGACGTCGCCTTTTGCGATCATACCATTCGCGATTCCGGCCCGATGATCGTGCCCGACGCGACGCAGGACCCGCGGTTTTGCGACAATATGCTGGTGACCGGCGACCCCGGCGTGGCCAGCTATGCCGGCGTGCCGTTGCGGACGCCCGATGGCTATAATATCGGATCGCTGTGCGCGATCGACACCCGCCCCCGCGCCTTCGATCCGGCGCAGATCGAGATATTGCAAAGCCTGGCGGCAATCATCGTCGAACAGATGGAACTGCGTCGCATCGCCGAGCGCGACTTTCTGAGCGGCGCGCTGACGCGCCGGGCCTTCATCGCGGAAATGGACAAGGCCATCGCGCTGTTCGATCGCCGCCAGCGGCCCGCCAGCCTGCTGCTGCTCGACATCGACCATTTCAAGCGGATCAACGACAGCCACGGCCATCCGGTCGGCGACCGCACGATCCAGGCCGTCGCCGAACTATGCACCATGCTCAAACGCCCCAGCGATTCACTAGGGCGGATAGGCGGCGAGGAGTTCGCCCTGTTGCTGCCCGAAACGGACGAAGACGACGCGCTGCTCGCGGCGCAGCGTTTTTGCGAGGCGATCGCCAAGCTGGAGATCGAGCATGAAACGCCGATCCACGTCACCGCCAGCTTCGGCGTCGCCGCGATCGGCACGGGCCGATTGCACAGCGACGGCTGGCTCGGCGCAGCGGACGCGGCGCTTTACGAGGCCAAGCGTGGCGGGCGCAACCGCGTGACAGTCGCCCCCCTGCCCCGCATCCGCGCCGCCTGATCGCGGGGCTTGCCCGCGTGTCGGCACCCAGCCTATAGCGCGCGCATGACCAGCGAACCCTTTCGCAGCCAGCTTGCCGCGCTGGAGCAGCGAGGCCGCCTGCGCAGCCTTGTGTCCCGTGCCGGCCGCGACTTTTCATCGAACGATTATCTGGGGCTGGCCGGCGATCCGATCATCGGCCAGGCGGTCGCCGACGCGGTCGGGCGCGGCGTGCCGGTGGGATCAGGGGGATCGCGCCTGCTGCGCGGCAATGCGCCCGAGCATGAAGGGCTGGAGGCCAAGGCCGCGAGTTTCTTCCGCACGCCAGCGGCCCTGTTCATGGCCAACGGTTTCGTCGCCAATCTGGCGCTATATGCGACATTGCCGCAGCGGGGCGACCTGATCGTCGTCGACGAACTGATCCACGCCAGCGCCCATGACGGCTTTGCCCGATCGAAGGCGACGACGCTGATGGCCCGTCACAATGACGTGCAGAGCTTTGCCGACCTGATCGGCGGCTGGCGCAGCGAGGGCGGCAAGGGCCGGGTGTGGATCGGTGTCGAGACGCTCTATTCTATGGACGGCGATTTCGCGCCGCTTTCCGATCTGGCCGTGCTGGCCGCCAGGCACGACGCGATGCTGGTGCTGGATGAAGCGCATGGCACCGGCGTCTATGGTCCGGCGGGGCGCGGATTGTCCGCCGGGCTGGACGGGATGCACAATGTCATCACGCTGCACACCTGCGGCAAGGCGCTGGGGGTCGAGGGCGCCCTGATCTGCGGGCCGGGCGTGCATATCGATTATCTGGTCAATCGCGCCCGCGCCTTCATCTTTTCGACCGCGCCGTCGCCGCTGATGGCGGTCGCGGTCGCCGCCGCGCTCGATCGGGTGGAAAGCGCCGACGATTTGCGCGCACGGCTAACGGTGTTGCGGCAGGATGCGGCCGAGGCCATATGCGCGCCGCTCAAGCTGCCCAGTCCGCGCAGCCAGATCGTGCCCGTGATCCTAGGCGAGGACAAGCGAACGATGGCAGCCGCAAAGGCATTGCAAGAGGCCGGGTTCGACGTGCGCGGCATCCGCCCGCCCACCGTGCCGGCGGGCACCAGCCGGCTGCGCCTGTCGCTGACGCTCAATGTCGGGCGCGCCGACGTGGCCGCGCTGGGCGAAGCGCTGCGTGCGGCGATCCGGTGAGCCGCTTCGTCGTCACCGGCACCGATACCGACATCGGCAAGACGGTCTTTGCCGCGGGCCTCGCCGGGGCGCTGGGCGCGCATTATTGGAAGCCGATCCAGGCCGGCACGGTTCCGCAAGGGGACAGCGAAACGGTGATGCACCTGTCCGGCCTGCCGGCCAGCCATATCCTGCCCGAAGCCTATCGCCTGGCGACCCCCGCTTCGCCGCATCTGGCCGCGCGCATCGACGGGGTGGCGATCGATCCCGGCGCACTCGCCTTGCCCGCCGTCGATGGTCCCCTGGTCGTGGAGGGCGCGGGCGGCGTGCTGGTGCCCGTCAGCGAAACGATTTTGATGGCCGACCTGTTCGTGCAATGGGGCCTGCCGGTCATTTTGTGCGCGCGCACCGGGCTTGGCACGATCAATCACAGCCTGCTGAGCATCGAGGCGTTACGCACGCGCGGCGTGCCGGTCGCGGGCATCGCGTTCATCGGCGAGGCGCATGGCGAAAATGAGCGCATCATTCCCCGATTGTCGGGCGTGGCGTCGCTGGGCCGGCTGCCCCTGCTTGCGCCGCTGACGCCGCTGACGCTCGCGCAAGCGTTTCGCGACCATATCGATCTTCGTGCGTTGCAGCCGGCATAGCGCGTTCGAGCAATCGACGCGCCTTTTCGACCGATGACATGGACTTGGGGGCCGCGTGCACGCCAAGCCTCATGGCATAGGGGCGCTCGCCGCCCGCAGCATGTGACAAGGGATGCAGCATGAAATATCTCCATAAGGGCGCGGCGATGATCGCCATCGCCATCGCCGGTTCGGTCGCCTACGCCGAACAGGCTCCCGCGCCTTCACCGGGGTCCGCCTCCGCCCCGGCGGCGGACGGCAGGCCGACCTTCGGCAACTACGGTTTCGACAGCGCGGGCATGGACCCGTCGGTCAGGCCGGGCGAAGATTTCTATCATCACGCCAATGGCGGCTGGGCGAGGGCAACGCCGATCCCCGCCGACAAATCGAATTTCGGGGCGTTCAACGTGCTGGACGAACTGTCGCGCGCGCGCACCAGGGCGATACTGGAACAGGCGATGACCGATCCGGCCAGCAAGATCGGCAACGCCTATGCGAGCTATATGGACGGCGCGAGGGTCGAAGCGAAGGGGCTGAACCCGATCAAGCCATGGTTGAGCGAAATCGCGGCGGTGAAAACCAAGGCGGAATATGCCGCCCTGGCGGCCAAGGCGGCGCGGGCGGGCGTCGGCACGCCGTTCGGCATTCGCGTGGGACAGGACGACAAGGACCCGCAAGCCTATATACTGACGCTGCGCCAGAGCGGCCTGGGGTTGCCCGATCGCGACTACTATATCGATCCCGATGCGCGGATGGCGACCATCCGCACCGCCTATGTGGCGCATCTTGAAAGGATGCTGACACTGGCGGGGGAAGGGAATGCAAAGGCGCGAGCCGCGGCGCTGATGGCGTTCGAAACGGACATCGCCAAGGTGCATTGGAGCCAGATCGACAGTCGCGATGCCGACAAGACCTATAACAGGATGACGTTGGCGGACCTGCAAAAGTCCGCGCCGGGATTCGATTTCGCCGCGTTCTTCGCCACGAACAGGCTGGCCCCGCAGGCGCTGATCGTCGCCCAGCCCACCGCCTTGACCGGCGAAGCGGCGCTGATCGCCAAGGCCCCCGTCGACGTCCTGAAAGACGCGCTGCTGATCCGCAGCCTGCACAGCTTCGCCGACCAGTTGCCCCAGGCCATAGCGGACGAGGATTTCGCCCTTTACGGCACCACCTTGTCGGGCACGCCGCAGCGCGAGGAACGCTGGAAGCGCGGCGTCGATTTCCTGAAGGGCACGCTCGGCGAAGAGGTCGGCAAACTCTATGTCGCGCGGCATTTCCCGCCCGAAACCAAGGCGGCCATGGACGATCTGGTGCGCAACGTGATCGCGGCGATGGGCAGGCGCATCGACGGCCTGAACTGGATGAGCGCCCCCGCCAAGGCGCGCGCGCACAAGAAGCTGGCCGCTTTCACTCCCAAGATCGGCTACCCCGACCGCTGGCGCGATTATGCGGGGCTGAGGATCAAGCGCGACGACCTGCTGGGCAATGCGATGCGATCCAACCAGTTCGAATTCGACTATAATGTCGGCAAGCTCGGCAAGCCGATCTATCGCTGGGAATGGCAGATGAGGCCGATGGAGATCAACGCCTATGCCGATTTCGGCATGGTCGAGATCGTCTTTCCTGCCGCCATCCTCCAGCCGCCCTTTTTCGATCCCCATGCCGACCCGGCGGTCAATTATGGCGGCATCGGCGCGGTGATCGGGCATGAACTGAGCCATCATTTCGATGACCAGGGCGCGAAATATGACGAGACGGGCAAGCTCAATCAGTGGTGGACCGATGCTGACGTCGCCGCGTTCAAGGAGCTGACCGACCGGCTGGTCAAGCAATATGACGGCTACGCGCCCTTCCCCGGCGCGCATGTGAAGGGCGCGTTCACGCTTGGCGAAAATATCGGCGATCTGGCCGGGGTGGCGCTGGCGCTCGACGCCTATCACGCGTCGCTGAAGGGGAAGGCCGCGCCCGTGATCGACGGCACCAGCGGCGACCAGCGCTTTTTCCTGGGCTGGGCGCAGGTTTGGCGCCGCAATTATCGCGAGGCCAATCTCCGCCAGCGGCTGATCACCGATCCGCACAGCCCATCGCAATATCGCGCCAACACCGTGCGCAACTTCGACGCCTGGTACAAGGCGTTCAAGCCGGCGCCGGGCGATACGCTGTACCTGACACCGCAGGAGCGGGTGAAAATCTGGTGACGGGCGGGGCGGGCCGGGCGAGACCGGCCCGCCGCTACAGCGCGGCGCTGTCCGCTATCTGATGAAAGGCCGCCAGGCTGCGAGCGAAATAGTAGAGCGCGGGCGCTTCGTAGGTGATCATGTAAAGTTGACCGCCGATCATCGCGCCGCGCCCTTCGCCCAGGCGCTTTACCATATCGCCCTGCCGGGTGAAGCTGTAGGTGAAACGTATGCCCGGCCTGCCCGCGAAAGGCGCGGGTTCGACTCTGTCGATCGTCATCAGCGGCGTGCCCAGCGCGATGCGGTAGCTGCTTTCGAGCAGCGCCGGAATGTCGGTCGCCAGCATGGTCGCCGAGACGCGCGGCAGCGGACGGTTACGCTTGTCGACTTCGCGAAACAGCGTCTTGTCCGCGCCGATACCGCCATAGAAAGTTACGTCATTGAGCAGATCGCCGTCGAGCGTCCATGTTTCGGCATAGCGGCCCGGGCGCGCGCCGAGCCTGTTCCATTCGCTTGCCGGCGTGATCGACAGGGCCGATTTGGCGACCAGCCGCTTTTGCCCCGGAACGACAAGCACATTCCCCGCCGCGAGCGGCTGCCCGACCAGCAGCAAAGCCAGGGCCAGTCCCATAGCAGCACGCATCATTTTCCCCTTCATTGTGCGACCAGCGCCTGCATCATCGCCGTGTCGGATGCGTCCGGCGCGCGTTCGAGATAGGTGCGCAGCGCCGTGCGTCCGGCATCGACCTGCTGGCTGCGCAGCAGCGACAGGCCAAGGCCGCGATACGCCTCCGCCCCGGCAAAGCCGCCGTCGATCGCCGATTGATAAAATTGCGCGGCGCTGACCAGATCGCGTGGATGACCGCGCTGGCGATAGAGTTCGGCGCGGGCATAGAGCAGGTCGGCGGTCCAGCCATCGGCCGCCAACTGCCCCAGCAGATAGTCGGTGCCGCCGAAATCGTTGAGCTTGATCTGGTCGGCCAGAAAATGCGGCAGCCACTTGGCCAGACCCGCGCGATAGGCGGCGGCGGCGGGATCGCCCGCGTCGCCGACCTTGGCGGCGGCAGCGCGCAGAT
Source organism: Sphingobium anseongense (assembly GCF_037725245.1). NCBI lineage: Bacteria > Pseudomonadati > Pseudomonadota > Alphaproteobacteria > Sphingomonadales > Sphingobiaceae > Sphingobium > Sphingobium anseongense. The sequence continues at coordinate 5,085 of NZ_JBBJUL010000003.1, read as the reverse complement.
AGGTGGCGCGGGACAGTTCGGTCGGGTGGCTGGCGAAGAGGCCGGCGGTGTAGCGATGGACGGAAGGTTTGCGTTTGCGCCCGGCCGCTGTCGCGTCAGCCTCTGCCATGAGCCTTTCCCAGACCTGTGCCGCCGCTGTCGAGGGATAGGTCGATTCGGCCAGATAGCGCAATCCCAGCAGGTCGGCCTCCTGCTCCTGGGCGCGGGAAAAAGCGAAGATCGAACCGATGGCGGTCGCCGATATCGACGTATAGACGGTCGGCGACAGCACCGCGGCCCAGCTCAAAATATCGGTAACCCCACGCTGCTGCTTGAAGCGATCGAGCATGTGCCGCAGTTCGAAATGGGCGAATTCATGCCCCAGTACCGATCCCAGTTCCGCTTCGTCCCGTACCCGCAACAGCAGACCCGACCACACCATCATCATGCCATTGGGCGCCATCGTCGCGTTGAACCCGTCATTGCGCACGACATACAGCCTGACCGACCGGCAGCGATCGTCCCCGACCGTCCGGCACAGCACGCCCCGGACATAGGCATTGAGGTGGGGGTCGGCGATGATGAAGGGCGATTGGCGAAGATTGCGCTCCAGCTCGTCGACCTGCATCCACAGGCCGCGTTCGTCGACCCCGGCCGGTTCATAGGCCTGGGTATAGGGTGGCAGCGCCGGTGGCGTCGCCGGTTGCACGGGATGCGCGGCGGCGATTGCAACCAGCGCCGCCAGCCAGGCGACAGGGCGCATCATGGTCAGCGCCCCGCCACGACCGCGACCGCCACCGGACGGCCCGGAAAACCTTCGAACAGTTGCGCGACGCGCCTTTGCGCGCCTTCAGCCGTGCGCACGTCGCCGCCCATCTGCAAATCGGCGTTCAGCCAGACGAGATCGCCGGTGCGAATGTCCACCAGCCCGGCAAAGCCCTTGTGCACGCCCACCGGCACCGACACCCCGCCCAATGCGGCCAGCAGTTGAACCGCTTTGCGCCCGGTCGATCCGAACTGATCTTCGGTCGCGATAAACAGCGCATAGTCCGCCCCGGCAAGACCGGGCAGCGTCGCGACGCCCGGCCCCATGGTCCATTCGAAGCTGTCCTTGCGCTTCTTGGTCGGCAGGCGGTTGCCGGGGAAGAACTGATAGACGATCACCTGGTCCGCGACGGTCGAAAACAGCCCCTGATATTCGGCCAGCGCCGCTGCGTCGGCGCCGACCGGTTCGATGATGTCGACGACGCTGTTGCCCAATTGCCCCTGCACAGCGGCGATGGCGCGGGCCAGATTGTCGCGGGCCTGCATGGTCCAATCGGCATTGGGTTCGAACATGCCGCCTGTGGATTGTTCGCCGACGCTGATCGAAGGGCGCATCAGCACGATCCGCGCGCTGCCCGTGGGCAAAGTGAAGCCGGGCTTGTTGCCGGTCTTTTCCTGCGCATGCGCGGGGGCGACCCCGATCAGCAGAGCCACCAGCAGCGGCAACGCCGCCCACCTGAATATCGTCATGAAGCCCCCCGGCCATCCCCTGTTCGCGCCGTTGTGGAACACGCGCGGGCTTTCCGTCAATCGCATTCGATGTTGCGCGGCAGAGGGAGGGCGCTAAACCGCCGCGATGGCATCCCCCGTGTGGCACCCCTTTACCCAGCATGGCCTGAACGAGCCGATCCCGCGCGTGACGCGGGCGGAGGGCGCGGTGTTGCATCTGGCCGATGGCGGAACGCTGATCGACGGGATTTCGAGCTGGTGGGTGACGACGCATGGCCATTGCCACCCGCGCATCGCCGCCGCCATAGCCGAGCAGGCGGGCACGCTCGACCAGCTGATCTTCGCGGGGTACACCCATGATCCGGCCGAAGCGGTGGCGCATGAACTGGTAAGGCTCGCACCCCGCGCGCCCGACCGCCCTGCGCTGTCGCACGTGTTTTTCTCCGACAGCGGATCGACGGCGGTCGAGGTTGCGCTGAAAATGGCGCTTGGGCATTGGTACAACCGGGCACTGGACGGCGGGCCGGCCGCGCGGAGCCGCATCCTGGTGCTGGAGCACAGCTATCATGGCGACACCATCGGCACGATGTCGGTGGGCGAGCGCGGCGTGTATAATCGGGCATGGTCGCCGCTGCTGTTCGATGTCGGCACCATTCCCTTCCCCGCCGCCGGGCGCGAAGCTGCGGCACTCGCGGCGCTGGAGGCGGCCTGCGCCGACAGGGACGATCCGCCCGCCGCCTTCATCGTCGAGCCGCTGGTGCTGGGCGCGGGCGGGATGCTGGTCTATCCCGCATCCGTGCTGCGCAGCATGGCGCGGATTTGCGCGCGCTACGGCGTATTGCTGATCGCCGATGAAGTCATGACCGGATGGGGCCGCACCGGCACGCTGTTCGCATGCGAGCAGGCCGGCGTCGTGCCCGACATCATGGCGGTGGCGAAGGGGATCACCGGCGGCGCCATCCCGCTGGCGGCGACGCTGGCGACGGGCGCGATCTTCGACGCGCATAGTTCGACAGACCGGGCGCGGCTTTTCTATCATTCGAGCAGCTATACCGCCAACCCGATCGCCTGCGCGGCGGCCGCCGCCAACCTCGCGATCTGGCGCGAGGAGGATGTGCTGGGGCGCATCGCCAACCTCTCGGCGGAAATGGCGACGCGGCTCGACCGGCTGGCGGCGCATCCCGCCTTCGCCAATCCGCGCCAGCTGGGCGTGATCGCGGCGATCGACCTGATCGCGGCGGACGCCGGCTATCTGTCCGATCTCGCCCCCGCGCTGCGCGCCTTTTTCCTTGAACGCGGCCTCTTGCTGCGTCCGCTTGGCAACACCATCTACCTGATGCCGCCCTATTGCCTGACCATCGGTCAGCTCGATGGCATCTTCGCCGCGCTTCATGCCGCAGGGGATCGCTTCGGCGCGCAGGCATGACTTTCCATTTGGCGTAAATGCCGCTATGGCGGCGCGATTTTCAAATTCCGGGATATTATGGCGAAAGAAGAACTGCTTGAAATGCGTGGATCCGTTGTGGAGCTTCTCCCCAACGCCATGTTCCGCGTGAAGCTTGAGAATGACCACGAAATTCTCGGCCACACCGCCGGCAAGATGCGCAAGAACCGCATCCGCGTGCTGGTGGGCGACGAAGTGCTGGTCGAACTCACCCCTTATGACCTGACCAAGGGTCGGATCACCTATCGTTTCAAATAATCCGGGGGACAGCAGCGCCATGCGCCTGATCCTGGCTTCCGCCTCGCCACGCCGTCTCGATCTGCTGGAGCAGATGGGGGTCATTCCCGATCTGGTCGACCCCGCCGATATCGACGAAACGCCGGGCAAGGCCGAATTGCCCGGACCCTATGCGGCGCGCGTCGCAGCGCAAAAGGCGCTGGCGATCGCGGCGCGCCATAAAGGCGCGCTGGTCCTGTCGGGCGACACCGTGGTCGCGGTGGGCCGTCGCATCCTGCCCAAGGCGGACAGCGAAGCGCAGGCGCGCGATTGCCTCGCCCTGCTGTCCGGGCGCCGCCATCGCGTGTTCAGCGCGATCACCCTGATCGACGCCGAGGGGCGAGCGCGCCATCGGCTGTCGGACAGCAGCGTCACCTTCAAGCGGCTCGATGCGCCGGAGGTCGACGCCTATATCGCCAGCGACGAATGGCGCGGCAAGGCGGGCGGATACGCCATACAGGGCCGCGCCGCCGGCCTCATCCGCGCCATCCAGGGCAGCCACAGCGCGATCATGGGCCTGCCGCTTTACGAAACCCGCACGCTGCTGCGCGCGGCGGGCTATCCCTGTGGCTGACGGCCGGAATGATTGAGGCACGCAATGGCTGAATGGCTGTATGAAGAAGGCGTCGGCGAGGCCCGCGCCGCGCTCATTGAAAAAGGCAGGCTGGTCGAGGCGCGGATCGAGCGCGAAGGCGCCCAGGCGCGCGCCGGCGCAGTGGCGCAAGGACGCCTGATCCGAACCGTGATCCCGCGCAAGCGCGGCATCGTGCGCCTCGATACGGGCGAGGAGATCCTGATCGAGCCGATCCCGCCCAAGGTCGCAGAGGGCGCGCAGGTGCTGGTCGAAATCTGGCGCGAGGCGATTCCCGAGGAGGGGCGCTCCAAGCTTGCCACCGGCCGCATCGCTCCGCCCGGCAGCAAGCCCCATCCCGCGCCCAGCCTGTTGCAGCAATTGCGCGCGTCGGGCGCCCCCATCACCCCCTGCCCCGCGCATGAGGAAGACCGGCTGGAAGCGCATGGCTGGAGCGAGTTGCTGGAAGAAGCGATGTCGGGCGAGGTCGGCAGCGAGGATGCGGCGCTGCGCATCTTTCCCACTCCCGCGATGGTGCTGATCGATATCGACGGCAGCCTGCCGCCGGCGCAGCTTGGCCCCAAGGGCGCCAAGCTCGCCGCCCAGGCGATCCGCCGTATGGGCATCAGCGGGTCGATCGGCATCGATCTTCCCACCATGAACAACAAGGACGAGCGCATCATCGCCGCCGCGCAGATCGACAAATATCTGCCGCTGCCGTTCGAGCGGACCGCGGTCAACGGCTTTGGCTTCGTCCAGATCATCCGCCGGCGCGAGCGCGCGAGCCTGATCGAACTCCTGCGCGCCGACCCGCTGGAAAGCGCGGCGCTGGCGCTGCTGCGTCGCGCCGAGCGGCATGGGTCGATCGGCGCGATCACCATCACCGCCGCGCCCACGCTGATCGACCGGCTGTACAAGCGGCGCGAGTGGATGGACCGATTGGCGCAACGACGTGGCGGCGCGGTCGCCTTGAAGGCCGACGCAGCGCTCGCCATATCGGCCGGCCATGTCGCCTAAATCCGCTTCCTGCCCCGTGTGCCGCCAGCCGGCCAGTGCCGCCACCCGTCCCTTTTGCAGCGCCCGGTGCCGCGACCGCGACCTGCTGCAATGGCTGGGCGACGGCTATCGCGTGCCCGGTCCGCCGGCATGGTCCGATGACGAAAAAAGCGGTGATTATGGGCTGGACAGCGACAAGTCCTAACGCTTATAGGCACCGCTCCTTTGCCGCCCGACCTAACCGCCGGGCCGCACGCCCGGGTAGCTCAGTTGGTAGAGCATGCGACTGAAAATCGCAGTGTCGGCGGTTCGAATCCGTCCCCGG